>NZ_LR778301.1:3805708-4168563 GCF_902813185.1 Denitratisoma oestradiolicum
GAGTTTTTTCATGGCGATGCTCATCATCAATGGCGGTGGGGAGCGGGAGCGGCCGGGGGCTTTTCCTGGGCCAGGGGCAAGGGGTCCAGGGTGGCCACGGTCAGGGTGTCGTCGCCGAAGTATTTGGCGGCCACCGCCTGCACTTCTTCGGCGCTGACGCTGCGGATCTTTTCCAGCATCCGATCGATGTCGCGCCAGTGGTAGCCGCTGGCCTCCACATGGCCGATCTCCATGGCCTGGCCCATCATGGAGTCCCGCTTGTAGACCTGGCCGGCGATGGTCTGCACCTTGACCCGGGCCAGTTCCTCGGCGGAGACGCCTTCCCGGACGATGCGGGTGATTTCGGCCCGCAGGGCGGTTTCCAGCTCCGCCACCGTGCGGCCTTCGGCGGGCTGTGCGTCCAGGGTGAATAGGGCCTCGCCCCGCAACGTGCCACCGTAGCTGGCCCCGGCGCTCTGGGCGATCTTCTCCTCCCGCACCAGCCGGCGCGGGAAACGGGCCGCATCATGGCCATCGAGCAGAGTAGCCAGCACCTCCAGGGCATAGGGCTCCCGGTCCTTTTCCACATCCTTCAGCTTGGGCACCTTCCAGGCCAGGGCCACATAGGGCAGCTTGGCCGGGGCCTTCACCGTGACCCGGCGCAGCCCTTCCTGGCGCGGCTCGTTGCGGGGCTTGCGCCCGGGCTGGGCCTGGGCGCGGATGGCGCCGAAATTCCTGGCGGCGAGGCGGAACACCTCCTCGTGATCCACGTCGCCGACAATGACCACGTAGGCGTTGGCCGGGTTGTACCAGTCCCGATACCAGCCCCGGGCATCGAGCCAACTCATGTGTTCCAGGTCGTCCATCCAGCCGATGACAGGGCGGTGATAGGGATGGGCCTGAAAGGCCACGGCCCGCATGGCCTCATGGACCTTGGCGATGGGCTCGTCCTCGGTGCGCATGCGGCGCTCCTCCATCACCACCTTGATTTCGGAGGCGAATTCCTTGGCGTCCAGCTTCAGGTTGGCCATCCGGTCCGCTTCCAGAGCCATCACGTCCGCCAGCCGGCCCTTTGGCACCTGCTGGAAATAGGCGGTGTAATCCAGGCTGGTGAAGGCGTTTTCCCGGCCACCCATGGCCGCCACCCGGCGCGAGAACGCTCCAGGAGCGATTTTTTTCGTGCCCTTGAACATCATGTGTTCCAGCACATGGGCCACGCCGGACGTACCCTCCTGCTCGTCCATGCTGCCGGCGCGGTACCACACCATCTGCACCGCAGTGGGCGCCCGGTGGTCTTCCTTGACGATGATGCGCAGGCCGTTGGCCAGCCGGGTTTCATAGGGATTGGCCTGGACCGTCGCGGAGAGCAGCAGCACGGCGCAAAGCAAGAGTCTTTTCATGAAGGTTCCAGTGCTTTGTTAGACTTGGGCTTTTCGAGCCGCGCATCATAGCGCGGCCTCCTCTAGACTGTTTTCCCCATGCTGAGTTTCTTCAAAAAGAAAGATACCCCCCCGGCGGACGCCGTTGCCGCGCCGGAAACCCCCGCCGCCGAGGCCCCCAGACTTTCCTGGGCCGAGCGCCTCAAGGCCGGCCTGTCCAAGACCCGGGCCAACCTGGGGGGCAAACTCTCCGGCCTGTTCCGCCGCGCCAGGATCGACGACGAACTGCTGGAGGAGCTGGAATCCACCCTGCTGATGGCCGACTGCGGCGTGGATGCCACTCAATGGCTGCTGGACGAACTCAAGGCCCGGGTCAAGCGGGACAAGCTGGAGTCCCCGGCCCAGTTGCAGCAGGCCCTGAGCGAACTGCTGGAGCAGATGCTGCAGCCCTTGGAGCAAGCCCTGGACCTGGCGCACCACCGCCCCTTCGTGATCATGATCGCGGGGGTGAACGGGGCGGGCAAGACCACCTCCATCGGCAAGCTGGCCAAGTATTTCCAGGGCCAGGGCCACAGCGTGCTGCTGGCCGCCGGCGACACCTTCCGCGCCGCCGCCCGGGAGCAGCTGATGACCTGGGGCGAGCGCAACGGCGTGACGGTGATCGCCCAGGAATCCGGCGATCCGGCGGCCGTGGTGTTCGACGCCATCGCCGCCGCCCGTGCCCGGGGCATCGATGTGGTGCTGGCCGACACCGCCGGCCGGCTGCCCACCCAGCTGCACCTGATGGAGGAGATCGCCAAGGTGCGGCGGGTGATCCAGAAGGCCGAGCCCAGCGGCCCCCACGAGGTGCTGCTGGTGCTGGACGCCAACATCGGCCAGAACGCCATCGCCCAGGTGAAGGCCTTCGACAAGGCCATCGACGTCACCGGGCTGGTGGTGACCAAGCTCGACGGCACCGCCAAGGGCGGCGTACTGGCCGCCATTTCCCGCCAGTGCCCCAAGCCCGTGCGCTTCATCGGTGTCGGCGAGGGCATCGACGACCTGCAACCCTTCAGCGCCGGTGAATTCGTTTCGGCGCTGTTCGAGGACAATGCCTAGGGGCGCACTGATCAAACCCGTCACACCGGCGAATGCCGGTGTCCAGTCCGTTTTCTGGATTCCGGCTTGCGCCGGAATGACGCATTCCGCCTTGATCAACGGTGGATTCAGCCCTCCAGCTTGAACACCCGTAGCGCGTTCTCCCGCAGGAACTTGGGCCAGACGTCGTCGTTGAAGGGCACGTGGGGCATGTCTTTGAAGATGCGTTCCAGGGAAATCCCCATCGGGAAGTAGCCGGCGTAGAGAATCTTGTCCGCGCCCCGGGTGTTGGCGAAGTTGATGATCTCCTGGGGATAGTGCTTGGGAGCGAAAGCAGTGGTCATGTAATAGAGGTTGGGGTACTTCAGCATCAGCTTCCAGGCCAGCTTCTCCCAGGGTTCGGCCCCGTGGCGCATCACCACCTTCAGCTCCGGGAAGAACCAGCACACCTCGTCCAGCAACTCCACCTTCTGGGGCGCCAGGGGCAGGCGCGGGCCGGGCACGCCGACGCACATGCAGATGGGGATGTCCAGGTCGATACAGGTGGCGTAGATGGGATACCACTTCCGGTCGTCGATGGGCACCTGGGGGCAAAGCCCCGAGGGGAAAGCGGTCACCGCCTTGATGCCGTACTCCTTGTGGAGGCGGCGGATCTTCCGCACTTCCTCCATGCCCTTGTTTGGATTGGCCTCGTAGGAAGCGAAGAAGCGGTCTGGCCGGCGCTTGAGAGCCGCCAGATGGGGCGCGTTGCCGTCGTCGATGCCGATCATGGAACGCTCGATGTTGTAGCGGTCCATCTGCTCGATCACATAGGCCACATAGTCGGACTGCCGGCCGGCCTGGGGAATGTCCTTGAACATGTACTGGGCCGGCATCTTGAACTGCTTGTGGCTTTCCTCGTCCATCAGCATGGGCTTGATGAACGCGTACCAGCCGCTGTTGTCCTCTCCCGGTATGCCCATCATCAGGTCGATGATCTTCACATTGCCTGGCATAGCCATGGCGTCTCCTCCGTAATTGTTATGGCGACAATGCTGCGTCGCCCGCCATTGTGCCCGCTGCCGTGATGTTGCGGCAGCGGCGGAGAGGGTCCGTCAGCGGTCCAGCCGACTGAACATCAATGGCGCCAGGGTCTTCCGGTTCTTCACCAGATCCGCCAGGGTGTATTGGTCCAGGGAATCGTAGAGGGCATTGAAAGCCTGCACCAGAATGCCGGTGAGGCGGCAGGCCGGGGTGATGTGACAGGTATTTTCCGCGCCGGCGAGGCATTCCACGATGGGGGCGTTGCCCTCGCTGGTCCGCACCACCTGGCCCAGGCGGATTTCCTCGGGGGGCCGTGCCAGGCGGATGCCGCCACCCTTGCCGCGGATCGACTCCACCACGCCGCTTTTGGCCAATTGATGCACCACCTTCATCAGGTGGTTTTCCGAAATACCGTAGGCCGCCGCAATCTCGGGGATGGTGGCTAGGTGGTCCAGATCCAGGGCCAGGTACATCAGCACCCGTAGCGTGTAGTCGGAAAATGTGGTCAGGCGCATGGCGGATTTAAGATGCAAAAAATATATTGCTTTTGATTTTGGACAATGATAGCCTGAAGCTGTACAAATAATACAGCTTTAAATTTGTCATGACCATAGAAATAGAAGGGGCTTCCCTTCCCGATCCCGATGCCCTGCGCGATGCCCTGCGGGAGGTGGTGGACCCAGAGGTGGGCATGAACATCGTGGACATGGGCCTGATCTATAGCATCGACCTGACGCCAGACGAGCTGCGGCTGGAGATGACCATGACCTCCCCGGCCTGTCCCATGGGTGAAATGATCCTGGAGGAGGTCGAAGACCGGCTGCGGCGCCTGCTGCCGGACGGCTTTCCGCTCCAGGTGGACCTGGTCTGGGAGCCCCCCTGGGAACCGGCCCGGATGAGCGACGAGGCCCGCCAGCATTTCGGCTGGTAAAGACGATGCGCTTGCTCCCGCCCTCCCCCGCGCTGCGCCTGCCCCTACTGCTGATGGGCATGGCGGCCCTGGTGGTTGGTGTGCTGGCGGGCCTGTCCCGGCTTGCCGTGGACTTGCCTGCCCCGGTGCTGGCCCAGGCCGGCGGTCATGGAGCACTGATGATCTGTGCCTTCCTCGGCACCGTGATCAGCCTGGAACGGGCCGTGGCCCTGGCCAGGGGCTGGGCCTACCTGGCGCCCCTGGCCGCCGGCCTGGGTGGGCTCCTCCTTCTGGCTGGCGTGCCTCCAGCCTTGACCCGGGGAGCCTTTGTGTTCGCCGCCGCGATCTTGTTCGTGGCCAGCTTCCAGGTAGTGCGCCAGCAATTCGCATCATTCACCGTCACCCTGGCCCTGGCCGCCCTGTGCTGGCTGACCGGCAATCTGGTCTGGTGGCTGACCACCGACATGGTCGCGGCCGTACCCTGGTGGATGAGTTTCCTGGTGCTCACCATCGCCGGAGAACGGCTGGAGTTGACCCGCCTGCTGCCCACGCCGCCGCTGGCGCGAAGGGGATTCGCGGTTCTGGCGGGGCTGCTGCCCCTGGCGGCGGCGCTGGGTCTGGCCCGTCCCGTTCCCGGCCAGATCCTCTACGCCCTGGGTCTGTTGGGCCTGGCCTTCTGGCTGCTGCGCTACGACATCGCCCGGACCACCGTGCGCCAGCAGGGCCTGACCCGCTTCATCGCCGTCTGCCTGCTCTCCGGCTACGCCTGGCTGGCAACGGCCGGCCTCCTGGGCCTGCTGGAAATTCTCAGCCCGGCGCCGGGCCTGCGGGACGCCTCTCTCCACACGGTGTTCCTGGGCTTTGTCTTTTCCATGATCTTCGGCCACGCCCCGATCATCTTTCCAGCGGTGCTGAAAGTGAAGATCCCTTACCACCCGGTGTTCTACCTGCCCCTGGCGGCCCTCCATCTGTCCCTGACGCTCCGTCTGGCGGGGGATCTGGGAGCCGGCCTGAATCTGGCCCAGGCCGGCGGCATCGCCAACGGCCTGGCGCTGCTGCTGTTCATCGTCACCATGATCGGCAGCGTGATCCGGGGGCGCCGCCAATGAAGCGCACCGAGGCCCTGGCCGGGCTTTCCCGGGAACACCATGGCGCGCTGGTCATGGCCCAGCGCATTGCCGCCGGCGCCCTGTCCCCGGCAGACCTGGGGCGCCGCTTCGATCGGGAACTGAACCCCCATTTCCTTGCCGAGGAAAGGTTTCTACTGCCTTTCCTGGAGCGAGCCGGCGCCGCGGCTCTGGCTGAACGAACCCGGCACGAGCACGACGAAATGCGGCGCCTGGCTGCTGCCGTCGAGGAAGGCGATGCCGACGCATTGGCTTCCTTCGGCATTGCGCTGCGGGAACACGTCCGCTTCGAGGAGCGGGAACTGTTCGTTGCCGTCGAAGCCCTGCTGAAACCGGAATCTCTCCGGGAGCTGGGTCAATGCCTCACGGCATCCTCCTAGCCCTTCATTTCCAACCCCATCACCCTCAACCACAAAGGAGCATCACCATGAACCCCAAAGCCCATCTACATCTGTCCCCCGACGCCATCTACCCCTTCGATGCCCGGGGTATCGCCAAGCGTTTCCGCCATGCCGCCATCTTCGGCGCCCTGGACGCCCTACAACCGGGGGAGACCATGCGTTTCTGCAACGACCATGATCCCCTGCCCCTGCTGGACCAGCTCAACAATCGCTACGGCGCCGCCGTGGATATCCGTTACCTGCAACGGGAGCCCGGCGCCATCGTGATCGACTTCGTCAAGCAGGCCGCCTGAAGCCCATGGGCTATCCGGCCTTTTTCGACGCCGTGCCCCGGGTGCGGCTGCGGGATCCCCTGGCCGACTTTCTCGGCGCGGCGGAGGGCGGCCTGATCGACTACGGCTATCCCGATGCCGTCAGGCTGGCCGGCCACTCCTGTCCCACGGTGGCGTCCGCCTACTGGATGACCGTGCTGGCCCTGGATGCCCTCTACCCGGACCAGGTGCCGGAGCGGGGCGGCCTACGGGTGCAATTCCGCAGCCCCTGCGAAGCCGGCGTCACCGGGGTGATGGCTAGCGTGGTAAGCATGATCACCGGCGCCGCTGGCGAGGGGGGCTTCAAGGGTCTGGCGGGCCGCTTCGTCCGCCGCGACCTGCTCCATTACGCTGCCGATATACCCCAGGAGATCCGTTACACCCGCCTCGACGGGGGTGGCCAGGTGGATGTGGCTGCCGACCTGCGCCCGATACCCGCCGACCCGGAGCTGTCCCCGCTGATGCAGCGTTGTCTCGGCGGCCTGGCCAGCACCGAGGAACAGGGCCGCTTCGGCACCCTTTGGCAGGAACGGGTGCGCCGCGTACTGCTGGACCATGGCAGAGATCCGGCGGTCTTTCTGGTGCGGCGGAGCGATAGCTGGAAGCGATCAGATCAATAGTTGATCAATGCGCTGGGGTTTCCTAAGCTGGGACCGTGAGTTTTCCCAAGGAGGGTCATCATGGTCACGCTTGACGAACTTTGCACCATCGCGGAACGCACGGGAGCCGGCAGTGCTTCCTTGCGGCAGGCCTGTTCTCTCCCCCGCTCGGCCGCCGACATGGCCCCACTCCCCGAACCGGACGGCGAGTCCGGCTTCGACTCCTCCTGGGAAGCGCTGCTGTCCGCTGCGCCGGCAGACCCTGCCGGTTAACTGTCGGTAGCAATTCGCCGGCAGGGCGTTTCCCACCGCGCCGGCAGCGATAGCGCGAATACCGCATCGGAACCGGCGGGAAGGCTTGGCGTCGCCAGGGAAAGCCGTAATATCCAGGCTTTCCCCCTTCACCTGGTTTCATGCAAACTGCCCTGCTCCTGCTGCCGGATTTTGCCCTGATCGCCCTAGGCGCCTGGCTGCGGCGCGTCTTTCATCTAGGTGACCACTTCTGGACCGGACTGGAAAAACTGGTGTATTTCATCCTGTTTCCGGCCCTGCTGTTCAACGCCATCACCCGCCAGACCGTCAGCCTCTCCAGTGCTGCACCCCTCGCCCTCAGCGGTGCGCTCATCATGGGCAGCGGTATCTTGCTGGGCCTCCTGGCGCGCTGGCTGTTCACCCTGCCCCCGGTACAGTTCGCTTCCCTGTTCCAGTGCGCCTACCGTTTCAATTCCTACATCGCCCTGGCCGTAGCGGCCAAGATCAACGGCGGCGCTGGCATCGCCGCCATGGGACTGATCTGCGGCGTCACCGTGCCCATCGCCAATGCCAGCGCCGTCTGGATGCTGGCCCGCCACGGCAAGCTGGGCATCTGGCGCGAACTGGCGCGCAATCCGTTGATCCTGTCCACCGTCGTCGCCCTGATCTGGAGCAGCCTGGGGCTGGGCGTGGCGGAGCCGCTGCGAGCCTTCCTCACCCGTCTTTCCGACGCCTCCATCGCTCTCGGCCTGATGTCCGTAGGGGCTGCCCTCAGACTGCGTGGTGGCCTCAGCCCCCAGGCCCGGCCCGCGGCAGCCTATCTGATGACGGTCAAGTTGCTGCTGTTGCCCGTCGTGGCCCTGCTCTCCAACACCCTACTCCACCTCTCCGGCGTGGATGCCGACACCACCCTGATCTTCGCCACCCTGCCCGTGGCCAGCTCCGCCTACATCCTCGCCCAGCGCATGAACGGCGACGGCGCCGCCGTGGCCTGGGTGATTTCCGTCACCACCATTCTCGCCATGGTCACCATTCCCCTATGGCTGGCCCTGGCGCGCTGACGATTCACGCCGGAAGAGATGAATATCCGCCTCTACTGGCATGCGTCCATGGATGCAGATCCTGACAATCAGTGGCTGCGGGAGAACCTGTTGTCTGTCTTCGATACCGACCGATCGCCAATGACCGGAAGTAATAAAGTCTGTCGGGAGTGGTGATTCCAACTTATTGATTCAATTGGGGAGCGAAATTAGCAAAAACTAAACAAAGTCTGTCGGAAATCCAAAATATTGCAATTGTTATTGGATGCTTGGGAATAAAGTCTGTCGGGCCTAGGAAATATCTGGCTATTCTTCGCGATTGCATTCAGTTCTAAAAAACTGAAATGCTTGGCCAAGTTTCCCCGCAATGTTAAATTTGCCCTTCAAGCATGCTCACCACAATAATCGACGCTAATGGGGGACATACGTCCTTGAGTGAATGAGGAATGCGATGACGAGCGAGGTTCTTCCTAATGCAAATGGTTCGGAACTCCTCAATGGCTGGCCAGTAAACCTTGAGCAGTTCAGTGAATTGATCCGGCTCGTCTATAAAGGTCCTCTGGAATCCGTTCCATGGTGCAGTGCCGCAGCCATGATGCGGGACTGCCTCCGAGCCAACAAAACAACTTTCGTCTTGCGGCCCGCGTCCGCCAGGCAACCGGCTTTCATGGTCAGGGATCGGGGCCAGGGTCAGGGTCCGGAGGTTTACCAGGACGCCTACAACGAGCACGAAGTCTTTTCAAAAGACCCTTTCGTGGGGCTACCAGCCCACTGCGTCGTCTCGATCGATGATGTAGTCGATGTGGAGAACTGGTTGAACAGCGACTTCTACAAGCAGTTCGTCGAACCGGAACAGATCCGTTACATCTTGGGGGCGGATATCCTGGTCGAAGGAGGAGCCGAATTCCGTTTGAGAATAACGCGATCCACCCAGCAAGGTGCCTTTACGGAAGGCGAGAAGAACCTCTGCCAGATGCTGCTACCGCATTTCGAGCAAGCTCTTGATTTACAGTCGCGGCTGGAGGTCACCGCATCGGAACGGAGCTTCTACGCCCAGACCGTATCCCAGATGCAGGTGGGCACCGTGGTTCTGGATGAGTGGGGGAGCGTACTGCATTGCAATGATGTGGCAAACGGGATTCTAGCCAAGAACGACGGCATTGCATTGAGCCGAAACCGGCTCCACGCCAGTTATGGGCATGAGGACCGGGACCTGCAGCAGATCATCCGCCAGGCCCTAGAGCTATCCTTGGCCAGGAACGGTCAACCCCGAGATACCATTCCATCAGACGCGATTTCCATCAGTAGGCCATCAGGTTCTGCCAAGCTGAGTGTCCTGGTCCGACCAATCCTGCAACGGGATGGTGGGGTGCGCCCGTCGGTCGTGCTTTTCATCCGGGATCCGGATATCAACGCAGCGCCATCACTTACGGTATTGAAGCAGCTGTTTGGGTTCACCAACGCGGAAGCGAACCTGGCTTTGATGTTGGCCAGCGGCCTAAGCCTGGACGAGGCGGCTACCGAAGTGGGAATCAGGAAGAATACGGTACGGGCCTACCTACGTTCGATCTTTCTGAAGACTGGGGCAACACGGCAAACCACCTTGGTGCGCCTGATCTTGAGCAGCGTGGCATCTATCGGGTGATCTCGGCGCCAGCTGCTCCTGGTGCAAGTCTCTCAGTACCTCCGGTCTGGCTGGAGAATACCTACCTCCAAATGGAGGTCTCCGTTCTGAGCCGATAAGACTAAAGTCGTCCCCGCTATCGATGAGTCCATCTGCGGAAGAGGGGAGATTAGAGATGAAAGCCAGAACGCGACCGGTTGTCGAAGGCCTATTTATCGAGACGGAAACAGGGCTGCGCCTGTCCGGCTCCAGGTGCAAGACGTGCCGCACGCCTTATTTCCCCGCGGCGGCCCATTGCCATAACCCCGGTTGTGCCGGCAGCGAGATGGAGCCGGCCCAGTTCGGTCCCCGAGGCACGCTCTGGAGCCATACCATCCAGAATTTTCCGCCGCCCACGCCTTCCAAATACGACGCGCCCTTCAATCCCTATGCCGTCGGCGTCGTCGATCTGACGCAGGACGGCCTGCGGGTACTGGCCCAGATCGTGGCGGACGATCCCCGGCAGGTGCGCTCCGGGGCGGAGGTGGAACTCGTCCTGGCCCCCCTTTATCGGGACGAGGACGGTGTCGAAGTGGTGACCTGGAAAGCCCGGCAGCTGTGACGGCATCCGATATTCAACGAATGGGAGCGGAGCGATGAGAGACGTGGCGGTCCTGGGTGTGGGTATGCACCCCTTTGGCAAACTGGAAAACAAGTCCATCAAGGATTTGTGTCGTCACGCTGTATCGGAAGCCCTGAAGGATGCCGGGATCAGATGGCATGAGGTCCAGGCGATTGCCGCCGGCAGTTCCCGCTTCTCCGGCGGTAAGGGCTGGGGCCTCAACGGCAACGATGTGTCGGAAGACATGGGCAGCACCGGCTTGCCCATCTACAACCTCTCCGCCGGCGGCGCCGCGGCGGGCAACGCTTTCAACGTCGGCCACCTGCTCGTGGCCACGGGCGTGCACGATATGGTGCTGGTGGTGGGGGGAGAGAAAATGCCAGCCGGTTTCATCCAGACCTCCGGCGTGGAGGACGAAACCGACCTGGAGTTCCTGCGCCAGCGTTGCATAGGCCTGCCCGGGCCCGCGTTCTGGGGTCTGCTGGCCCAGCGGCGCATGATGGACTACGGCACCACGGAAGAACACTACGCCGCCGCCGTGGTCAAGGCCCACAAACTGGGCGTGCATAACCCCTACGCCCGCTTCCAGAAGGAATTCTCCCAGGAGCAGGTGCTCAAGTCGGCCATGGTCAATGACCCCCTGCGCCTGTTCGAGATCTGCCCGGTCAGCGACGGTGCGGCGGCCGTAATCCTGTGTTCCGCAGAGCGGGCGCGGCGGGCGACAGCAAGCCCCGTGCTAGTGGCTTCCAGCTGTGCGGCGACCAATCTGTTTGGGGACGGCCTGCTGCGGGGTGTGTCCACACCATTGCCGGCGGACGGCCGGTTCATGCACAGCGAATGCGACAGCGCGGTGCGCAAGGCCATGGAACTGGCGGGCATGGGCCATCAGGATATCGACCTGATCGAGCTGCAGGACAACACGCCCTACTACGAACTGGCTTGGCCGGAGGAGTGGGGCTTCTGCGCTCCCGGTGAGAGCGACCGCATGGTGCTGCAGGGCGAGACCATGCCCACCGGCCGCCTGCCGATCAACCCCAGCGGCGGCCTGACCTGCTTCGGCGAAGCCAGCACGGCGGTGGGCCTGGTCCAGGCCTGCGAAATCACATGGCAATTACGGGGCCAGGCTGGGGGACGGCAGGTGCCGAATGCCCGCGTAGGACTGATGCAGAGCACCGGCTTGGGCGGCAATGGCGCCGCCGCGATTCTGAAACGATAACCCAACGCAAAAAGGGAATAGCAAAAATGGAAATACGTGGAAAGGCTGCCCTGGACCAGGAGCAGATCGAGAAGTTGATGTCGGATTCATGGATCATCCGCCTGGCCACCAGCGGCCCGGGGGCTCGGATCAACCTGACGCCCCTCTGGTATTGCTGGGCGGAAGGAAAAATCTATGCCTTCACCCGGGGGCAGAAGGTGGAGAACCTGCGCCGCAACCCCGTCTGCTCGGCCATGGTGGACCAGAACGAACTCTATCCCGAACTCAATGGTGTGATGTTCCAGGGCACGGCGAAAGTGCTGGAAAATGCCGACGAGGAAAAGGCCGATCCCCACCTGGACTCCATCGTCCGGGATCGCATCGGCCTGAAATACCTGGAGGGCGGGTTCGGCTCCGCCAAGCCCCGGAACGAAAGCAGCGCCATGGGCAAGAACTGGCGCTGGATCGTGATGACCCCGGATGTCGGTTTCAGCTGGGACAACCGCAAGCTGGGCCGGAGCAAGAAATAGGGCGCCGTATCACCATGTCCACCTCCATCCCCAAGTTGCCCACCGAACTGCCGGTGGACTCCCCCCGCTTCATCGGCCGGGAAGTCAATCGGATCGAGGACCCGGGGCTGGTCACGGGCAGCGTCGAGTTCATCGACAACCTCACCCTGCCCGGCATGCTGCATTGCGCGATCCTGCGCAGCCCCCACCCCCACGCCCGCATTCTGCGAGTTGACACCCGGGCCGCAGAGCAGCTGACCGGTGTGGCGGCAGTCCTTACCGGGGAGGATGCCAAGCGCTGGAGCAATCCGGCCTTTACCGCACCCGCCGGATGGGGGGCCTACTGCCTGGCGGTGGATAAGGTGCGCTTCGTCGGCGAGCCGGTAGCCGCTGTGGCTGCCAGCAGCCGCTACGTGGCAGAGGATGCCCTGGAACTGATCGAGGTGGAATACGAGCTCCTGCCGCCGGTGGTCGATCCCTTTGCTGCCATGACCCCGGACAGCGCCCTGATCTTCGAGGAGCAGGGCAGCAACGTGATGATGGACCGCCTTTTCCAATGGGGTGAGGTGGACCGGGTTTTTGCCGAGGCGGACCATGTGTTCACGGAGAAATTCCGCTGGAACCGGGTGGGCGCCAACCCAACAGAGACGTTTGGCTGCATCAGCCACTGGGATACGGTACAGAACAGTCTGACTTGCCGTGGCGCCTATCAGACCGCCAACTTCATCGCGCTGGGGCGGGCGGCCACCCTCAACCTGCCCTCCAACAAGGTCCGCATCATCAGCCATCCCCACGGTGGCAGCTTTGGCGGCAAGGGCGGTCCACGGGGCACCGACATTTCCTCCCTGCTGTCCCGCAAGGCCGGAGGGCGGCCTGTGAAGTACATCGAGGACCGGATGGAGTACCTGCTTGCGGGCAATAGTCAGGCCTGGGACCGGTTCTACGAGGCTGCCATCGCTGTCAAAGCGGACGGCACCGTCACCGGCTTCAAACTCAAGCTGGTGGACGATCTGGGTGGTACCGGTGAGGGTTACGGTTCCATCTCCGCCGCCAAACCCCTGACCTCCTTCACCGGCTGCTATCGGATCGAGGCAGCGCAATACGACCTGAAACTGGTGGCCACCAACAAGACGCCTGCGGCCCCCTATCGGGGCATGGGCCCTCCCCCCCATAATTTGGTGCTGGAGTCCATGATGGACCTGGCCGCCCGGCACCTGGGACTGGACCCGGCTGAAATCCGCCGCCGCAATTACATCCGTCCCGAGCAGTTTCCCTACACCATCCCCAGCGGCAACGAGTACGACAGCGGGCAGTACGAAAAGGTGCTGGACGAAGTGCTGGCCCTGGCCGACTACCCCGCGTTGCGGGAAGAGCAGCGCCTGGCCCGGGAGCAGGGCCGACTGGTAGGGATCGGCGTCGTCAGCACGGTGGAGCCCGGCGTCTTCGACTGGAACGCCTATGCCATCGTTGGCATGCCCGGCATCGGCATTCCGGAAGGCGTCAGCGTTGTTTTCGACATCATGGGCAATATCACGGTGCGGGTCGGCTTCACCCTGGAGGGCCAGGGCCAGTACACCCTGGCGGCCCAGCTGATTGCAGATTACTTTGCCGTAGACATGGCACAGGTCCAGGTGGAATATGCCCACACCGGTACGGCGCCCCCCCATTACGGCCCTGGCGGTAGCCGCCTCGGCGTTTCCCTGAGCGGCGCAATCCTGGGGGCCTGCGGCAAGCTGAAGGAAAAATTTTGCCAGGTGGCCGCTGTCCTGCTGCAGGCGCCGGTGGAGGATATCGACTTGGCAAACGGCGACTTGGTGGTTCGGTCCGCCCCCGAGCGGCGGATGCCGGCGCCCCAGGTGGCAGCCACCATGCTCTCCCGCAGCGATCTGCTGCCATCGGGCATGGAGCCCAGCCCGGAAGCGACCTACGTCTGGACCGCCGCCGACCGCACGGAACCCGACGACCAGGGGCGCTGCAAATCCTACCTGACGGCGGCCAACGCCACCCATGTGGTGATGGTGGAAATCGACCGTGAAACGGGGACAACGAAAATCCTCAAGTATTTCATCGCCGACGATTGTGGCACCCGGCTGAACCCCACTACCGTGGACGGTCAGATTCAGGGGGGCGTGGCCCAGGGCGTGGGTGCCGCCCTGTTGGAAGAATATGTCTATGACGACAACGGCCAGCCCCTGGTTTCCACCTTTGTGGATTACCTGATGCCCACGATTCACGAAGTCCCCTTTCCGAAGAAGGTGGCCGTGGAGACGCCATCGCCCTTCACGCCGCTGGGCGCCAAGGGCTGCGGCGAGGGCGCTATCCACACCACGCCAGCGGCGGTGATCTGCGCCATCAATGACGCCCTGGCGCCCCTGGGAATCCAGTCTCGGGAAACACCGGCCTCGCCCCATCGGCTCTGGAAACTGATCCATCAACGGGGATGAGCCGCCGGCATCGCAGATGCGGCAATCCCCCTGTCAAAACTGTCATAGAGGAACCATCATGAGCGGTCCGCTGCATACGCAACTGTGCGAGAAACTGGGCATCGAGTATCCCGTCGTCGCCTTCACCCACTGCAAGGACGTCGCCGTCGCCGTGATCAATGCTGGCGGTTTTGCTGTGCTGGGCGAGGCCCTGCACACCCCCGACCAGATCGCCGCCGACATCAAGTGGATCAAGGAACGCATTGGCGGCAAGCCTTTCGGTATTGACCTGGTACTGCCGTCTTCCGTGCCGGAAGAAAAGAGCCTGGAAGAATTGCTGGCCATGATTCCCCAGGAGCATCGGGACTTCGAGCGCATGATCGCCAAGAAATACAACGTGCCCGAGCCGAAGATCCCGCCGGCGATCCATGTCTGGGGCGGCCTCGACCACAAGCGCGCCCTGGACCAGCTGGAAGTCATTTTCGACGAGCGGGTGCCGGTGTTCGCCTCTGGCCTGGGCTCCCCCGCTTTCCTGCTGAAGCGCGCCCATGAGCTGGGCATGCAAGTCTGGGGTCTGGTGGGCAAGCCCCGCCAGGCCAAGAGGCAGATCGAGGCCGGCACCGATGTGATCATCGCCCAGGGCTATGATGCCGCCGGCCACACCGGCAACATCGGCACCTTCTCCATCGTGCCCCAGGTGGTGGATATCTGCCGTCCAGCCGGGGTGCCGGTGATCGCCGCCGGCGGCGTGACCACCGGCCGCCACCTGGCCGCCGCCCTGGCCCTGGGCGCCGATGGGGTGTGGACCGGCTCCCTGTGGCTGGCCTCCCGGGAGTCCGACGTGAATCTGCCCCTGAAGGAGCGCCTGATCGAGGCCGAGACCGACGACACGGTCTACTCCGACTGCATCTCCGGCTACACCATGCGCACCACCCGCTCCCCTTGGCACGACGAGTGGCTCAGCGAATCCGCCCCCGAACCTCTGAAGCCCCCGCTCCAGTCCCTGCTCTCAGCCAACTACATTCAGGGCTCCCTGGACTACCAGAGGAAGGACCTGATGACCGAAGCGGCGGGGCAGGGCATCCATTACGTGAAGGAAATGAAGCCGGCGCGCCAGATTCTGTCCGACATCGTCGAGGAAGCCCTCGATGTCTTCGACCGATTCGCCGCGGCCTGAGACGGGTTCTCGGGCCCGGCTACCGGATTGAATACCTGGATCACCATCGACACAGGACGCCATGTCACTACAGTCTGTTACCCGCCGCAGGAGTCCTGTCCAGTCCCGGGCAGAATTCACCATATCCGTGATTCGCGAGGCGGGGCTGAGAATCCTGGAAAGGGAGGGCGCAAGCCGGCTGACGACGAATCACATTGCTGAAGTCGCCGGAGTGAGCGTCGGCAGCATTTATCAGTACTACCCGGACAAGTACGCCATCGTCGCGGATATCTGCAACGAATTGCTGATGACAGAGTTGGGCCAGTTGGAGCCACTCGCGGAGCAGACCCTGCGGCTTGCCCGCGAGTCCCTGGATGAAACGTTACGCTTCATCGTCCAGGGCAATCTTGGTCGCCATCGCAAGCTCTATCGGTTCCTGAAGGATTACTACCTGGAAATCCACTGGCGCTACAACTTCGAGGCCAACATGGTCGATAAATTTCCCGACCGCTGCATGACGACGGCCCGCTGGCTGCCTTTCGTCCTGAAACGCCATGGGGCCGACCTGCGCATCGACGATCATGCTAGGGCGGCAAAATTCGTCGTGGATATCATCAATGGCACCGTCCACGCCAGCCTTCAGCATTGCCCCGAGTCGATCTTCGATGAGCGCTATGCCGAGGACCTCCTGGCGCTGGTGCTGCGTTACCTGAAGAACTCGGTTGCCCTGGGGGATATGCATTGACCGCATTGGACGAATTTCGCGCCGAAGTGCGTGCCTGGCTGGAATCCAACTATCCCCCTTCCCTGCGCAAACCGCCGGGAGAGGGCGAACTGCCCCTGGCTTCCAGCAGGATGGAATTCCGGAGCGAGGACCAGCGCCTGTGGTTCGAGCGCATGAGGGATAAGGACTGGTTCGCCCCCGATTGGCCCCAGGAATTCGGAGGCGGCGGCCTCGACCCGGCCAAGGTGCGGATTCTGGAAATCGAGCAGGCCCGCCTGGGCTGCCGCCCGCCCGTCGTCAGCCTGGGAATCTGGATGATCGGCCCGGTGCTGCTGGAATTCGGCAGCGAGGAACAGAAACGACGCTTCCTGCCGCCGACGGCCCGGGGCGAAATGGGCTGGTGCCAGGGCTTCAGCGAGCCCAATGCCGGTTCCGACCTGGCCTCCCTGAAAACCGCCGCAGTCCGCGAGGGTGACGAACTCATCGTCAACGGCTCCAAGATCTGGACTTCCAACGCCTATGCCGCCGACTACATGTATGCCCTGGTGCGCACCAGCAACGAAGGCAGCAAGCAGCAGGGCATAACCATGGTGCTGATCGACATGAGGTCGCCGGGTATCACGGTGCGCCCCATTACCTTGATCAGCGGGGAGTCGAGCTTCTGTCAGGTTTTCTTCGACAATGTGAAGGTGCCATTGCACAACATGGTGGGTTCCCTGAACGGGGGATGGAACCTGGCCAAGCGCCTGCTCCAATACGAGCGCAAGGCCATGTCCAAGTTCGCCGAACTGAATCTGATGCCGGGACCCGCCCTGTTACCTGTGGCCCAGCGAGCCCAGGGCGACCCATCGGGGCGCATCGCCGATCCAGTGCTGCGGGACAAGGTGGCGGCCCTGGAAATCGAAGCCCAGGTCCAGAGTCTGACCCAGCAGCGTATCGTCGAAATGATGAAGGGCGGCCGGGATGTCTTCAACCTGAGTTCCACCATGAAGTACCACTCTGCCGAGACTGGCAAGCGCAGTGCCGAAACCATGGTGGCCGCCCTGGGCCTGCGGGGCCTGGGCTGGGAAAGCACAGGCTTCGACGAGGAGGAACTGGAAGCCACCAAACAGTGGTTGAACGTGAAGGGCCTTTCCATCGCCGGGGGTAGTTCCGAGGTGCAGCTCAACATCATCGCCAAGCGCGTTCTCGGCCTGCCGGAATAAGTCGATCAACACAGCCCCCCAAGACGCCGGTCATGCCGCGGTACACCCATATGGGAGTTGTTCCGAAGCCGAGAAATTTACATGATCGCCCTGCTTGCGCCGACGGCGTTCCGATTCCTTGTTGGCCCGCAGCTTGCCTTTTGTCCTCGTTGAAGGCCATTTCGTAGGCGGCCTGGAGCAGTTCGAAAACTTCCGGAGAGGTTCATGCCCACACCATCACCCTTCAGCCCTGTTCAGATCGGCCCCATCACCCTGCCCAATCGCTTCATCAAATCCGGCGCCAACGAGGCCATGTGCTGGAACGGTGGGCCATCGAAAGCCCTGGTCAAACACCATCGGGACCTGGCGGCCGGCGGCGTTGGCATGACCACGGTGGCCTACGGCGCGGTCAGCAAGGTGGGGCGCACCCTGCCCAACCAGATCTGGATCCGACGGGAAATCCTGCCGGACCTGAAGGCGCTGGCCGATGGAGTCCATGCCGAGGGCGCCAGGATTTCCATGCAGATCACCCATGGCGGCTCCTTCGTCACCGCCCTCAAGGTGAAGGGGCCGACCATGAGCGCGTCCTCGGGTATCAACAAGGCGGGCCTGTTGCGAGGCAACTATTTCCGACGGGCCATGAACGAGAGCGACATGTCCCAGGTGACCGGCGAATTCGTCGACGCCGCCAGGATCTGCCGAGAAGCCGGTTTCGATGCCGTGGAACTCCATATGGGTCACGGCTACCTGCTCAACCAGTTCATTTCTCCCCTGTCCAACAAGCGCAAGGACCGCTACGGCGGCAGCGCCGAGAACCGTGCCCGCTTTCCGGCCCGGGTGCTGGCAGCGGTGAAAGCGGCGGTGGGCAAGGAGATGGCGGTGATCGCCAAGATCAATGTGGCGGATGGCGTGCCTGGCGGCGCCACGGTGGAAGATGGCATGGTCACCGCCAAAGTGCTGGAAGCGGCGGGGGCCGACATGCTGGTGCTCTCTGGTGGGCGCAATGTCGAATCCAACTGGTTCATGTTCGGCAGCCCCTTCCAGTACAAGCACTTCGCCCGGACGGTCAAGAGTCCCGTCAACCGCCTGATGCTCAGGCTCGCCCTGATGTCCAACCCCAAGAACATGGTTTTTCGGGAAATGTATTTCCTGGAGTACTCGCGCCAGATCCGGGCGGCGGTGAAGATGCCCCTGGGCTACCTGGGGGGAGCCAAATCCCTGGCCAACGCGGAGACCGCCATGGGGGAGGGCTTCGACTGCGTGGTCATGGCGAGGGCACTGATCCAGGATTCCGGGCTGATCAATAAATTCCGCAACGGCGAAGTGACTGTATCCCCATGTGATGCCTGCAACGCTTGCTCTTCCTACATCTACGATCCGTCCGGGACCCGCTGCGAATACAACCCGCCCAACGATTTGGCCCTCAATCGGCAAAGGGCCTCGGCGTGAGCGGAGCTCCGCTCACGATGGCGCAGAAAGTCCCCCATGAAGGATGAGGTCGCCATCGTCGGCATCGGCGAGACAGCCTTCGGCAAGGGCTTTACCGAGAGCGAACTGCAACTGGGTTGCACCGCCATCGGACGAGCCCTTGATGATGCCGGCATCGAGGCCAGCGAAGTGGATGCCCTGGCCTGCTACACCATGGAGGAAACGCCGGAATTCGAGTTCTCCCGCAGCATGGGCTTCGGCGACCTCAGTTATTTCAGTCGGGTCAATTTCGGCGGCGGCGCCGGTTGTGCCGCCGTAGGCCAGGCGGCCATGGCCATTGCCGCCGGCCAGGCCAACGTGGCGGTGGTGTGGCGCGCCCGCAAGCGCAGCGGCAAGGCTTCCCGCTTCTGGGCCCAGACACCGCCCCGGGTATCGACCCACTGGAAATGGTCCCAGCCCTGGGGCCTGTTGCGGCCGGTGGACGAGGTCGGCTTGCTGACGCGGCGCTATTTCCACGAGTACGGCGCCGACCGGACGACCCTGGGCAGGATCGCCGTCACCCTGCGGGAGCATGCCCTGGAAAACCCGAGGGCGATGATGCGGGGCCGGCCCCTGACCCTGGAGGATTACCTGCAGGCCCGCTTGGTCAGCGATCCACTCTGTCTGTTCGACAATTGCCTGGAGACCGACGGCGCCGTGGCCCTGGTGCTGGCCCGCCGCAACCGGGCACGGGACTGCCGGCGCAAACCCGTCTATATCCATGCCTGGTCCCAGGGGTTGGCCAGCGGGCAGCAGAACATGCCCAACGTCTTTGTCGCTGATCCGTTCTCGGGAGGCTCGGCCGTGGCGGCGCGCAATCTCTGGCAGCGCTCCGATATCAGACCCGAGGATGTCGATGTCGCCCAGTTTTATGACGCATTCTCTTCCCTGATTCTGTTTTCCCTGGAGGCCTACGGCTTCTGCGGTCGCGGCGAGGCGGCGGACTTCGTTTCCTCTAGCGGGATTTCCGTGCGAGGGGGGCGGTTGCCAGTGAATACCGCCGGGGGCAGCCTGTCGGAAGCCTATGTGCACGGCTTTAATCTGGTTACGGAAGGGGTGCGCCAATTGCGGGGCGAAGCGGTCAATCCGGTGCCTGGCGCTCGCTCCTGCCTGGTGACTTCGTGCGATGCCACGCCTACCAGCGCCCTGTTGCTGAGGAATTGAGATGAGCACCGGGAATTGGGTTCTGCCGGATACCGACGACCCCGTGGATGGGCCCTTCTGGCAGGCTGCACGAGAGAAACGACTGGTAGTCCAGCATTGCGCTGCCTGCGTGGCAAGCTATTACCCGCCTCGAGTCCATTGCCCACGCTGCCATGGAGCCCTGGCCTGGAACGAGGTGGCTGGAACGGGCCGGGTCTGGTCCTACGTCACGGTCCATCCTCCCCTGTTGCCAGCCTATCAGCCCTACGCGCCCTACCAAATGGTGTTGGTGGAACTGGACGACCACCCCGGTCTGCGCCTGGTGGGCAATCTGCTCCAGGAAGATGAGGGCGCCATCAACGACACCGTTCACCAGCCGCTCTCCGTCGGCGATCCGGTGCGGGTGGCCTTCCGCACCGTTGCCGAAGACGTGGTGCTGCCGTGCTGGATAAAAGCCGGATGAACATCGATCCCCGTACATCGCGCCGCATCTTTGCCGAGGCTTTCGCTGCCCTCCCCCTCAATCATTCTGACTCTGCGTAAGGAACACCCTATGAAATTCGCACTGGCAACCCTTGGCCTGGAAAATTATCCCCCGGTCGTGGCACCCTGGGAAAGAACCTCCGGCGGCGCGGAAATTCTCCGCTATGCCCGCAAGGCCGACAGCCTGAGCTGGGACTGGCTGACCATTCCCGAACACGTGGTGATGCCCAACGAGATGGTGGAACACATGGGCAGCCGCTTCATCGAGGGCATGTCCGGCGCGGCGGTGCTGATGGGCGCCACCCAGCGCATCCACATGCTGACCTACATCCTGGCGCTACCCTATCGGCATCCCCTGCTGCTGGCCAAGCAGATCGCCACCATGGAATTCATTGCCGGCGGCCGCTTCACCCTGGGGACGGCCGTGGGCCACCTGGAGAAGGAGTTCGAGGCGCTGAATGTCCCCTTTGAGCAGCGTGGCAAGATCACTGACGAATACATCGCGGCCCTGAAAGAAGCCTGGACTTCGGACATGCCAAGCTTCGACGGCGAGTTCGTCAAGTTCAAGAACGTGGTGATCGAGCCCAAGCCGATCCAGAAGCCCCATCCTCCGATCTTCATCGGCGGCAACTCCAAGCCGGCCATGCGGCGCGCCGCGCAACTCGGCGACGGCTGGATCCCCTGGCTGGTGACGGCGGAGAATCTGCCCGAGTGCATCCAGTACATGAAGAGCCTGCCCGAGTACCAGGAGAAGGCCGACCGCTTCGAGATTCTGGTGACCACCACGGCCTACGCTCAAGACGACCATCACGTCGCCTACGGAGAGACCAAGATTGCCGCCGACCGGGACGGCGTCCTGCGGGAGATCGAAGGGCTGCAGAAGGCCGGCGCCACCTCGGTCCAGGTGCGGCCGCCCAATACCGACACCCTGGATCAGTGCCTGGAATGGGTCGAGTGGTACGACAAGGAAATCATTCCCCAATTCCGTTAACGGTCACGACGACAAGCGCCTCCCCGGCGCATGCCGGGTTCCGGATCGGCGGTTTGCTGGATTCCGGCCTGTGCCGGAATGACGGGGGTGGTGTTGGGGGGATTCGCAAAATTGTTCCGCGTTGCACGTTAAATGGGAGAACGGCCATGGCCGAGGAATTCAGCTACCTCCAGTTCCGCGTCGAGGACAAGGTGGGCATCATCACCCTGAACCGTCCCGACAAGCTGAACGCCATCAGCTGGGAACTGGCCGAGGAGCTTTCCGGCCTGCTCCACAGGCTGCGCTTCCACGACGAGGTATGCACCATCCTGTTGAACGGTGCCGGCCGTTCCTTCTGCTCCGGCGCCGATGTGAACTTCATCTGCGGGGAGAGTGAGCGGCCGATTCCCGGCACCTCCGACCCTTCCCGTCCCATCCCCCGTTCCCAGCGCAAGACGCCGGGCGGTCCCTTCTTCGAGGTGACGCGGCAGCTGGTGGCGGTGGATAAGCCGGTGATCGTGGCCATCCAGGGCCATGCGGTGGGTGCCGGCCTGGCCTACTCCATCGCCTGCGACCGTCGTTTCGGCGACACCACCACCAAGATGGCAGCGATCTTCACCAACATCGGCGTGGCGCCGGATTGCGGCCTGTCCTATTTTCTGCCCCGCATCGTGGGCTTCTCCAACGCTCTGATGATGGTGGAGACGGCCAAGGTGTTCAAGGCCGAGGAATGCAAGGCCCTGGGCCTGCTGGACGAACTGGTGCCCGAAGGCCAGGCTTTCGCGGCGGCCTTCGAGTACGCCAAGCTGCTGGCCCAGCGGGCTTCGGTGGCGGTGGACATGGCGCGGCGCATGATCCACATGTCCCAGGTCAGCACCCTGGAGGAAATCCTCGACTACGAGGGCCATGCCGGTGTGGCCGTGGCCTCCACCCTGGATGCCAAGGAAGGCACCCTGTCCTTCCTGGAAAAACGCAAGCCGGTCTATCGCGGAATGTAGGGCTTTTGAAAATCGAAACAACAATGACCACAAACCTGGAGGAATCAATCGATGGCTGAAGACAACGAATACGATGTGATCGTGGTGGGGTCTGGCGGTGGAGCCCTGCTCTCCGCGGTGAGAGCCCACGATCTGGGTATGAAGGTACTGGTGATCGAAAAGAGCGACCAGTACGGCGGCACCTCCGCCACCTCGGGTGGCGCCCTCTGGATTCCCCTGAACGGCGCGGTCGAGGACAGCTACGAATCGGCCTTCACTTACATGAAAACCGCTGCCGCCGGCACCACGACGGACAGCAAGATTCGCGCTTACCTGGATTCCGCCAAGGAGATGATCCGTTTCGTCAACGACAAGACAGCGCTGCGCTACCAGGTCAGCACCGGCTACGCCGACTACTATCCGGACGTGCCGTGCGCCCTGGACATGGGGCGGGCCATGGAACCGGTGCCCTTTGACGGCGCGTTGCTGGGGGAGGAAATCCACAAACTGCGGCCCTCCCATCCCGGCGTGACCCTGATGGGGATCGGCATGACGATCCCGGAGTCCAATGTCATGGCCACCAAAGCTCCGGGCTGGCTCTGGATCGTGCTGAAGATATTGTTTCGTTACTACCTGGATCTGCCCTGGCGCTTCAAGACCAAGCGGGACCGGCGGCTGTGCCTGGGCAATGCCCTGATCGGTGGCCTGCGCCACGCCATGCTGGCGCGCGATATCCCGCTCTGGCTCAACTGCCCTCTGGAATCGCTGATCCGTGAGGATGGCCGGGTCGTGGGTGTCATCGCCCGTCGGGAAGGCCGCCCGATCACCTTGCGCGCACAACGCGGCGTAATCCTGGCCGCCGGCGGATTCGAGCGGAATCAGGAGATGCGTGACAAATACCTTCCCCAACCCAGCCGCCAGGAGTGGGCCTGCACGCCGAAAGGCCTCAACACCGGCGACACCATCCGCGCTGCCGAGGCGATCGGCGCCAGGCTCGACAATATGCACATGATCTGGGGAACACCCACGGTGCGCGCGCCTGAGGCTCCCCAGCAAGGGCAGCAGGCCATTTTCGCGGAGCGGGGTTTCGGTGGCAGCGTCATCGTCAACCAGCAGGGACGGCGCTTCGTCAACGAAACCATCTCCTACGACCGCTTTGTCGATGCCATGTATGCCGATCACGCCAGGAACGGAGGCTGTATCCCGGCCTGGATGGTCTTTGACGCCAAGTATCGCAAGAATTGTCCCATTGGCCCCCTCCTGCCCGCCTCGGCAATGCCAGACAGCAAGGTGCCTCCGGAATGGTTCGGCGATTTCGTCTTCAAGGACAACACCCTGGAGGGTCTGGCGCGCCAGATCGGTGTCGATCCCGAAGGACTGATGGATTCCGTGCGGAAGAACAACGCTTATGCCAAAACTGGCGTGGATCTGGATTTTCACCGAGGGGAGAGCGCCTACGACCGCTATTGGTCTATCTGCGGCATCAAGCCCAATCCCTGCCTGGTCGCCATCGACCAGGGACCCTACTATGCGGTACGCCTGGATGCCGGCGACACAGGCACCAGGGGGGGGCCTGCGGTTACCGAGGACGCCCAGGTACTCGATCAGGGGGGAACACCCATTTCTGGGCTCTACTGCATCGGCAACAACGCCGCGGCTCCCCTGGGTCGGGTCTATGGTGGCGCCGGGGGCACTATCGGTCCCGGGATGGTATTTGGCTATCGGGCAGTCAATCACCTGGCGCAGGTCTAACCCTTCCAATCCAATTCCAGGGGAAAAGGCTGATCAGGCCCTCTCCCGCGCCCTGAATCCTGGAGGGGCCGCCAAGGCGGCCTTCGGCCGTTCGCCTTAAAACTCCCAACGGCGATGTCACAGGGGACAAAATTTGCTGCAAAATCAAGTTGGCTTTTCCGTGCCGAAATCCACAGGAACTTCTGCCGTCCTGATCTTGACCATGAGCAACGCCGAACCCGATTCATTGCCCATAGACGCTGACCTCTCCGACCAGAACGCTCTGGCTGCGCTGGTCGGCTTGGTCTATGAAGGTCTATTGGAGCCCGTCCCTTGGTTCAGCATCCTCGACTGGCTGCGGCGCCGGCTCCACAGCAATGCAACGGGCGTGGTGCTGCGTCCGGCCTCCATGGATGAACCAGCCTTCGCAATTAACTCCAACAGCCGGGGGACACGGATATCCAGCAACATCTATGGGAGTTTCTACTACTATTTCCTCGACACTTTCCGCCACCTTCCACCCGAGCAAGTATTAACGGTGGAAGAATGGCTGGGCGAAGAAACCTTCCTCAACGGTGATTTCTATCATGAGTATTACGTTCCCAGGGATATCCGCTATGCCATGGGCGCCGACTTCTATACCGATGATGAAACAGAATGCCGGATACGGGTCTGCCGGTCCCCGGATGCCGGCCCATTCACTGCGGAAAACAAAGCGCTGCTGCAGTTGCTGGTTTCCCATTTCAAGCGGTCCGTACAACTGTATTTCCGGCTTTGTCAGATTGATACCGAACGCAAGCTCTACGCCAATACCCTGAACCGGATTCAGCTGGGCTCCATCCTGCTGGACGATACCGGGAAGATCATGACCCGCAACGACGTGGCCGCGGAAATACTGTCCCGGCGCGACGGCATATGGGAACAGGAAGGCAGCCTGCAGGTAAGCCCCACCACCCAGGGGCGGCGCCTTCAGGTCCTGTTGAACAAGGCACTCGAAGACAGGAAGCGGCCAATCCCGTCGGTGACCGAGGCCGTCTTCATGCCCAGAAAAGCTGGTCACCAGAATTTGAGCGTGCTCATCAAATCCATCCCCCGGGTGGAACGGGGGGATGGCAAGCGCCGGCCAGCAGTCGAGGTTTTTCTGCGGGACCCGGAGCAGAAGACATGCCCTTCCCAGGACACCTTGAGCAAGCTGTTCAATCTCACTCCGGCGGAGGCCACATTGTGCGCCTCCCTCGCCGCGGGCAACAATATCAACGAGGCCTGCTCGGCACTGGGCATCACCCGCAACACGGCAAAATCCAGGTTGAAAAGCATTTTCAGCAAGACCGGCGCCACACGCCAATCCCATCTGGTCAGCATCCTGCTCGACACCATCGCGGCCCTCTGAGCTGCGGTCACCACACCGGACAAGGTTCCGGTAACGAAATCTGAATCAGCTTATTTGAGGCCGCTTCTGTCGGGATGCTTCCCATGTACACCCATATGGGTGTTGTTGCGGCGTCCGTACGTTCTCATGATGTGCACACACGTACCGGGATTTGGCGCACACCGCATCCCCCGACATCTATCAACTTTTTAAGGGCAATCAACATGGAAGTGAAAAGTCCGGGCAGAAGGCGTGCGATCAGCGCGACGCTGTTGGGCGTGGCTCCCATTGCCCTGCTGGGTACCGCCACCGGGCTAGTCAAACCGGCTGAAGCAAAGGAAGGCGATGGAAGGAGCCAGGACATGGGACTGAAACTCAAGCCGCTCGGGACGTTGGCCCTGCATACCGCCGGCTCCTGGAGCTTCAATGGACCGATCTGGAATCGGTCTGCAACCGAGATGAAACGCGTGGAATGGAACTGTGAGCTGTTCAAGCTCAAGAGCCTCTGGGCGAACGGAACCTACCAGAAGGGGCCGAGCGTGGCACAGGTGAACGTCCGTGTGCTGCTTGAGGATGCCGATGGAATCAAATTGTTCCTCGACTATTTGGTGCGGACGGACATGCCACTGCACATGGAGGGCAAGCATCCGGTGATCATGTCGGGGCGCATCGAGGTCGATGATGCCGTTGAGAAGTATCGCTGGCTTAATCGCACCCAGGTCGTCGGCAAGGGCTATCTCAACAAGGAGCGGAATCTCCAGACCTATGAAATGTATGCGTTGGCCTGGGATTGAACCTTCCATGGCCCCGATCAACGGCGTCTCCTGGAGAGTGTCATGAGCAATGACAAAAGACGGCGCAACATCCTCAAGGGTGTAGCCGCCACTGCGGCCCTAGAGTTGCTGCCCGAGGCCAAGGCCGGCAACACTGGGGCTGCGATTCCTGCAACAACGCCGCGGATAATCGCCGAGGGAAGCGTTCCCCGCTGGGACGGGGAAACGGAGGTTCTGGTCATCGGTCTGGGCTGCGCCGGTGCGGCCGCCGCCATCGAGGCGGCACGCGCCGGCGCCCATACCCTGGTGCTGGAGTGGACCAGCGGCGGCGGCGGCACTTCAGCCATGTCGGGCGGAAACTTCTATTTCGGCGGCGGAACGCCCGTGCAGCGGGCCAACGGCTTCGAGGACAACGCCGAGGAGATGTTCAAGTACCTGGCCGCCTCTACGGGAATCGCACCGGACCTGGAAAAAATCCGCCTCTACTGCGATGGCAGTCTGGAGCATTTTCAGTGGGTCTCGGCGCTGGGGGTGCCGTTCAAGCATTCTTACTGGCAGCACAATTTCGAACCCTGGACCGACGACTGCCTCTGGTACTCAGGCAGCGAGAAAACCCACCCCTACAACACCCTGGCCCGGCCCGCACCCCGCGGGCACAAGCCGGAAATCGAGGGAAGCAGCACCGGCGGCCGGCTGCTGATGGAAAAGATGCAGCAGGCACTGCTCGTCGCCGGCGCCGAGCGGGTAATGGATGCACGCTGCGTCGCCTTGATCAAGTCGGCCCGGGGCCGCGTGGTCGGCTGCGCGGCGAAAATCGCTGGAGAGTTGCGCCATTACCGGGCCAGACGTGGCGTTATCCTGACCACGGGTGGCTTTATTTACAATCCGGTCATGGTGGCCCGTTACGCACCCCAGGCTCGTCCACTGCCCCCCCTGGGCTGCGGTACCGACGACGGAAGCGGCATCCAGCTCGGCCAGGCCGCCGGTGGCGAGTGCATCAACATGAATGCCATCGCTTATACCTGCCCGGTCCTGATGCCTCTGAAATTCATCAAGGGCATCCTGGTCAATGAACACGGCCAGCGCTTCATCAATGAGGACGTCAACCACAAGCGCATCGGCGAATTCGCCGTACTCCACGAGAACAGCCGCATGTACCTGATCGTGGACAACAATATCTATGACAAGCCCCGGTTTCCCGGCGTGCGCTTGGTTGCCGCCGCCGAAACCATCGAGGAATTGGAGATCGAGCTGGGCCTGCCCCAGTTCTGCCTCCAGGATACGGTGGAAACCTACAATTTTCATGCTGCGCAAGGGCGAGATCCTTTGTTCGGAAAGCAGGCAGAACATCTCAAACCCCTGGATAAGGGGCCTTACGCAGCCTTTGATTGCGGCCTCGCGGGGGGCGCCCCCTACAGCGCCTTCACCCTTGGCGGCCTGCACACCCGTCCAAGTGGAGAGGTGCTGGACATGGACGGCTGTCCGATCCCCGGTCTCTATGCGGCCGGCCGAGCCACCTCCTGTCTAAGCGCCCAGTCCTGCGGCACCAGCGGCATCCAGATTGGGGAAGGCACCTTCTTCGGTCGTTTGGCGGGGAGATCGGCAGCAAAGAACAGCGTGGATAGTACCCATCCACTCCGATAAACCTCACGGAAAACATCGAAAGAAATTCGCAGGCTAGGACTGCCTGGGTCGTGGAGGAGCATCGCCACACAGCACAGCACCATGCATCAGTAATCCGGCGCAGCACACATATCAATATCAAGGAGAAAAAAATGCAGAAGACCGTGGTTCAGAAATACGCCGTACGCCTGCTATCCATCCTCGTGGCAACCGCTTTTTCCGACGGCGCTCGTTCTGAGACTAGGCTGGAGGAGGTGGTGGTCACTGCCCAGAAACGCCAGGAAAAACTTCAGGATGTACCTATTTCTATCACAGCAATTTCCGGCGCCCAACTGGAAACACGAGGCATCGACGGCGTAAGCGGCCTCAATTCACTGGCGCCGAACCTGATGTTTCGCAACAACCCTAGTAGCAATTCCATCACCACCATCGCTATTCGCGGTAGCGTGACCGGCCAGCCGGCCATCTGGATGGACCCGCCGATCGGCACTTACGTGGACGGCGTCTATATAGGCAAGGCCCAGGGAGGCATCTTCGACATCATCGATCTGGAACGGGTTGAGGTACTGCGGGGGCCGCAAGGTACCTTGTTCGGACGTAACACCGAGGGTGGCGCTGTGAATTTCATCTCCCGCAAACCTTCCGGCGAATTCGGCGGTACGGTGGGACTCGAGGTCGGCAACTACGGGCGCACTGTGGAAAAGGCCGTCATCGACCTGCCGAAAATGGGCCTTTTTAGCATCAAGCTTGGCTACCGCAAGGAGGATCAGGATGGCTGGGTGAAAAACACTACGTCCGGAGTAGGCGACTTCGGCAAGCGTGACAAGGAGGCCTTCCAACTGGCGGCCAGGATGGACATCAGCAACCACACCAAGGTCGACTACAAATTCGATCATTCGGAAACTGATGGTACACCACCGGTTAACAGCCTTTACAGTCTAAGGGGATGGGCGGGAACACCGGCTGCGGGAGCCTTACGCACTGCACTGGAAGGCTTCGTAACAACGGACCGACCCAAGTCTGCCGGCTCGCCTGCCGGCTATCCTATTTTTGAACGCATCAAGACAGACGGCCATGCCCTAACCGTTAGCCATCAGCTCAACCAGAAAAATGAGATCAAGTACATCTATGCGAAACGTGACATGGATTACGACGACGGCAACTCCGGCAGTGGTACTGACTTGCTTTCGGTGGCCACGTCGCCTACCACCAGCGTGGGCGCGGCGCGATATTATCAGCGGCATACGAAATACAAATCCGACTCCCACGAGCTGCAATGGATTGGCAACACCGAGCGTATGAACTATGTTCTCGGCCTGTATTCCTTCAAGGATGATGGCACGACACTGGGGCCGCAGGATTTCAGCGTGTTCGGCTTACCTATGATGCATAGCGACTATGGTGTCAAGACCGACGCCAAGGCTTGGTTCGGCCAACTCGACTACAAAGTAACGGAAGCCCTGACCGCGACATTCGGCATGCGCCACACCACAGAGAAGAAGAGCGGCTGGACCCACCGTTTCCGCACTTCCGGGTATGACGGCCCCTTTGTCGCGGAAGTCGTGCCCATGACATCCTATGACGCATCCTGGAGCGCAAACACGCCAGTAGCCGCTCTGGGCTACAAGATGACCGAAACCACCAATCTTTATGCCCGCGTCGCGAGAGGATTCAAGAGCGGGGGATTCAGCGCCGAGAATACCAATATCGCTGCGCTCAGGACCCCCTTCAATCCTGAACGCTCGCTATCCATGGAAGTAGGCGTGAAATCATCGCTCCTGGATAACCGTGCCCAGGTTAGTGCAGCTTACTTCCGGAACAAGCTTACCGATCTCCACATCACCCAACTGCTTCCCGGCACCAGTGTTTCGGTGTTGACTAACGCAGGTAAAGCTACGTACAAGGGCATTGAACTGGAAGGCGCCTTCCAGTTGACGGACGGTTGGAGATTACAGGGAAATTATGGCTATCTCGACGCCAAGTTTGACGAATATATCGACAATGCCCTCAACATTGCTGGTAGACCTCTGATCGACACTGCCGGTAACCGGCTTCCCCCCTATGCGCCCAAGCACACCTTCAACCTGACTTTGGACGGCCGCCTAGCCAGGACTGCGTGGGGAACTCTGCGCGCCATCCTTGACTATACCTACACCGCCAAGATGAACTTGTACGCGGTCAACAAGAGCCTGACTGCAGCCAATGCAGGCGGGAGCTATGTGGTGGGACTCGATGACCTACCCGCCATTCGAAACCTGAATGCGCGCCTGCTGCTGGCCGACATTCCGGTCGGGGGGCCTGGTAAGGCGGATGTTTCGATCTGGATCAAAAATTTGACCGATGAGAAGAATCCGATCCAGAAAATCGATGTCGGCACATCAATGACCGCCAACTGGCAGGAACCGAGAACCTACGGAATCTCCGTGAACTACAAGTGGTGAAACGTTGATCGTGCAGGGATCGGAGATCATCCCGTCCCTGCCTCCATCTGCGCTTCCCCGTCGATCGGCAAGTGGCATGGAGCCGCCGACACTTCACCATCTCCTCGAATAGCGAAAGACCGATGAAAACTGCCCCCCTGCTTTCCCAACTCCGTCTTTTCACGGGTTTGTCCTTGCTGTGCACCTGCCTGGTTCTTTTCGGCAATGCGTGTTTCGCGGCGGACACCCAATCGCCGCAAAGTCCGGCCAAGCGTCCTAATATCCTGATCTGGCTGATGGATGACGTCGGCTTCGGTCAGCCGGGCGTCTTTGGCGGTCCAGTGGAAACACCGACCCTTGACGCCCTTGCCTCCAATGGACTGCGCTTCAACAATTTCCACTCGACGGCACTTTGTTCTCCGTCCCGTGCCGCCCTACTCACCGGCCGCAACCATCACGCGGTTTCCCTCGGCAACCATGCCGGATTTCGTTCGGACGACGAGGGATACACGGCCAAGATTCCATCCAGCGCCGGCAGCATGGCCCGGATTCTCCAAATGAATGGCTATGCCACCTGGGCCTTGGGCAAATGGGATCAGCTGCCGATGACCGAAATCAATCCGGCAGGCCCTTATGAGCATTGGCCCAGTGGCCAGGGCTTCGACCGCTTCTACGGCTTTCTCTATGCTGACATGGATCATTTTCATCCCATTCTCTGGAGCGACCACACGCCGGTCGAGCCTGCGAAGGGCCGGTCTGACTATTTCCTGACTACTGATCTCGCCGACAAGGCCATCGAACTCATCCATCAGCAAAAAGGCGCCAGGCCGGACCAGCCCTTTTTACTCTACTGGGCTTCCGGAGCCTCCCATGCCCCCCATCACGCACCCCGCGAATACATCGACCGCTATCGCGGACGTTTCGACGCCGGTTGGGAAAAAATGCGGCAAGAGACTCTGGCTAGGCAGAAAGCGCAAGGTCTGATTCCGCAGGACGTGAGCCTGCCACCCTGGCCCGCCAACATTCCCACCTGGAATTCCCTCAATACCGATGAGCGTCGCGTCGCCAGCCGTTCCATGGAAGCCATGGCCGGCCAGCTTACCCATGCCGACCATGAATTCGGACGCATCATTGCCGAGTTACGGCGGATGGGGCAGCTCGACAACACGATCATCATCGTAACGTCCGACAATGGGGCCAGTGCTGGCGGAGGAATGAAAGGCGCCTTCAACGAATGGCGCTTCAGCAATGGGCTACAGACCAGCACGGAAGAAAACCTCAAGCATCTTGAGGACTGGGGCGGCCCCGCCACCTACCCGGAATATCCGGCGGGCTGGGCCGTGGCGGGCAACACACCATTCCGCTACTACAAGACCCAGGTCCACTACGGTGGCGTGCGGGAGCCGATGATTGTCTCCTGGCCGGCAGGCATCCAGAGGCGGGGAGAGGTTCGCGGCCAATTCCATCACCTCAATGACATCATGCCGACCCTTCTGGATCTGGTAGGAGTGGAGCCACCATCGGTAATCGACGGTGTGAAGCAACAGCCAATCGATGGCGTCAGCATGCGCTACGCATTCACCCAGCCCGCCACCCCAACCCGTCATCCGACCCAGTATTTCGAGCTTTTTGGCAATCGGGGAATCGTGGCCAACGGCTGGAAGGCCGTGGTCGTGCATCGCAAGGAACCCTGGCAGTACAACAACAACCTTTCCCCCTTTGATAAAGATGTCTGGGAGTTGTACAACGTCGAACGGGACTTCAATGAGCAAGAGAATCTCGCAACAAAGAATCCGGCCAAGCTCGCGCAGTTGCAGGCGCTGTTCGACCAGGAGGCAAAACGCAACCACGTCTACCCCCTCACGCCCGACTTTGCCTCCTATGAACGCACGAGAATCAAAACCAGCCTGGAAGCCCGCGACTATTGGTTCGTCTATCGATCCGGGGAAATTCGCCGCCTGCTCGGTGGTGGAGCGGCGCCACCGACCGGGTCCATGGGCACCTACAACCTGGATGCGGATGTCGCGCTTCCTGCAGGCGGTGGTAACGGGGTGATCGTTGCCGACGGCGGTGCAGCCGGTGGCTACGCTCTTTATCTGGATCGAGGTCGGCCCGTGTTCTGCTACAACTTCCTCGGCACCGAGAGCACCTTTATCCGTGCTGAAAAGCCATTGGCAGCCGGTAAGGTTCACCTTCGTGTTGAATTCCGCAAAATGTCGACAGGCGGCGCCAAGGTGACCCTCCTGGCCGGCAGCGACACCATCGCTTCAGGTGCCATTAAACAGCTCGTCCCTCGCATGTATCAGGGCAGCGACGCCTTCAGTGTAGGTCTCGACGAGGGTAGCCGGGTAACCAGCGAATATGGCGAAGACAATGCCTTCACCGGCAACATCGATCAGGTCATATTTGACTTCGCACCTAAATAAAACCATGACGAAACCTTCTTCGACTGTGCTGGAAAATCCTGGCAGGCGGCGACTACTCGGTAACGGTATCGCCACCACAGGAGGAGTGTTGGGAATCCTCGGCACCTCAGAATCCCTCGCGGGAGAGGCCAGGCAACATTGGGATCGGGAGTTCGATGTCATCGTCGTTGGCTGTGGCTTGGCCGGCGCGAGCGCCGCCTATGAGGCGGCCCGGTCAGGTGCCGTAGTCCTGGTGCTCGACAGTGGTGGCGCCGCAGCCAACGCATCCCATGGAACCATCATCTACATGGGGGGTGGCACAGGCTTGCAGAAGGCCTGCCAGATCGAGGACACCCCCGAGGCGATGATGAAATATCTGCTGGCATCCACCGGTCCCGATCCTGATACGGGGCGGATCCGGGTCTTCGTAGAGCGCAGCGTGGCCAATTACGACTGGCTTGTCTCCCTAGGTGTGCCCTTTTCCAATGCTCCCGACAATCTGTCCCTCGAATATTCGGGGAGCGAAAAGGTCTACCCCTGGCGGGAAATGATCCGCCCGGTGCCTCGGGGTCACATTCCTGATGTGCCAGGATCCAAGAGTCTTTATCGGGGCGGCGGCGCCTGGATACAGAAACGCCTGCTGGATGGGGCTCGTAGCGCTGGTGCGGCAACCCCGTTGAACGCTGTCGCCCGGCGCATCGTCAGAGGTCACGATGGTGTAGTCCAAGGGGTGGTAGCGACCATTGATGGGCGTAGCTTTTCCTTCAGGGCACGGCGCGGCCTGATCCTCGCTACTGGGGGCTTCGCTCATAACAAGGAAATGGTTTCCGAGCATGCACCCATCTATCTTGGCTGCACACCTACTGATCTTAAATGGAATGATGGCTGGGGTATTCGTGCGGCTCAGTCCGTGGGTGCCGCTGTTCGGCGCATGGGTTCCGCAGGAGCCGGCTGGTATTTCTACCACCCGGCATCACGGAGGCAAGGGGTTTTGGTCAATGCCCAGGGCCAGCGTTTCATATCCGAGGACTCCTATTCGGGGCGAGTGGGCGATGCGATCGTGAGGGAACAGCACGGCATCGCTTATCTGATCGTAGACCGCACAATCATGGACGATGGCGCCAGCACCGTAATTCCCGATGCAATAGCCGCCCAGGCTGCATCCATCGCAGATCTCGAGGGGCTGCTGGGGATTCCTGCACCAGCGCTGCAGCAGACCTTGGATACCTACAACACGTATGCGACTAAGGGGCAGGATCCCCTTTTTCACAAGGCATTGGAGCATCTCAGGCCCCTGTCCCAAGGACCGTTCACGGCTATCAATGCTTCCGTGGGCAAATCCCGTGTCAGCTTCTTCACCCTTGGCGGCGTACACACGACACCCGGGGCTGAGGTGTTGGATACGGAGGGAAAAACCATCCCCAAGCTCTATGCAGTGGGCAGGGTCAGCGCAGGGATTCCTTGCCCTTACTATTATTCCAGTGGCTTGAATCTGGGTGAGTGCATCACCTTCGGCCGCATCGCTGGCATTGGGGCGGCCCGCAACCGGACATAAATCCACCTCAATAAAAATCTTTTCTTGCCTGCGTGGGATAGCTTTCAACAGGAATCGCTACCTGCATCTGGGACGCCATATAAATAGAGAGATTGTAATGATGAGCAAATCCAGAAACCTATCCCGCAGGGAAGTCATGCAAGGTATCTCGGCAGCGATGGCTGCCGCCGTATTGCCGGCAAATGCGGAAGTCTCCCGTACCGATCACTGGGATAAGGAAGTAGATGTGGTGGTGGTCGGCTCCGGTACTGGTCTGGTGGGTGCACTGGTGGCAGCTGATGCCGGTCTCAAGGTGCTGGTACTGGAGAAGCACCCCGGTACTGGCGGCACCACACTGGTCTCCGGCGGCGTGGTATGGATTCCTCTTAATCCGGTGCAGGCCCGGGAGGGAATCCAGGACAACCGGGCGGATGCGCTGGCTTATCTGCATCATCTGGCCCAGGGCCAGGCCGATGAAGAACTGATCCTGGCCTTCCTGAACCGGGGCGGAGAGATGTTGGACTATGTGGAGCGGCATACCAAGTTGCGCTGGCGGGTCTCCCAGCTAATGGGGCCGATAGGCGACTACCATCCGGAGTGGGCCGGTTCCAATGTTCGCGGTCGCTCGGTAGAACCAGTGCGCCCGGGCACCGAGCGGGCCGGAGGCCTATTGATAGAGGGTCTGTTGGAGGCGCTGCAAGCACGAGGCGTGGAAATATTGACCGGAACGCCGGCCCGGCAGCTGGTTGCCCGGGATACGCCCCAAGGCAAAGAAGTGATCGGTGTCGAGGCCGGACATGAAAGCCAGCCCTTGCGCATCCGCGCCCGCCGAGGCGTGCTGATGGCTTCTGGTGGGTTTGAGCGCAACGAGGAGATGAAGCGTCATTTCCTGCGGGGCCCCTCGCCTTATACCCTGGGCTGCGAAACCAATACTGGAGATGGCATCCATATGGGTATGGCCCTGGGGGGCGATTTGCGTAATATGAATGAAGTCTGGGGTACTTCAGTTTACACAGCCGATGCCAAGGCCAACGGCAAGTACCGGGGCAGTATTCCCTTAATGCATCCCGGGGGAGCACCTGGTGGAATTTTGGTGAACCGCCATGGAGATCGTTTCTGTAACGAGGCGGGTGATTACGATTCACGTTGGCGCACCTTCCAAACCTTGGAAAACTGGGGGGATCTTAGCTATCGAAATATTCCCGCCTTTCACATTTGCGACCAATCTCTCCGTGAAAGCTCGGTACTTTTTGGTGCCAGCAAGAACGAACCTTTGCCGAAGTGGGCGGTGACTGCATCTACCCTAGCTGAACTGGGAGCCAAACTGGGCATTGACCCTAAAGGTCTTGAAGCTACAGTGGCGGATTTCAATAATCATGCTGCTCAAGGTCTCGATCCATACTTCCATCGAGGTGAAGGCTATTACGACCGCCGCGGACGCTCTGATCCTAGCGTCACGCTTAAACCTCTGGCAATGCAAGGCCCCTTCTATGGGGCAGAAGTTAGTCCGGCGGACATGGGTACTTGTGGTGGCTTACGCGTTGATGGGCGGGCCCGGGTCATCGATGTTTTCAATCGGCCTATTGCCCGGCTCTATGCCTCAGGCAATACGACCGGTGTGGGCTCTCCTGGGGCCAGCTATGGCGGCGGTGGCGGCACTTTGGGGCCGGCGCTGACATTTGCCTATATTGCAGGGCAAGAACTAGCCCAGTACATCGCTTAGAGATTAAGGGGTTTGAACATGATTCAAAGTGTGAGCATCTGGCTGATCATGGTCATGATGATTGCGTACGGCGGCTTCTCAAGAGCCGCTACAGTGGTAGATAACGAACTGCTGGCTCGAGAACCCAGCGGGGCGAACTGGGCGGGCTATGGTCGTACCTTCGACGAACAGCGATACAGTCCCTTAACGCAGATCAACGAACATAACGTAGGGCGGCTTGGTTTGATTTGGACTTTGGACCTGCCTGATACACATAGCGTCACAACGGTCCCTCTAGCAGTCGACGGGGTGATTTACTTCGCAGCAGGCTACACGGTTGTTCATGCAGTGGATGCCCGAACCGGAAAACTACTCTGGCGTTATGACTCAGAGGCCACTAAATTAGCAGGCCACAAGATGCGGGGATCATGGGGGATTCGTGGCCTAGCATTCTGGAGAGGGCGGGTCTACGCCGGAACCGTTGATGGCCGTTTGATTGCCGTGGACGCCAAGACTGGCAAGCTTGCGTGGAGCACCATGACCGTCGGCAAGAATGACAACCGCTACATTACCGGCGCCCCCAAGGTCTTCAATGGCCTGGTGGTCATCGGCCACGGCGGTGCGGACTACGGCCCGGTACGGGGCTACGTCACCGCCTACGATGCCGAGACCGGTGTCCAGCGTTGGCGCTTTTACACCGTCCCCGGCAATCCGGCCGATGGCTTCGAAAACAAGGCGATGGAAATGGCCGCCAAGACCTGGACCGGCGAGTGGTGGAAACACGGCGGTGGCGGCACCGTCTGGAACGCCATGACCTACGACCCGGAGTTCAACCGCATCTACCTGGGCACGGGCAACGGCGCCCCCTGGAACCAGAAGATCCGCAGCCCCGGCGGCGGCGACAACCTGTTCCTCTGCTCCGTCGTCGCCCTGGACGCCGACACCGGCGAGTACGTCTGGCATTACCAGACCAATCCCGGCGAGACCTGGGACTACAACTCGGCCATGGACATGGTGCTGGCGGACCTGACGATCGAGGGCAAGGCGAGGAAGGTGATGCTGCACGCGCCGAAGAACGGCTTCTTCTACGTCATCGACCGGGAAACCGGCAAGCTGATCTCCGCCGAGAAGATCGCCAAGGTCACCTGGGCCGAGAGGATCGACCTCGCCACCGGCCGGCCGGTGGAAAACCCCGAGGCTCGCTACCCGAATGGAGAAGCTACAGTATGGCCAGGAAATAAGGGTGCCCACAGTTGGTACCCAATGGCCTTCAATCCCAATACAGGCTTAGTCTATGTCCCTGTGTGGGAGTCATCGACTTATTACAATGATCAGGGCGTAGACCTTGGAAGCTGGAAGCACCCCGCAGGTTTTTCCTTTAGCTCCGGCCTGGCTTCGGGAAAAGGTAAACCTGGCCCACCCGATCCGGTAGAGTCATATCTACTTGCCTGGAATCCTGTTACACAGCGATCGGTTTGGCGCGTACCAACCCCTTGGGGTTACAACAGCGGTGTAACGACTAGTGCGGGTAATTTAGTATTTCAAGCTAATGCCGATGGCAAGCTGCGGATCTACGCCGCAGATAATGGGAAAGAACTGGGAGCCTTCGAATTAGGAGTAGGCACGCTCTCACCACCCATCACCTATATCGTCGATGGACGGCAATACGTTTCCATCCTGGCCGGTTGGTTAAGGGGTATTCCCATGAAGCCTATTGTTGAAGATAAAACATCAGGCTGGTGGTCCGGGCGTGAGCAGCCCCGACGGCTACTAACCTTTGCCATAGATGGCAAGGCCGATCTCCCAAGCCCACCTCGTCCAGCCAAGCCCATTCCTTTGGATGACCTGAGTTTTACACCGGAGCCAGAAAAAGTAGAAGTCGGAGCCAAAGCCTATGGCCGATTGTGCCAAACATGTCATGGTGCGGCTGCGGTGTCCGGAGGTTACATTCCGGATCTGCGTGCTTCACCAATTCCAATGTCCCTCGATGCATTGCGTCAAGTAGTCCAGCAAGGAGCATTGCGCAGCCGAGGCATGCCCATGTTTGACGACATCACTGAAAAGGATTTGATCGCCATCCGCCACTATCTACGTGCTCGGGCGCGAGAGTCCCTCGCGCAGGGCCATCCCTAGCAAGGAATGAGAAGTTCCACTGGGCTCAGATTTATGCATGCCTACTGGTTCCACTGGGCAAGAACGGTAATACTGAGAAAACGTGCTTCCCACTCGTCACGGGCGACATGAAGTGTGGTGCATTAGCCCCATTACCGAATGGGAAACACGGCATTTACCATTCAAATAGAGGAGTAATGATGAGCAGGCCTGATTACTTTGTTGCAATGACTGAGTTCCATTTCATGAACCCGCAGACCATGAGCGAGATTGGATACTATCCGGGCATGACTCAATGGCACGACAGCTGTGGCGGGGTACTGACCGCCTGGGCAGGAAGGGATCTTGACAGCGAATGGCCAGAGCCCGTGGCCAGTGCGCTTATTCAATACATGGATCAAACCAGCGTAGACGTGGCCTTCTGCCTGCGCGAGCCGATGATGGACATCACCGGTGGTGTCGTCTCCATGTCGACCAACGGCTTCATGCTGCAGCAGATCGAACCATATCCTGATCGCATGTATCTGGAAGCCAACGTGGGTCCCGTCATGCGTCGCGGTATCGAGCACGCCAACTGGGAACTGGAATATCTGGTGAAGGAACGGGGAGCCAAGCTGTGCAAGGTCTATACACCCGAAGATATCGGTCCCCTTAACGACCGCCGCATGTGGCCCTTCTACGAGAAAGCCTGCGAACTGGGTGTTCCGCTAACCATGCACACCGGCGCCGCCTATGTTTGCCCTCAGCCCGGCGCGCACTGCGAAGTGCGTCAATTAGATGACATCATGCTGGCATTCCCCGAACTGAAGGTCATTGCTTACCATGCTGGATGGCCCTACTCGGAGGAACTGATCGGTTTGTGCGGCAAGCACAAGAACCTCTACATGAGCCTGTCGGGCATCATCGGCTGGTTCCAGCGTGCTCCCTATCGCGGCTACCACACCATCGGAACAGCGATGCAATGGATGTCATCGGAAAAGATCGTGTTGGGCTTCGATCTGCCATTCGATGATCTTAGTCGGGTGGTAAATTACATCGCCGATCTGGAGATGCCGGAAGAATTGCAGAAGAACTGGGGGTTCGCTCCCCTGACAGAAAAGGACAAGGCCAACATCCTGGGCCTGAATTTGGCTCGACTAACCGGCATTGCTCCCACTAAGCGGGTGCCGAAAAAATAATCTATTTACTTTGTCTTCAGCTCCAATAAGCAATTATCCGTAAAAAGTATTCGGCCGCTCCGGTCTTCGTGTTTCTGAGCTATGCCTTGGCGCCATGACATTTGGCCGTGATGACGGCTTTTGGCAATTTGGCGCCAATGCAGCCGATAGCCACCAGATGTTCGATTTATTCGTTGAAGCTGGCGGCAACTTCGTCGATACGGCACTCGTTTATGGTGGTACCAGCGAGGCCTTGCAGAAAAGGTGTGCCTTCCCAGGTTACCGGAAGAGCAAGGCTAATGAGAGTAAAGGGTCGCTTAATAGACAACTCTGCGTAAATTCTTAAGGCTGCATCCCAGTTTCTTGATGGGGCGTTCATTTGCCCCTCAAGAGACGCAGCTAATGAAGCACCCACACGAAATGAATTGGAGTGGTAATCCCCCCATTTCTAGGGGAGACGGATTCAACCGGTCACTGCAACACCTCACTTTGATCGATGTATATGATCGGGAGAATCAAGATGGTGAGTGTGTTTGGGGGGATGACGAATGAGCGCAAGATTCGGATCTACTACAACGAGCGCGAACTGACCGCCCTGCGCGTGGGCCTCTGGAAGGGACACTTCAAGACCCGGGAAGGTTTCTTCGACTGGAACAAGCCGGCAGCCCTGATGTTCCATCTGCGCATGGATCCTTTCGAGAAGCAGGATGGCTCCAAGTCCCAGCACATGGCCATGGAGAAATCCTGGATCGGTGGTCTGATGCGTGATGTGCTGGGGCAGCACATGATGAGCCTCAAAAAATTCCAACCTCGCCAGAAAGGTTCATCATTGGTTCTGAGAGATGTTTTGGAGTGAACAAACGATTCAATACTGCCAAGGCGATTCACCATCAGAAACGCAGGGGATGGCGGTCAGAGGCCGGGATCTTTTCCTGCTTGCGCCGCCTCACTTGTAGACCGGCTTCGGCATAGAGCCAATTCCAGCGCGACCCCTCGGATGGTGATTTCCAGAATCATTGGGGTAATGCAAGATTTCTAGGTAAGTACAAATACAGCCAGAACCAACTTACTTAGGTTTTTTCTTCGAGATAACTGCCCAGCTCAACCTTGTTACGCACTCCAAGTTTCAAATAGCACTCACGCAGATAGCTCCTAACCGTACTTGGGGATAGCCCTTCCATGCGAGCAATTTCCTTGTACGAGTAACCAGTTGAATAGGCACGGGCTACCGTTTCCTCGCGCGGTGTTAAGCCACTACCCGCGCGGCGGATAGCTGATAGCTCGATGACATTTCCCATGTCTGCTTTCCGTTGGCTCGCCTCTATGATCAGGGTACGTCCGACCAACTTTCCACTGCCCTGGGAACACAGCACCTGAAGCTCCGGTGGCAGTGCATTTCCACTCCACTGAGGAAATTCAGAAAGTAAAAGTCGATTGAACTTGACTGGGGCATGAGTGAGTACTCCGTTAGCCTTGGCAAGGGCTACCACGCTACGAGTTTTATCCAGTTGTCGACTAAGCATCAGCTGCCAGTTGAGTTTTTCAGCATAAAGAAGATGTTGAACCAGCAGTTGAACAAGAGTTCGTTCTTCCGGCGAGAATGGGTGGAGATTGGCACCGCGATAAAGGGAAATAAAGCTCCCCAGATCATTATCTTCAATCGAACAACCAGCGATCAGTGCAGATGCCAGATTGTATTTCCTGCCGAAAGCGAGTAATTCCGGGCTGGTATGACTCTGGTAATGGTCACCGTCGGTCCGGATTATCACCCCTAAATCCTGACGAGTAATCTCCAACAGCTCGTTGCTATTTGAAATAGCCCACCAGTCATTTGAAATAGCCCACCAGTCGACAACGAAATCGTTTGGAAGGCGGTGGAGATAGCTATCGAACACGGCTGCCTTGTCCGTGAACGCGGTTCCCCACCAGGCTGACGAAAACTCCAATTCCTTATCCAGGCGGTCTAGCGCTTCCTTGCGGAAGCATTCCGGTGGAATGGACACCGCCAGCTTGAGCCAATCGCGGGTAAGTCGGGAGAATATCTCGATGTCCATGAGGTTGTGATTCAAAACTTCGATACACCCCCTGCATTTGCAGGGTATGAACAACGTGGCGTGTAAAGGATAGTCCTCGGGCGGCAACCAGCAATGTTCCGGCCTTTACACCATTGTGGTTAGTAATGACCGCCGAAAGACGTCAATGCTACGGCAGAACTACGGCAATCACTCCGCCTTTAAAAAAGATTTATTTTGCATAAAACCAAGCTCACTTGCTACGGCGTTATCCAATGTCTACCCTCGATCCTATTCTCCATCCTGGCCCTGAGCGGAACGATAGCGGCACTTCTCACCCAAGCGGCCTTGGCGGCAGATATACCGGCAGCCGATCTTATGAAGGGTTTCCCCCCTCCGCCGGAAGCCCGAGTCAATGTCCTGAACTGGCAGCAAAATCCACAGAAAATCTGGTCATTCCAGCACGTAAGAGAACTGTTTCCGACGCGTCGCATTCAACCAAAATCCCCAGGGGCTTCTTGGCAGGGGGCTCAGAAATTCGAGCATCTTAAGTTCAAGCAGGGAGCTCAGTCGGTAACTTGGCCCGAGTTTCTACAGCGTAACCACGTTGATGCCGCATTGATACTGCATCAAGGGAAGGTCGTTGACGAACGTTACTTTAATGGCATGGATAAAGGTGTCCCACACTTTATGTTCTCTGCCTCTAAGTCCATGACTGGGCTGATGGCCGCCACTGCCGTGGCGGAAGGCCGTCTCGATGAGACGGCTCAAGTAGGCAAACTGATTCCCGAATTGGTTGGGAGCGCCTGGGCGGACGCCACCGTTCGCCAAGTTATGGATATGACCGATGGCGTGCGATTCAGCGAGGATTATTACGACCCGTCTGCCGACGTCTGGGCCTATTCCGCAGCGATGGGCTGGGTTACATCGGAAACCCGAAATGTTCGCCAAGTTGGCATTCTGGAAATGCTGCCAACGCTTCGCGCTCGCTACGATGAACCTCAAGGCAAGGTCTTCCACTATCGCTCGGCAGCGACTGATGTCGTCGCCTGGCTGGCGAAGAGAGCCTACGGTATGACGGTAAGCGAGTGGCTCGAGTCGCGATTGTGGGCTCCCTTAGGCATGGAATACGACGCCAGCATGATGCTGGATCCAGCGGGCACCGAGGTGGCATTTGCTGGAATCAGCGCCACAGCTCGGGACCTGGCCCGTATTGGACAAATGCTTTTGGATGGAGGCCGGGTCAATGGATACCAGATTCTTCCATCAAGTATTCCGGCCGATCTGGCGAAGGGTGGGGACCAGGCTGCTTTCGAGGCGGGAGCGCCTGGAGCCAAGGGGCGATCCTATCGCAACCAGTGGTGGGTGAGCCATCAAAGCCCACGATCCTTCAGTGCCATAGGTGCTTTTAATCAACGCCTGATGGTATTCCCCGACGACGGCTTAGTGGTGGTGCTTTTTTCCAGCCATCCCCGCCCGACGGCGGCTCCCGAACTTGAATTGCCGCTGCATAACGCAGTCTTGGCCATGGTGCAGCAGTTACAGGGCCGTTAAATCCTCGAATGCAGAAAAAACTTCCCCACCTCCTGCGCAAGGTCAGCTATCCCGCGCTGGCCCTGACCTTTGCCTTGGCAACTGGAGGCCTGGCCGCCCACTGGGGTTGGCGCTTCTTCGGCCCCCGCGGGATGGCACCGCTGCCGGAGCTGACAGCCAGTGCCAACGTCGACCTCGCCACGGCCTCGCGGCTGTTCGGCGGCCCGCTCGCCAGCAGCAGTCCGAATGCCGAGCGCCTGCACATCAGCGGCTGGCTCATCGGCGCCAAAGGCGGCTTTGCCATTCTCACCCTGCCCGATGGCCGACAGGCGCCTGCGACTGTGGGGCACGAAGTATTGCCGGGGCTGAAAGTTGAAGCGGTGGACCAGGATGGCCTGTTGTTGCGCCAGGGCCAGCAGCAAAGGCGCATCGCGCCCCCTGAAGGTTCCAAGCCCCCCTCCCTGACCACGGCCCCCTGAGCCTGCAGGCGGGGAAAATTTACCACCAGACTGACCTTCTTCGAGAAGAACCCCATGCCCCCCTTCCCATCCTCCTGGCGCCGCATCCTGGCCAGCAGTTTTTGCGCCGGACTACTGATCGCCAGCACCAGCTCCGCCGACGACAAGGTCAATCTGAATTTCGTCAATGCGGACATCGAGCCGGTGGTGAAGGCCATCGCCCAGGCCGCCGGCAAGACCGTGGTGGTGGACCCGCGGGTCAAGGGCAGCCTCAATCTCAGCACGCCGGAACCGGTGGAGCGCCGCCTGGCCTTCGACATCCTGCTCTCGGCCCTGCGACTGCAAGGCATTGCCGCGGTGGAAAGCCAGGGCGTGGTGAAACTGCTGCCCGAAGCCGATGCCAAGTTCCACGCCTCCCCTGTGGCCGGGCGCAAGGCCCTGGCCGGGGACCAGATCCAGACCAAGGTCTACAGCCTGCGCTATGAATCCGCCGCCCAGATGGCCAACGCCCTGCGCCCCCTGGTGAGTCCCAACAACCCCATCAGCTCGGTGCCCGGCAGCAATGCCCTGGTGATCACCGACTATGCCGACAATCTGCGGCGGCTGGACGCGGTGGTGGCCTCCATGGATCAGCCGGTGGCCGGGGAGCCGGTGATCATTCCGGTGAACCATCTCTCCGCCGTGGATCTGGCCAATACCCTGACCCGGCTTTTTGCCGCCAGCCAGGGGGGTGACGCCATGCAGCGCGTCGATGTGGTTGCCGATGCCCGCTCCAACCGGCTGCTGGTGCGGGCCGACAGTCCGGCCCGGCTGTCCCGGGTGCAGCGACTGGTGGAAGGCCTGGATGTGCCGGCCCACAATGGCACCCAGGTCAACATGGTTCATCTGAAAAACGCCGAAGCCGTCAAAGTGGCCCAGACCCTGCGCGCCGTGCTTTCCGGCGAAGCGCCGCTGGCGATGAATACCTCCACCGCCGGCGCCACCAACCCTCAGGGCGCCAGCGCCGGCTCCCTGAACAGCAGCAGCGGCTTGGCCGCCATGGTCCAGGCCGACCCGGCCACCAACACCCTCATCATCACTGGGCCGGAGGGCGTCTATAACAGCCTGCGGGCCGTGATCGAAAAGCTCGACGTGCGTCGCGCCCAGATCTATGTGGAAGCCCTGATCGTCGAAGTCTCGGCCCAGAAGGCGGCGGAACTGGGAGTGCAATGGATGGCCGGTTTCACCGCCGGCTCGGCCAAGGGTGTGGCCATTTCCACCCTGCCATCCGCCAGCAATCCGGGCATCGCCAACATCGCCTCTGCCGTGGCCGACAAGAGCAGCAACGTGGCCGTGGGCAGCGGCCTCAGCCTGGGTCTGGTGGGCTCCAGCAAATACGGCAATGTGCCCAGCCTGGCGGTGCTGGCCCGGGCCCTGGAAGGCGAGGCCAGCGCCAACATCCTGTCCACGCCGACGCTGCTGACCCTGGACAACGAGGAAGCCAAGATCATCGTTGGCCAGAACGTGCCCTTCATCACCGGCCAGTACGCCCTGTCCGGCGGCGCCACGACACCCACCCCGTTCCAGACCGTGGAGCGGCGCGATGTCGGCCTCACTCTCCGCATCAAGCCCCAGATCACCGAAGGCGGCGTGGTGCGCCTGGCGGTGTTCCAGGAAGTTTCCAGCGTGGACGACAAGACCAATCAGGCCGGCATCATCACCAACAAGCGCTCCATCGAATCCAATGTCCTGGTGGATGACGGCCGCATCGTCGCCATCGGCGGCCTGCTGCAGGACAGCGCCAGCGACGGCGCCGACAAGGTGCCGGGCCTGGGCGACCTGCCCCTCCTGGGCGGGCTCTTCCGCTACGACAGCAAGAAGCGCAGCAAGACCAACCTGATGGTCTTCCTGCGTCCCCAGGTGGTGCGTGACGCCGAAGGCTATGCGGCCACCACCGCCTCCCGCTACCGGGAAATGCAGGATGCCCAGACCAGCAAAGCACCGGCCAAGAGCCTGCTGCCCGACCTGGGCGCCCCCAGCCTGCCGCCGCTCCCGGCCAAGCCCGCCGCCACCCAGCCATGACCGCGCCCTCGAGCCGCCCCATTTCCTACAGCCAGGCCAAGACCTGGGGCGTACTGCCCCTGCCCGGCCGCGACGGCTGGCGCGTGCTGCTGCGCCCCGGCGCCCACCCGTCCGCCCTGGCGGAACTGCGCCGCCTGCTGGGCGGCCCCCTGGACGCGGAAGCCCTCGACGCCGAGCGCTTCGACGCCCTCCTGGCCAGCACCTATGCCGAAGGCAGCGGCGCCAGCATGATGGACGACCTGGGCGATACCCGTGACTGGGCCCGGCTGGTGGAAGACGTGCGGCAGGTGGAAGACCTGCTGGATGCGGCGGACGACGCCCCCATCATCCGCATGATCAATGGCCTGTTGCTGGCAGCGCTCAAGGAAGGCGCCTCGGACATCCACTTCGAGCCCTTCGAGCAGCGTTCCCTGACCCGCATCCGGGTGGACGGCGTGCTGCGCGACCTGGCCCAGCCGCCCCGCGCCCTGCACGCCGCCATCGTCTCGCGCCTGAAAATCATGGCCGGCCTCGACATTGCCGAAAAGCGCCTGCCCCAGGACGGCCGCATCGCCCTGCGCCTGGCCGGCCGGCTGGTGGATGTGCGCCTGTCCACCCTGCCCTCGGGCCACGGCGAGCGGGTCGTGCTGCGCCTGCTGGACAAGGAAGCCGGCCGCCTCGATCTCGCCACCCTGGGCCTGGGCGCCGCCACCCAGGCCGCCGTGGATCAGCTGATCCGCCAGCCCCACGGCATCCTGCTGGTCACCGGCCCCACCGGCTCGGGCAAGACCACCACCCTCTACGCCGCCCTGTCCCGACTCGACGCCGGCCAGCTCAACATCATGACGGTGGAAGACCCGATCGAATACGATCTTGACGGCATCGGCCAGACCCAGGTCAATCCCCGCATCGAACTGGACTTCGCCCGGGCCCTGCGCGCCATCCTGCGGCAGGATCCGGACGTGGTGATGATCGGCGAAATCCGCGACCTGGAAACCGCCCAGATCGCCGTCCAGGCCAGCCTCACCGGCCATCTGGTGCTGGCCACCCTGCACACCAACGACGCCGTCTCCGCCGTGACCCGTCTGGCCGACATGGGTATCGAACCCTTTCTGCTCGGCTCCAGCCTGCTCGGTGTGCTGGCCCAGCGCCTGGTGCGGCGGCTGTGCCCCGACTGCCGCAGCCTCTATGCCCCCAGCGCCGCCGAATGGGCCCAGGCCGGCAGCGGCGAACGCCCCGCCACCCTGTGGCGCGCCGTCGGCTGCCCCGCCTGCAAGGGCAGCGGCTACCAGGGCCGCAGCGGCATCTACGAACTGATGCAGGTGGACGATGAGCTGCGCCGCCTGATCCACGACCAGTCGGGCGAACCGACCCTGCGCTCTGCCGCCCGGACGGGAGGCATGCTGAACCTGAAGGAAGACGCCCTGCGCTGGGTGATGCAGGGCGAGACCAGCCTCGAAGAAATTTTGCGCGTCACCCGCAGCTGACCATGCAGGCTTTTCGTTACAAAGCCCTCGACACTGCCGGTCACGCCCGGCAGGGCACCCTGGAGGCGGAAAATCCCCGCAGTGCAAGGGAGGCCCTGCGGCAGCGGAGCCTCACTCCCCTGCGTCTGGACGCCTTCAACAACAGCGGCAGCCAGGGGCCGGCCCGCATCCTCTCGGCCACCTTGCTGGCCGATCTCACACGACAGTTGGCGGTGCTGCTGGACGCGGGCCTCACCGTGGAAGGCGCCCTGTCGGTGCTGATGGACCAGAGCGACAAACCGAAAGTCCGCGAACGCATCACCAACCTGCGCGCCGAAGTCCTGGCCGGCCACAGTCTGGCCGCCGCCCTGGCCCGCTATCCGCGGGACTTTCCCCCGGTCTATGGGGCATTGGTGCGAGCCGGCGAACAGGCCGGCGCCCTGCCCCGGGTGATGAGCCGGCTGGCGGATGATCTGGAGCGGGCCGCCGCCTTGCGCCATCAGGTGCTGTCGGCCTCCCTTTATCCAGCCCTGGTCAGCATCGTGGCCCTGGCCGTGGTGGGCGCCCTGCTGGCCTATGTGGTGCCCCAGGTGGTGGCGGCCTTCGCCCATGCGCGGCAGACCCTACCCTTGCTGACCCGGGCCCTGATCGCCACGTCCAGCGCCAGCCGCAGCCTGGGCCCGTTTCTGCTGTTGCTGCTGATCGTGTCCGGCCTCGCCGCGCCGCGTTTTCTCGCCGCCCGCCCGGCCCTCGCCGAAACCCTGGAACGACGGCTGCTGGCCCTGCCGGGCCTGGGCCGCCTGCTGCTGGCCCTTGCCACTTCACGCATCGCCAGCACTCTCGGCCTCCTGGTGGATGGCGGCGTTCCGCTGGTGGAAGCCCTGTCCATCGCGGCCCGCGCCAGCCGCTGGCGCCCCCTGAGCCAGGCCGTGGAACAGGCTGCCCGCATGGTGCGGGAAGGCGTGCCCCTCTCCCGCGCCTTGAGCGAAACCCGGACTTTCCCGCCGGTACTGTCTCGACTGGTGGAAAGCGGCGAGGCCTCGGGCGAACTGCCGGCCCTGCTGCTGCGAGCCGCCCAGCAACAGGAAAGCGAAGCCCGGCGGCGGCTGTCGCTGCTCACCGCCCTGCTCGAGCCCGCTCTGATCCTGACCATGGGCGGCGTCGTGCTGTTGATCGTGATCGCCATCATGTTGCCCGTAATCGAAATGAACCAACTCGTGCATTGAAACCGGAGTTGCCCATGTCCCTTGACGCATCACCCCCACGCCAACGCGGCTTCACCTTGATCGAAGTGATGGTCGTGGTAGTCATCCTGGGCGTCCTCGCCGCCTTGGTGGTACCACGCATCATGAGCCGCCCGGACGAAGCCCGCACCGCCGCGGCCCGGCAGGACATCGCCACTCTGAGCCAGGCCCTGAAACTCTACAAACTCGACAACAAGCGCTATCCGTCCACCGACCAAGGGCTGGCTGCACTGGTGCAAAAACCCAGCGTCAGCCCCATCCCCGACAACTGGAAGGCCGACGGCTATCTGGAGCGGCTGCCCAAGGATCCCTGGGGCCAGGAATATGTCTATCTCCAGCCCGGTCGCCACGGCGAATTCGACTTGATCTCCTACGGCGCCGACGGCCAATCCGACGGCGAAGGGTCCGATGCAGACATCACTTCCTGGCAACGCTAGGGCCTTCACCCTCCTCGAAGTCCTGGTGGTGCTGACCATCGTTGGCCTGACCCTGAGTCTGGCCGTGGCCGTGCTGAGCCCCAGCCCGGCCCGCATCGCCGGCCAGGAAGCGGAACGGCTGGCCCTGGCCCTGGAAGCCGCCACGGAAGAGGCTCTCGGCACAGGCCAGTCCCTTGCCTGGTCCTTCGATACCGCGGGCTACCGCTTCGCCCGCCGCGAAGCCGGCGCCTGGCAGCCCTGGGACGCCGATGGCCTGCTGCCACCGCGCCCGGCCAAGGACTGGCGGATCCGTGCCGCACGCCTGGGTGACACGGATCTGCCCAGCGCCCGCTGGGCTCCTCTGGGCCCGGGCCGTCCCATGCAAGTGGAACTGGCTGCCGGCCCATCCCGCTGGCGGGTGTTGCTGGACGGCAGCGGCCAGGGCCGGGCCGAGGCCCTGCCATGAGGCAGCAAAGGACGCAGGGCTTCACCCTGTTCGAGGTACTGGTGGCGCTGGCCATCGTGGCCGTCTCCCTGATGGCGGCCCTGCGGGCTGCGGGGGCCTCCGGCAACACCCTGGAAGCGGTGCGGCTGCGCACCCTGGCCAGTTGGGTGGCCCAGAACCAGATTGCCGAACGGCGTGCCCGGCCCGACTGGCCCGCGCCCGATACGCGGGAAAGCGACGTATTGCAGGGCGGCGAGCACTTCCGTCTGGTGGAGGCTGTGCATGCTCTACCCCATAAGGACTTCCGCCGCATCGACCTTGCCGTGAAGGACGCTGACGGTGCAGTGCTGGCCAGGTTTTCCGCCGTGCTGCCGCGACCGGATCTGGCACCATGAGGCGGACGCAGGGGATGACGCTGGTGGAAGTGCTGGTGGCCATGCTGATCATGGCCCTGCTGGCGGCGCTCTCCTATCGGGCCCTGGATACCCTGCTGCGCTCCGAGCGACATATGCAGGATGACGCGTCTGCCCTGCGCCAGCCGATACGCTTTTTCAGCCGGCTGGAAGCCGACCTGCTGGGCTACGGCCAGCGCCCGCCGCGTCGTGGCAGTGTGGCACCAGCCCCCTGGCTCGGCGACCCCCAAGCCACCGCCTGGACACGGCAGCCCATGGGGACGGGTGAAACCTGGCTACGCGTGGAATACCGCTGGCGGCAGGGACGAATCGAGCGCCTGACGCAAAACGAAGACCAACCCCTGCCCCTCGAACAACGCCAGGGCGACACCGTGCTGGAACAGGTGGAAAGCCTGAAGCTGCGCTATCTGGACCGGGAGGGTCACTGGCTGGAGCATTGGCCCGCCACGGATGCTCCCCGCGCCTTGGAAGTGCGCCTGCGATTGCAAGGCCAAGGTGAGCTGCGACGGGTTTTTGCCCTGATATGAGCCCCAAATCCCTCCCTCAATTCAGCCGGCAGAACGGGGTGGCCGTGGTCACGGCAATGCTGGTGGCCGCCCTGGCAGCCATGCTGGCGGCCCATGCCCTATGGTTCGGCGGCCTGGAACTGCGCCGCCTGGAAAACCGCCAAAGCCTGGCCCAGGCGAGGCAACTGGTACTGACCGGGATCGACTGGGGGCGTTCAGTGCTGGCCGACGACCTGAACCGCTCGAGATATGACCACCCGGCGGAAATCTGGGCCCACGCCATCGAAAACTATCCTGTAGACGGCATGGAAGAAGCCCATGTCTCGGGTCAGGTGGAAGAACAGCAAGGTCGCTTTGATCTCAACCGGCTGATCCGTAGCGGCCGCCTCGATCCGAGGGAACAGGAACGACTGCGGCGCCTGATGGTCGTCCGGGGCATCAACCCGGCCCGTGCCGATACCCTGGCGCAGTGGTTGGAAAATCTGGCCGGACTCAAGGCAGAAGGTAAGACAAGCACCAGTCCGATCCGGCTCTTGACCGACGTGGAGGAACTGGGTGCCAGTGACCTTACGGACGGTGAACTGGCCCGTCTCAAACCCTGGGTGTGCGCTCTGCCTCAAGCCGCGCCCGTGAATCTGAACTTCCTGCCAACGGATCTTCTGGCTCGCTGGCAGAGCACACCCGATGAAGACCTCGCGGCACGCATGGAGGCTGCCCGCAACGCGGCGCCCTTCCGGGATCTGGCCGACTTCCGCAACCGGGCTCGGGCCGGAGGCGAATGGAGTGACCAAGAATGGGCGGCCAGCAGTCGCTATTTCCTGTTGGATGCAGCAGCAAGCGTGGGGCGGGCGCATGTTTCCGGCCGAGCCCTGGTGGAACGAAAGGGCCTCTGGCCCACAGTGATTTGGCGAAAGACATCATGAAAATCCTGCGCATACGTGTGGCCCGTCCGGGTCCGGCAAGCGCCGGCTGGCAGATCGGCTGGGCTCTGGTGGAGAACTCCACCCTGCTGTCTCGAGGCGAAGGGGAGACCAACTGGCCCGCTGCCGACCGTGTGGAACTGGTACTGGCAGCGGATCTGGCCCGGGTACTGAACCTCACGCTGCCCCGAGCATCCCGCGGGCAATTGCGCCAAGCTCTGCCGGCCCTGGCCGAGCCCCAGGTGCTGGGGCCGTTGGAGGACAGCCATTTCGCAAGCCACAAGCTGAACCCCGGTGAGCCCAATACCGTGGCCGTGGTAGAGCGGACGCTGCTGGCCGAATTGCTGGAAATGCTGCGGCGGCTGCAGCAGATTCCCGCCGCCGCCTGGGTCGAAGCCCAGGGCCTGCCTGGCCCTGGACCCTCTCTGTTGTGGGAGAGTAGCGGCGGCTTTATCCAATTGCCCGACGGCAGCACCCAATCCCTCGACCGTGCCACCCTGGAGCGCCCCGCCCTCGGACTGGAGCTGGCCCTCGGCAACGCGGGAGACCGTCCCCTGGTTCTCTGGTTGCGCCCCTGCGCCGCCGCACCAGACCTGGCTGCCTGGAGCGCCACCCTGGGCAGGGTAATTCACAACGCCGGACGCTGGTCCTGGGAAACCGCCGTCTTCGAGGGACGCGCCATCAACCTGCTGCAAGGCGAATTCAGCCCACCCCGGACCGGCATCGATTCGCGCCGCCTGGGCCGTATCGCCGGACTTGGCCTGGCGGCCCTGCTGCTGGTCGAACTTCTTGGCCTGGGCGGCACTTGGTTTTCCCTGGCACGGGAAAACCGCGCCCTACGGGCCGAGCGGGCACAACTGTTCCTGCAGGCCTTCCCCGACACCAAAGCTGTGGTGGATCCCCTGGCCCAGGCCCAGAACCGACTCACCGCACAGGCCCGGCAGCGAGGGCAATTTGGCGTTGCGGACTTCCTACCCCTGGCCGCCCGACTGGGAACCGCCTGGCCCGCCGGCAGCCCTGGCCCCGCCCGCCTCGACTATGCCTCCGGCCAGATCAAGGCTCTGCTACCGGCAGGGCTCAGCGCCACACCGCCAGCTGGCCTGGAAGCCCTGCAGGAAGGTAATGATCGGTACTGGACCCTGCGCGGAGAGAAGCCATGAAGAGCACCATGAACACCTGGATAAACCAATGGCGACAACACAGCCCACGGGAACAGCGACAGCTGGCCGCAGGCGCCTTGATCCTGATCGCCGCCCTGATCTACGTCGGCTTCTGGTCCCCCGGCCACCGCGCCATCGCCCGCCTTGAACGGGAACTGCCGACCCTGCGCGCCGAAGTGGCGGCCTTGCGCAGCCTGCCCAAAATATTGAACACCCTGGGGCCGAATCTCGCCCTGCAAGCCGGTTCGGCGCAAAGCGCCCAAGCCCAGGCCAAAGCGCTGGGACTCAAGCTGGATCTGCACGCCCAGGACAACAGCACGCTGACCGTCAGCGGCCAGGGCCTCCGCTATTACACCCTGCTGCAATGGTTGGATGGCCTACACCGCAAAGGGGGGCTCGCCGTAAGGCAGGCCCGCCTGCAGGCCGGCGCCACAGCTGGGCAGGTAGATGTTCAGTTGGAGCTGGCCCCTACCGAGGGCAGCACTTGAAAATCCCATCGAGCCTCGTCGGAGCGGGCCTCATCGGCTACGCCATAATCGCCCTGCTGGACGCTCCCGCCGGTTTGCTGTCGCCGTTGCTGGAACAAGCCAGCCATGGCCGCGTCACACTCCACAGCCCGGCTGGCAGCCTCTGGCATGGCCAGGGCCAACTGGGTCTGAGCGACTGCCCCGGCCCATCCCAGAATCTGGGGCTGCTCAGCTGGCGTCTCGCCCCAGGCCTGCCACCGACCCTCTACGTCAGCGCCCCCCAGCTGATCTCCCAGACAGTACAGATCACTCCGACCGGACTCCAGTTGCGCCTCAGCTCAGCGCAACTCGATCTCCCCGCCGCCGCCCTGAGCTGCCTCAGCCCAGCCCTTAAGCATGCGGGCCTCGGTGGCTACTTGCAAGCACGCAGCAACAACCTGAGCATTGGTCCCCAGGGCGCAAGCGGCACAGTGCAAATGGAATGGCGGGAGGCCCATAGCGCCCTCGCCCAGGCCCCCCTGGGCAGCTTCGGCGGCAGCGCCGAACTGGTCGGCCCGGAAGGCCGCTTCAAACTGCAAAGCGTTGACGGCAACCCGCTCAAGCTTCAGGCCGAAGGCCAATGGACCCGTCGCGTCCTGAAGCTGCAGGGCGAGGCCAGCATCGCTCCCCAACAGCAGGACACCTTAAGCAGCCTGTTCAACCTCCTGGGTCGCCATTTGGGCGGCGGCCACTATGAACTCAAGATTGAACAGCGCTGGGAGCGCGAATGATGCATGGGCGCCTATCGCACCGCTGCCAATCCTTGTATTTCCCCCATGGGGCAGACGTTCATTCAACACGCCCGCTTCCGGGAGATGACATTCCTGTGAGAACCCATCGTGGGAAGCTTTGCATCACCCGGTGGTGCACTTCACCCACTGGGGTTCCGAGAGGTCCGTCACGGCACGGATAAATGATCGACATTAGCTAAGGAGGGCATTCATGCGAATACTTATCAGATGATGGCACTGAAAACGGTGATGGCCCATCAATGAAGGATACGGACGACCTCAAAGGCAAGAATGATCAATGTTTGAGCACCTTTGATTGTTGATTAAGGCACCACTCACACGGAATGCTCTCTTGTTTCATAAGCGGGTTGTGGGTGCCCTACCCATGATTCCACATTTGAAGCAGTAGCCATCTCAACAAAATTTCAAATTAACAAGATGACGCGCGTGCGCCCTAGGCCGCCGCCATCAAATGTAGAGGAGAACATTGTGATTTCCAGACCAATATTTAGAACATCCTTTTCAAATCTTGCCTTGCTGAGCGCTTTGGCGATCAGCAGCCTCGGCATTGTGGCTTGTAATGATTCAGGATCAGGATCAACCAGCACCTATAACGCGCTCATCCGGCGTACGGAGGGTGGGGTTCCCCATATCAAAGCGCACGACTTTGGCAGCCTCGGATACGGGACCGGTTACGCGATGGCGCAAGACAACGTCTGCATCGTTGCCGATCAAATGCTGAGGTACTCGGGGGAAAGATCGCGCTTTCTAGGGCCACAAAATGGAAACCTTGAGAGTGACTTTTTTTATCAACTATTTATAGATCGGGGCGAAGCTTCCCAGTCGGTCGATGAGCGGCAGGCATCGGTCTTTCGGGGGGCCGCTGCGGGCTATAACCGATTCTTGCGGGACACTGGTGTCGCAAACCTTTCCGACCCGAATTGTAAAGGTCAGTCCTGGGTACGCAATCTGGAAGAGATTGACTTCAGACGCGTCACGCGGATGAACTTCTTCTACCCCTTCTTGTTGTCGCAGATCGTTGCCGCAGCCCCACCTTCAACGCCCTTGGCCTCTGCTTCCTCTACGTCGCATAAGATTTCTCCAGCGGAGGGCAAGAAAATTCAGCTCGCACTGCAGAAGCTGATCGAACCGATGAAACATATGGGCAGCAATGGTATTGCCATCGGTCGCGATGGGACCCAAAGCGGGACTGGCATGTTGTTGACGAATCCACATCAGCCATGGACAGGATCCTCACGCTTCTGGTCTTTTCATCAAACCATACCTGGGGTACTCGATATCATCGGCGCAAATGTCATGGGCCGCCCACAGGTGGGATTTGGGGCAACGGAAAACGTCGCTTGGACATCCACGGTACAGACCGGGCCACTATTCACCTTTTACCGACTGAATCTCGTACCGGGAAACCCGACCCAATATATGTTCGATGGCCAGCCCCGGGACATGATCAAGGAAACTGTCACGGTTCAAGTGCCCGATGGAAATGGTGGGTTTACTAAAAAATCGCACACCTTCTATTCGACTCACTTCGGTGCAATGCTGGTCGGGGGCAGTTTCTCTTGGAATTCTTCAGTCGCTTTTGCCGTGAAGGCGCCCGATGTCGGCTGGCGGGGCCTTGAGTCATTCATACCCTCATATCAGGCGAAGTCGGTGCAGGAATATAAAGCCGTGATGGATAAATACCAAATGAATCCAGCCAATCAGATGGCGACAGACTCTTCCGGCAATGTCTATTATGCCAACATCGCGCCGATCCCGAACCTGGACGATGCGCAGCGTGCAGCGTGTACGGTACCTGGTGGATTCGACGGATCACGTTCGGAGTGCATGTGGAAGAACGATCCTGATGCCGCCGCGCCAGGCATTATCGGCCCCAGCAAAATGCCGAGTCTGATCCGCACGGATTTTGTGACCAACAGCAATGATAGTTATTGGCTGGCCAATCCCCTTGCTCCCCTGACAGGATTCAACAGCAGCCTTGGCACGGTAAACACCGCACGGAGCTTCCGTACCCGCGCTGGATTGGCACAGGTCATGGAGCGGATCGCCGGTAGCGACGGCAAGGGCGCTGGAAAATTTACGCTTGATCAGTTGCAGCAGTTGATCACGGACAACGTGTCCCAAACGGGGCGGGCGCTGCGAGATGACCTCGTCACGCTTTGCCAAAAGAATCCATCGGTAACGATGTCTAACGGGACGGCGGTAGATATCAGTGCCGCTTGCCCGGTTCTTGCCGCATGGGATTTGCGCTTTACGCTCGACAGTCGTGGAGCCCCCCTGTTCCGCGAATTTGCAGTGACGACTCCAACCTTGCGGAACTATGCGGTGCCGTTTAGTGCCTCGGACCCCGTAAATACCCCGCGTGGTCTCGACACCAACAGCAACCCCGATGTACTGAAAGCACTTGCTACCGCTGTCAAACGTCTACGGGATGCCAACATTCCACTCGATGCAAGATTGCGAGAGCTCCAGTACGTCACCCGCAACGGTGAACGAATTCCAATCCACGGTGGCCCCGAGGCGCCAGGGGTGCTCAACATCATCAATGCCACCTTTACAGCAAGCGTTGGCGGTTACCCAGATGTTACCGGAGCCTCCTCCAGCTGGATGATGGCGGTGGAATATAAAGAGGGTGGCCCCGTGGCGCGTGGGGTAATGGCCTATTCGCAGACGACAAACCCGAACTCACCTCATTTCGCTGATCAGACAAAGGCATTTTCACAGGGGAACTGGATGAATCTTCCCTTCCGGGAAGCTGATGTTGCGGCAGCAGCGACGGAAACACTGCAGATTAAAGAGTAACGGATCGGACCCGCCGAGATGATTTTCTCGGCGGGCCACCTATTTAGAATATCTTTATAAATGCCTCAAGCCCGTTCTGAACAGGTGCTAGGCTATTAGCCTGTTACTGACCATGCAATATGGCTCTGGACAGTGAATGAACTTATCCAGGTAGTGCCCGCTTAGGCAACACCTCTTGGCCGCTGCCCGCATTAGCCAATTTGTTGCCGTTGAGTCTCTGACCTGCGAAGCAGCTATTGAGGCCGATCCTTCGGCTATGTCCTTTGATGGCACGTTGCTGCCGTTGGCGACGATATACCTCAATGGCCGTTCAGGCCGAGAAACGGAAGGGAAATGGTGGTAACGATTTCAAAGAAAAAGCCCGACATGAGTCGGGCTTTTTATTAACGCACCATTTGTCCGACGGACTTTATTCTCGTCCGACAGACTTGATTGTTTCCGATCCAATCATCACCACAGCGTCTCCCGTTCCGCCGTGGCGGTGATCTTGTGGATGCTCAGGTCGGCGCCCTCGTATTCCTCTTCCGGGTCGAGGCGGATGCCTACGGTCTTTTTCAGCAGGCCATAAATGGCCAGACCGCCGGCGAAGGCGATGGCCACGCCCAGGGTGGTACCGATCAACTGGGACACCAGGCTCACGCCGCCCAGGCCACCCAGGGCCTTGGCGCCGAAGATGCCGGCGGCGATGCCGCCCCAGGCGCCGCAGAGGCCGTGCAGGGGCCAGACGCCGAGCACATCATCGATCTTCCAGCGGTTCTGGGTCAGAGTGAATAGTTGCACGAAGAGCAGCCCGGCGATGACGCCGGTCACCAGAGCGCCCAGGGGATGCATCAGGTCGGAGCCGGCGCAGACGGCCACCAGGCCGGCCAGGGGGCCGTTATGGACGAAGCCCGGGTCGTTCCTGCCCAGCACCAGAGCGGCCAGGGTGCCGCCCACCATGGCCATCAGGGAGTTCATGGCCACCAGGCCGGAGATCTTGTCCAGGGTCTGGGCGCTCATGACATTGAAGCCGAACCAGCCCACCACCAGAATCCAGGCGCCGAGAGCAAGGAAGGGAATACTGGAGGGCGGATGGGCAGCGATAGCGCCATCTCTGGAATAGCGCCCGCGCCGGGCGCCCAGCATCAGCACCGCGCCCAGGCCGATCCAGCCGCCCACGGCATGGACCACCACGGAGCCGGCGAAGTCGTGGAAGTTCTCTCCGAAGCTGGCCTTGAGCCAGTCCTGGATGCCATAGGCATTATTCCAGGCAATGCCCTCGAAGAAGGGATAGACGAAGCCCACCAGCAGAAAGGTGGCCGCCAGTTGGGGATTGAAGCGGGCCCGCTCGGCGATGCCGCCGGAAACGATGGCGGGGATGGCGGCGGCGAAGGTCAGCAGGAAGAAGAACTTGGTCAGCTCAAAACCGCCCTTCTGGGCCAGTTGCTCGGCGCCGGCAAAGAAGTTCACCCCGTAGGCGATGCTGTAGCCGATGAAGAAATAGGCCAGGGTCGAGACCGAGAAGTCGGTGAGGATTTTCACCAGGGCATTGACCTGGTTCTTCTTGCGTACCGTGCCCAACTCCAGGAAGGCAAAGCCGGCATGCATGGCCAGGATCATGATGGCGCCGAGGAGGATGAACAATACGTCGGCGGAAGTCTTCAGGGGTTCCATTCTGGTGCTCCGTTACTCAATGGGGCACCAAAAAAGCAACAACCATACCCACGGTATGTATTGTTTTAATTCAATCATTTATTAACGAGCGTCCAGAAAATTGGCACTGTAATGGTGCCTTTTGCGATACAGCAAGCACAGAGATGGTGCCTTCATGGCTGCTTATGGCGCCTCGCCCTGGTCTGGTGCATATCCCCTGGGCAGCAATGTCCACATCCGGCCCTTCTGCTTCATGCGGCCGGCCCGAGTGCCGGCTTCGCTGCCGCTGCCCCAGTAGAAGTCGGCCCGCACTGGCCCGCGGATGGCGCCGCCGGTGTCCTGGGCCAGCATCAGGCGGCGCAGGGGCGTGTCGGAGAGGGGCTGGGTGGTGTCCAGCCAGACCGGGGCACCCAGGGGGGTGGCGCGCCTATCCACGGCGATACTGCGTTCCGGCGTGAGGGGCACGCCCAGGGCGCCCGGCGGGCCGTTGCCCGTGACCGGCAGTTCGCGGAAAAACACCAGGCTGGGATTGGCGTTGAGCAGCTCCTGGAGCCGGCCCGGATTGCTTTCCGCCCATTGGCGGATGCCCTGCATGGAGGCCTGGTCGGCCTTGAGTTCGCCCCGGTCGATCAGCCAGCGGCCAATGGAGCGGTAGGGGTGGCCGTTCTGGTCGGCATAGCCGATGCGTATGCGGTTGCCATCGCTGAGTTGCACCTGGCCCGAGCCCTGGATCTGGAGGAAAAAGAAGTCCACCGGATCACTCACCCAGAGCAGGGCGTTCTTCGCCCGCTGATTTTCCTGAAGGCTCCATTCGGCCCGGGAGTAATAGGGGACCAGCTTGCGGCCCTCGATGCGCCCCCGCAGGCGCAGGTTCTTCAGCTCGGGGTAGAGCGAGGAAAGGTCCACGGTGATCATGTCCTCCGGCGGGCCGAAGACGGGCACGTCGTAGCGCTTGCTGCGGTTGCGGCTGCCCCGCACCAGGGGTTCGTAATAGCCGGTGACCAGGCCCTCCCGGCCGCCGTCGGGGTTGACCAGCACCCAGGGCTGGAAGTGGGCCTCGAACCAGGCCCGGGGATCGAAGCCGGCCTGCTCCCGCGCCGCGCCGCGGGCCGCTGTGCAGGCGTCCTGCCAGAGGGGTTGCCGGGCCAGGCCATTGCAGGAGGCCCGGAAGGCGTCGAAACTGGCCGCCAGATCCTCCGCCGGGGCTTCGCTCCAGCCTGGCAGATCGGACCAGGCGGCGCCTTGCAGGGGTTTTTCCGGTGGCTTGGGAACTTCCGGCAGGGGGCAGGCTTGGCAGACCGGGCAGGGCGCGCAGGCCCCTACCGGCGCGGCATCGGCGGTGGGGCGCAGGGCTGGCTGGCTGCAGCCGGCCAGCAGGGCCAGCAACAGCAGGGAGGAGAGTAGGCGGGGCATGTTCTGCTAGAGTGCTGCGTCCTTGGTGGGCAGGCGATTATCCCATGGCGGTTCCCCGGAACTGGCCGCGCTTGCCCGCTCACTGGCCGAAAGATTCCGAACATGACTGCCGCGACTGATCTGAGCACCTTCCTGGCCCGGGCCGAGGCACTGCTGGCCCGTGTCGAATCCCTGCTGCCGGACCCCTTCCCGACACCGGACTGGTCAGCCCCGGCTTTCCGCTGGCGCCGTCGCCAGGGGCGGGGCGGGCTGGAGGCGGTGCGCCATCCCCATCGCATCCGCCTCGACGACCTGCGGGAGGTGGAGCCGCAAAAAACCCGCATTGAGCAGAACACCCGCCAGTTCCTGGCCGGTCGGGGTGCCAACAACGTGCTGCTGACCGGCGCCCGGGGCACCGGCAAGTCTTCCCTGGTGAAGGCGGTGCTGCACCGTTTCGCGGCGGAAGGCCTGCGCCTGATCGAGGTGGATAAGGACGAACTGGTGGACCTGCCGGAGATCGTGGACCTGATCGCCGAGCGGCCGGAAAAATTCATCCTTTTCTGCGACGACCTTTCCTTTGAGGCCGGCGAACCCGGCTACAAGGCCATGAAGAGCCTGCTGGACGGTTCCATCGCCGGCATGCCGGACAATCTGCTGGTCTATGCCACCTCCAATCGCCGCCACCTGATGCCGGAGTTCATGGCCGACAACCTGGCGACCCGCCATACCGACGACGGGGAGGTGCATCCGGCGGAGACCACCGAGGAAAAGATTTCCCTCTCGGAACGTTTCGGCCTCTGGCTCTCCTTCTATACCTTCAGCCAGGATGAGTACCTGGCCATCTGCACCCACTGGCTGGAGGAATATGGTCTCTCCCCCCGCAAGATAGAACAGGCTCGCCAGGAGGCCCTGCAATGGGCACTTTCCCGGGGCTCCCGTAGCGGCCGGGTAGCCTGGCAGTTCGCCCGGGATTACGCCGGAAAACAAAAGTGAGGGAAATACTGATTAAGTCCGTCACACCGGCGAATGCCGGTGTCCAGTTTTTGATTTTCCTGGATTCCGGCGTTCGCCGGAATAGCCTGCCCCGAGGCGGCCCGGCGGCGAGGCTACGAAGGAGGGGCTCATGAAGCTGACCCAGGTGGCGGCGGCCGTGCTGTTGCGGCCCGACGGCAGTTTTCTGCTGGGCCAGCGGGCGCCGGAGACCTTCTATCCGGGTTATTGGGAATTCCCCGGTGGCAAGGTGGAGCCCGGCGAGACGCCGCGCCAGGCTCTGGACCGGGAGCTGGAGGAGGAACTGGGCATCCGGGTGCTGGCCGCCCACCCCTGGATCGTGCGGGAGCATCGCTACGAGCATGCCCACGTGCGCCTGCACTTTTTCCGGGTCACCGCCTGGCTGGGGGAGCTGCGGGACCATGTGCATTCCGCCCTGGCCTGGCAGATTCCCGGCCAGGCCAGCGTCGCCCCGATGCTGCCGGCCAACGGCCCGGTGCTGAAGGCCCTGAACCTGCCGGATTTCTACGGCATCACCCAGGCCGCCCAGGTGGGTGTCGAGCACCAGTTGCTTCAGTTGGAACAGGCCCTGGCGGCGGGGCTGCGCCTGGTGCAATTGCGGGAGCCAGCCCGGGAAAGCGCCCGGCGCGCCGAATTCGCCCGGGCGGCGGTGGCCCTTTGCCATGCCGAAGGCGCCCGGGTGCTGGTCAATGGCGACCTGGAACTGGCCCGGGCCGTGGGGGCCGACGGCATCCATCTGCCGGCCCGGCAACTGATGGCCCTGGAGAAACGGCCGCCCTTCGAGTGGGTGGCCGCGTCCTGTCATGACCGGGAGGAACTGGAACGGGCCGATGACCTGGGCCTGGATTTCGCCGTGCTGGGACCCCTGCGGGAAACCGCCACTCACCCGGGCCAGCCCGGCCTGGGCTGGGAGGGCTTCGCGGCCCTGGTGCCGGGCCTGGGCCTGCCGGTCTACGCCCTGGGCGGGGTGGGTCGGGACGACCTGACCTCGGCCTGGGCAGCGGGCGCCCAGGGCGTGGCGGCGATCCGGGCGGCCTGGAAGTAAGGCTCGCCCCCCTTCGCCCCCCCCCCGCCGGGGGGTTCAAATCGGCTCGCTGCGCTCGAGATCACGGGGCACTTCGTGGATAGCGTATGCCGCTTGCGCCTCCGGCGCCGGCCGCTTTTCCTTGTCCCACAGGGATTTCCTTCGGTCAGGACGGCCCGGCGGAAAAGCTGCTTTTTATAGGTAAATGATTCGCCCTCTTCGCGGCCCGGCGGGAAAGCTATTCCGCTTCCGGGTCCAGCCGGTCTTCGCTCACCGGTACTCGGTATTCCTCATTGGCCCAGGCGCCCAGATCGATCTTGCGGCAACGCTCGGAGCAAAAGGGGCGATGGGGATAGTCCGGCGACCATTCCAGGGATTTGCCGCAGGTGGGGCAGCGAACAATGCGGGTTTTTTGATCAGCCACGGCAATCACCAATGAGAATCGCGGGACTGCCGGCGGTCACTCGGACCACCGCGCCCCGCGATGAGTGAATTATCGGCGGACATATCCCGAACTTGAGCGGGAATTCAGGGGTATGTCCGGCCCATTTCCGGCTATCGCGCCAGGGCCAGCAGCCGGGCGACCCGTTCCTCGGTGGCCGGATGGGTGCGGAACAGGCCCGCCAGACCGCCACCGGAGAGGGGATTCATGATCATCATCTGGGCCGTTTCGGGATGGGCCTCGGCGCTGGCCATGGGGATGCCCCGTGCGTAGGCGTCGATCTTGGTCAGGGCATCGGCCAGGGCGCGGGGATCGCCGCTGATCTCGGCGCCGCCCCGGTCGGCCTCGAATTCACGAGCTCGGGAGATGGCCATCTGGATCAGCATGGCAGCGATGGGCGCCAGGATCGCCACCAGAATACCCACCAGGGGATTGGAGGAGCGGCCGTTCTCGTCGCGGCCGCCGAAGAACATGGCGAAGTTGGCCAGGGCCGAGATGGCGCCGGCCATGGTGGCGGCGATGGTGGAAATCAGTATGTCCCGGTGCTTCACATGGGCCAGCTCGTGGGCCATGACGCCCCGCAGCTCCCGGGCCGAAAGCATTTGCAGGATGCCCGAGGTGGCCGCCACGGCGGCATGCTCCGGGTTGCGCCCGGTGGCGAAGGCATTGGGCTGGTGCTCGTCGATGATGTACACCCGGGGCATGGGCAGGTCGGCCTTGGCCGCCAGTTCCTTGACCATGTTGTAGAGGTAGGGGCTGGAGGCCCCATCCACTTCCTGGGCGTTGTACATCTTCAGGACCATCTTGTCCGAGAACCAGTAGGAAAACAGATTCATGCCGCCGCCCAGCAACAGGGCCAGCAACATGCCGCCCTTGCCGCCGATGGCGGCACCGATGACACCAAACAGGGCTGTGATGGCGGCCATCAGCAGAGCAGTCTTGAACCAGTTGAACATGTAGGAATCTCCGTTGTTGGGACGGCGGTTAGCGTAAAAAAGTATCAACGGTGCCGAGTGTGACCATCGAGCGCAGCGAACCAATGCGTAGCCCCGCCCTGGGGCGGGGATGGGGGTGGGAGGCGTTCAATTTGCCTTTGCGTATTTTCATCCTCAGGGGTGGTACTAGCGACCAAGCGCATTAGATGGGGGGCATCGGAAAAGATTCAATCATCCGCCGAGGCGATCCCCCGGCGCCAGGGCCAGACTGTTGAGGAAGTCCGCCGTGGCCAGGCGCTTGCCACCAGGCTTTTGCAGTTCGGTGAGGGCTAGCGCCCCCTGGCCGCAGGCCACCACCAGCCGATTGCTCCGAGCCTCCAGCACGGTGCCGGGTGTACCCGCGCCTTCCGCAAGCGTGGCATTCCAGACCTTGATCGGGGTCTCGCCAAACTGGGTGGCGGCGCCAGGGAAGGGATTGAAGGCCCGGATGCGGCGCCCCAGTTCTTCCGCCGGCCGTTGCCAGTCAATCAGGCCCTCGGCCTTCTCGATCTTGCGGGCGTAGGTGACGCCCTCTTCCGGCTGGGACGTGAGCACCAGTTCGTGCAGGCGCTTCAGGGCATCGACGATCAGCCGTGCGCCCTGTTCCGCCAGCTTGTCGTGGAGGCTGGCGGCGGTGTCATTGTCGGTGATGGGCAGGGACTTCATCAGCAGCACCGGCCCGGTATCGAGGCCGGCCTCCATGCTCATGATGGCCACGCCGGTCTCGGCATCGCCGGCCTCGATGGCCCGCTGGATCGGTGCTGCGCCGCGCCAGCGAGGCAGCAGGGAGGCATGGATGTTGATGCAGCCCAGAGGCGGAATGTCCAGCACCGCCTGGGGCAGGATCAGGCCGTAGGCGGCCACCACCATGACATCCCCGCCGGCGGCGCGGATGGGTTCATGGCTGGCCGGGTCCTTCAGGCGCTCGGGCTGATAGACCGGAATGCCATGGGCCAGAGCCACCTGTTTGACGGCGCTGGCCTGGAGCTTCTGCCCCCGGCCGGCGGGCCGATCCGGCTGGGTCAGCACCAGAGGCACCTCGATGCCGGCGGCAATGATGGCTTCCAGGGCGAGAGCGGCGAATTCCGGCGTACCGGCAAAGATGACTTTCACTGTGAGCCCCTTCAGGGAACACCCCGGGACCGCCGGAGCCTGTCCGCATTCCGTGGTGGAACGGTTTTATAAAGTTTCCCGGGCCTGCTTGGCGAGCCTGTTCTTGATGCGGGTCTGCTTGAGCTGGGACAGATACTGGACGAAGACCTTGCCCTGAAGGTGATCCATCTCATGCTGGATGCAGACCGCCAACAGACCCTCGGCCTCCATTTCCACGGTCTGCCCCTCCAGATTCAGGGCCCGCACTGTCACTCGCTCGGCGCGGCTCACCGTTTCGTAGATACCGGGCACCGACAGACAACCCTCCTCGCCCTCGCACTGACCGGTCTGATTCAGCAGCACCGGGTTGATCAGGGTCAGCAACTGGCTGCGGTCCTCGGAAGTGTCGATCACGATCACTTGCCGATGCACATCCACCTGGGTGGCAGCCAGGCCGATACCCGGCGCCGCGTACATGGTTTCCGCCATGTCGGCGGCCAGACGGCGGATGGAATCGTCCACCACGGACACCGCTGCCGCCTTCTTGAACAGGCGGGCGTCAGGGTAGCGAAGAATGGGTAGCAGAGCCATAAAGCGATTGATGCAAGAAGGATTTACGGGCAGAATCGAATGAACTGCATGAGGAGGGCCGACTATGCTGAAGATTATATCTGTGCTGTTGCTGGCAATTTCAAGCAACCTGCTCTGGGCGCAGGATACCGCGCCGGAACTGGCGGGCAATGCCCCCGATCGCCATGTGGTGGTGACCGGCGATACCCTGTGGGGCATCGCCGGCAAGTTCCTCAAGGACCCCTTTCGCTGGAACGAGATCTGGAAGCGCAACGCGGAGGAGATCAGGAATCCCCATCTGATCTATCCCGGTCAGGTCGTCGTGCTGGAAAGAAACGGCCCCGACGGGCGCCCCCAACTGAGTCTGCTGGAGCAGAACACGGTGAAGCTGGCGCCCCGCATTCGCGAGGAATCCCTGGCCCATAGGCAGATTCCCGCCATTCCCCAGCAGGTCATCGAGCCTTTCCTGACCGTGCCCCTGGTGGCCGGGGGCGATGCCCTGGACCAGTCGCCCCGCATCGTTGCCATTGACGAAGGCCGGGTCAGCGCCAGTGATGGCGGCAAGGTATATGTGGCCGGCGCCCAGGACGACAGTCGCAGCCGCCAGTGGCAAATCTATCGTCCGGGCAAGAAGCTGGTGGACCCGGAGAACGGCGAGACCCTGGGTTACGAGGCTCAGATGCTGGGCACCGCCCGCCTCGAGAGCGCCGGCACACCCGCCACTTTCCGCATCGGCCGGGCCAAGGCGGAAATCGCCCGGGGTGACCGGCTGGTGCCCGCGCCGCGACCGGACATCGTCAGCTATCCCCAGCGCCTGCCCGGCACCAAGGTGGCGGCCCGAATTCTCTCCATCGACCAGGACGCCCGGATGGGCGGCCCCCTGTCGGTGGTTTCCCTGTCCCGGGGAGGCAAGGACGGCCTCGAACCAGGCCATGTGCTGGCCCTCTACCGGGTGGGGGAAAAGATTCGTGACCGCACCTCGGGGAGTTGGGAAAACTACACCACGCCCGACGAGCGGATAGGCCTGATCTATGTGTTCCGTGTCTTCGAGCGGGTGGCCTACGGCTTGGTGATGGAAGCCAATCGCCCCTTTACTGCGGGCGATCCGGTTCGCAATCCTTAAACCGGCCAAGCCGGAACCAAACAGGGACAGCTTTGATAAGAGAGTGCGATGTTTGGCCGGAAAAGCAAATCAAGGCCCCCCACCCCATACCCCGCCCCAGGGCAGGGTTACTCATCGGCTCGCTGCACTCGACGGCCACACTCGGCTCCGTTGAGACTTTTTTACGCTGATCCGCCATGAAGCTGGAAGAAGCCCGGGACTGGCTGCGTCTGGCTGCGGTTCCCGGCCTGGGGGGCGCCTCCCAACGCCTGCTGCTGAAAGCCTTCGGCCTGCCAGAAGCCATTTTCGAAGCCCGACCCACCGCCCTGGCGGCCGTGGTCGGGGAAAGCCTGGCTCAGCGCATCGCCGGGGCGGAGGATGACGCGGCCCTGGAAGCGGGCCTGGCCTGGCTGGCGGAGCCGGACAACCATCTGCTGACCCTGGCCGACCCCGAATATCCCCGCAGCCTGCTGGATACCGAAGATCCGCCGCCCCTGCTCTATGTCAAAGGCCGGCTGGAACTGCTGGGGCGCCCGGCCCTGGCCGTCGTCGGCAGTCGCAACGGCACCGCCCAGGGGGAACGGAATGCACGGGCCTTCGCCGCCACCCTGTCCCAGGCGGGGCTGACCATCGTCAGCGGCCTGGCCCTGGGCATCGATGCCGCCGCCCACCGGGGTGGCCTGGAGGGGATCGGCACCACCGTCGCGGTGATCGGCACCGGCCCCGACCGCATCTACCCGGCCCGCAATGCCGAACTGGCTCGGCAGATCGCTGCCCAGGGCGCCATCGTCAGCGAATTTCCGGTAGGCACGCCAGCTCTGGCCGGCAATTTCCCCCGCCGCAACCGCATCATCGCCGGCCTGGCCCAGGGCTGTCTGGTGGTGGAGGCGGCGGAACGCAGCGGCTCCCTGATCACCGCCCGCTTGGCGGCCGAAGCGGGCCGGGAGGTCTTCGCGATCCCTGGCTCCATCCATTCCCCCCAGTCACGGGGCTGCCACAAGCTGATCAAGCAGGGGGCCAAGCTGGTGGAATCGGCCCAGGATGTTCTAGAAGAGCTTCGATTGACCATTTTTTCCGAGCGTAGCGAGCCAGACAATACCCCCTCCCCCAGGGAGGGGGGCGGGGGAGGATTCTCGTTTGATGTGGCCAATAGCGGAGAGGACTTGCTCCTCTCCGCTATTGGCCACGATTCCTGTACTCTGGACACCCTGGTCCAGCGTACCGGCTTGACGCCGGACAACCTTCTTGCGATGCTGTTGCCGCTGGAACTGGAAGGTCGCCTGGCGCAATTGCCCGGCGGCCTGTATCAGCGACTCGCCTGAAAGGCTGCATGAAATGATCGATATCCTCGTCTATCTGTTTGAGAACTATCTGCCGGAAGCCTGCCCGGCCCCCGATGCCCTGGCCCGCAAGTTGTCTGCGGCCGGCTTCGAGGAGGACGAGATTTCCGAGGCCCTGGACTGGCTGGAGGGCCTGGACCGGCGCGACAGCGCCGTATTGCGCCTGCGCCCCCAAGGCAGTGCCCTGAGGATGTTCGATGAGCGCGAGGCCAGTCGCCTGCCCCTGGAGTGCCGGGGCTTCCTGATGTTCCTGGAACAGGCAGGCACCCTGGACCCGGAAACCCGGGAAACCGTGATCGAGCGGGCCCTGGCCCTGACCGACGGGGAGGTTTCCCTGTCCAAGCTGAAAGTCATCGTGCTGACCGTGATGTGGCGGAGTCAGCAGGAATTCGACGCCCTGGTGCTGGAGGAATTGCTCTCCGAGGACGAGGACGGGGAACGACTCTGTCACTGACCCCCTTGCCGGGCCGGCTTGCCTCCCGCCGGACGCCGGCCTATCATGCCGCGCTCTTACGGTCCAGAAGCGCATGACTAAACAACTGATCATTGCCGAAAAACCTTCCGTTGCCCAGGACATCGCCAAGGCCCTGGGGGGCTTCACGCGCCAGGGCGACTATTTCGAGAGCGACGATTACGTGCTCTCCTCCGCCATCGGCCATCTGCTGGAACTGGCGGTGCCGGAGGAATACGAGGTCAAGCGGGGCAAGTGGACCTTCACCCACCTGCCGGTGATCCCCCCCCGTTTCACCCTCAACCCCATCGACAGGACCGCCGACCGGCTCAAGCTGCTGACCCGGCTGATCAAGCGCAAGGACGTGGTGGCCCTGATCAATGCCTGTGACGCGGGACGGGAAGGCGAACTGATCTTCCGCTATGTGGCCCAGCATGCCCTGGGGGGCAAGGGCGACAAGCCCGTCCGCCGGCTCTGGCTGCAATCCATGACCGCCAACGCCATTCGGGAAGGTTTCGCCCATCTGCGTTCCGACGAGGAAATGCTGCCCCTGGCGGACGCCGCCCGCTGCCGTTCCGAAGCCGACTGGCTGGTGGGCATCAACGGCACCCGGGCCATGACGGCCTTCAATTCCGCCGAGGGCGGCTTCTACAAGACCCCCGTGGGCCGGGTCCAGACCCCGACCCTGGCCGTTCTGGTGGAACGGGAAAATCGCATCCGCAACTTCATTTCCCGGGATTACTGGGAAGTGGAAGCCGAATTCAAGTGTGTCGCCGGCCTCTATCGGGGCCGCTGGTTCGACGAGAAATTCCGCAAATCCGAGGACGAGCACGCCAAAGCCGAGCGCCTCTGGGAGCAATCCCGGGCCGAAGCCATCCGCGGCAAGTGCCTCGGCAAGCACGGCGCGGTGGAGGAGGAGAGCAAGCCCAAGACAGAGGCCTGCCCCATGTTGTACGACCTGACCTCGCTGCAGCGGGAGGCCAACGGTCGCTTCGGTTTTTCAGCTAAGAACACCCTGGGCCTGGCCCAGGCGCTGTACGAGAAACACAAGGCCCTGACCTATCCGCGAACCGATTCCCGGCACCTGCCGGAGGATTACGTCGCCACGGTCAAGGAAACCCTGGGCAATCTGGCGGAGACGCCCTACGGGCGCTTCGCTGGCCAGATTCTGGAAAAAGGCTGGGTCCATCCCAACAAACGCATCTTCAACAACGCCAAGGTCTCGGACCACTTCGCCATCATTCCCACCGGCGTTGTGCCCAAGAATCTCTCCGAGCCGGAGCAGAAGCTCTACGACCTGGTGATGAAGCGTTTCCTGGGGATTTTCTTCCCGGCGGCCGAGTACCACGTCACCACCCGCATCACCCGGGTCGAGGGCGAGGCCTTCAAGACCGAGGGCAAGGTGCTGGTGAACGCCGGTTGGCTGGCGGTCTATGGTCGGGAAGCCCAGGTCAAGGACGGGGAGGAAGAGGAAAACGCCAACCTGCCGCCCCTGGAGCCCAATGAGCGGGTCTGGGCCAATGATGTGGAAGTGAAGGGCAAGGCTACCCAGCCGCCGCCGCGCTTCTCGGAAGCCACCCTGCTCACCGCCATGGAAGGCGCCGGCAAGCTGGTGGAGGACGAGGAACTGCGGGCCGCCATGTCCGAGCGGGGCCTGGGCACGCCCGCCACCCGGGCCGCCACCATCGAGGGCCTGATCACCGAGGAATACGTGCATCGCAATGGCCGTGAGCTGCAACCCACGGCCAAGGCCTTTTCCCTGCTGTTCGCCCTGGAGAAACTGGGAGTGGACGAGATCCGCTCCCCGGAACTCACCGGCGAGTGGGAGTACAAGCTCAAGCTGATGGAACAGGGCAAGCTGGGCCGCGACGAATTCATGAACCACATCACCGGCAAGACCCGGGAGATGGTGGACCGCATCAAGCACGGCGAACTGCCCGACGAGGCCTTTTCCACCCTGAAGACCCCCTGCCCCCGTTGCGGCGGGGCGATCCGGGAGGGCTACAAGAAGTTCGAGTGCCAGGGCTGCGACTACAAGCTGTGGAAGGTGGTGGCCAGCCGCCAGTGGGAACCGGAAGAGATGGAGGAACTGCTCTCCCAGGGCGTGGTGGGCCCCCTTCAGGGTTTCCGCAGCAAGATGGGCCGGGCCTTCGCCGCCATCATCAAGCTCAATGACGACAAGATGCCCGAATTCGATTTCGGCCAGAGCAATGAGGCCGATGGCGAAGAAGTGGATTTCTCCGGCCAGGAGACCCTGGGAGCCTGCCCCAAGTGCAGCGCCCGGGTGTTCGAGCACGGCATGAGCTATGTCTGTGAAAAGTCCGTGGGTCCCGCCCGGACCTGTGACTTCCGTTCCGGCAAGGTGATCCTGCAACAGGAAATCACCCGCGACGAAATGCAGAAGCTGCTGGCGGAAGGCCGCACCACCCTGTTGAAGGGCTTCATCTCGGCCCGTACCCGGCGCAAGTTCTCGGCCTTCCTGGTGCGGGGCAAGGACGGCAAGGTGGGTTTCGAATTCGAAGCCAAAGCGCCCAAGGCCACTGCCGCCAAGCTAGCAGAAGGCGAGAAAGCAGCTCCGGCAGCCAAGGCCGCTCCCAAGAAGCGTGCCACCAGCAAGGCCGGCAGCACCAAGAAAAAAGTAGCTGCTTAGGGATTCAGGGGCAGCCTCAGTTCGAAGACCGAGCCTCGGCCCGGCCGGGAACGGCAATCGATGGTAGCGCCCAGCAGGGGCGCCAGGCGCTGACAGATGGACAGACCCAGCCCCAGGCCATGGGCCTTGTCTTGGTGAGGGTTGCCTGCCTGGTAGAACTCCTCGAAGATGCGCACCATGTGCTCCGGAGGAATACCGATGCCGGTATCCCACACCTGGAGCAGGAGATGGCCGTCCCGCTGACGAACTCCCAACAACAGCCCGCCCCGGCGAGTGTATTTGAGGGCATTGCCCACCAGATTGCGCAGGATCGCCGTCAGCAGTCGCGGATCAGTGTGCAGCCGGGGTGCCGGCGCCGGACAAAACAGCCGGAGCCGCAAGCCCCGGACCTGGGCCTGGGGTGAAAACTCCCCATCGAGAGCGGCCAGGATCACCGCCATGTCCGTCTCCGTCATCTGGGCGGTGATTCCGCCTGCGTCGATCCGGGTGATGTCCAGCAGGCAGTCCAGCAGGGAAACCAGGGACTCCACCGCAGTATCCACTTGCCCGCAAAGCTGTGCTTGCTGATCGTTCAATTCGCTGCTCCTGAGCAGGCCGAGAAACAGCCGGGCAGCCTGGACCGGTTGCCGCAGATCGTGACTGGCAATGGCCAGGATACGGGTCTTGGCCTGATCCCGGGCTTCCGCCAGGACGGCCCGCTGCTGCTGGGCCATCAGACGCTGGGCATCCTCGCGCTTGTGTTCGCTGATGTCATTGATCACGCCCACCAAGTAGCGAGCGCCTCCCACGTCCACCGATTCGGCCGATGCCAGGCCATCGAACAGAGGCCCGGAGCGTGGCCGAAAGAGGATTTCGGCATTGTGGATGGACCCTTGCCGGACCAACTGGCCGATGACCTCCTCCCGCTGCGCGGGGTCGGCCCAGAAATTCAGCTCCCAGGAGGTCTGCCCCAGGGCCTCCTCCCGGGACAGGCCGAACATGGCCAGCCAGGCCGGGTTGGCATCGATCAGACGGCCATCTTCGTAGCGACTGATGCTGATGCCGCAGGGGCTGTTGCGAAAAATGCTATGGAACAGGGCTTCCCGTTCCATCAGACGATCCTCTGCCTGCTTGCGATCGCCGATGTCACGGGAAATGCCCAGGATGCAGTCGGGTTGACCGTCGGCCCCGCACAGGACACTGGCACTTACCTCGACCCAGACTGTGGAGCCGTCCTTATGACACATCTCCAACCGGTAAACGGGGGTTGGATCCGGGACATTTTCCCTGGCCTTGCGCAGAATTTCCCGGGCCAGTGCCAGGGATGGGCCGGCAAAGGTTTGTTCCAGGGACAGCGCAGCAACTTCCTCGGGGGTGTAACCCCGAAGACGCAGCACGGCGGGGCTGGTGTAGATACTGCCACCCTCCAGATCCATCAGCCACAACACGTCATGGTTGAACTCCAGCATCTGGACCATGCGTTCAGGAGTGAGTTGCCAGGCCTGGCAGACCGGCGGAGTAGTCGTTACGGTTTCCCGGTGACGGCGGAACCCCATGACTAGAAAGACTACCGCCAAGACCAGTGACGCAGCGAAAAACTCGCTGAACAAAGGCCCGGATCGCAGAGACAGCGATCTCCCTGCCTGTGCCAGATCCCAGTCCTCACCCAACAGCCAGAAAATCAGCGTCGAGACGACCCCCAGAGCGAGGAATAGGGGCAAATAGCGGAATTTCAGCAGAGGCAGGCGGGCCATGGTCAATGTCCCCGCCCGAAAGTTATTCGGCTATTTTGATTCCGGCCACCTTGTGGGGCGGCCGGAGGAGGGCGGAATCACAGGGGGTATACGTAGTCCCGATGTATACCCGCCACCGAACTCCTCGTTTATCAGGCTGCACGGCTTTTGGGTTCCGTGACTGCCTGGTAGAGGGTGGTGCGGCGCCAGGGCCGTCGGCCGATGCTGCGAGCCAGCTTCTCCAGCGCCTGGGCCGAGAATTCCTGGCCATGGGTACCGCCGGCGGAACGGGTGATGGATTCGTACATCAGCACCCCTCCCAGGTCATTGGCCCCGGCCTGGAGGCACAGGGTCGCCCCCTGGCCCCCCATCTTGACCCAGGAGGTCTGGATGTTGGGGATCAGGGGATGCAGGGCCAGCCGCGCCACGGCGTGCATCAGCAGGGATTCCTTGAGGGTGGGGCCGGCCCGGGACTTGCCCCGGCGGCCCATGGGGGCCTCCATGTGCACGAAGGCCAGGGGCACGAACTCGGTGAAGCCACCAGTGATCTTCTGCAGGTTGCGGACATGCAGCAGATGGCGGGCCCAGTGCTCGGCCCGATCCACATGGCCGTACATGATGGTGGCGGTGGTCTTGATACCCACCTCGTGGGCGGCCCGCACCACTTCCAGCCATTCCTGGGTGTTGATCTTGTCGTGGCAGATGATGGCCCGCACCTCGTCGTCCAGAATCTCGGCAGCGGTGCCGGGCAGGGTGGACAGGCCGGCCTCCTTCAGCATGCGCAGGTAGTCGTGGAGATTCATGCCCAGGGTGCTGGCCCCCTGGTGGATCTCCAGGGGCGAGAAGGCGTGCAGGTGCATGCCCGGCACCCGGGCCTTCACCGCCTCGATGATCTCCCGGTAGGTGTGGCCGGTGTACTCGGGATGAATACCCCCCTGCATGCAGACCTCGGTGGCGCCCTTGTTCCAGGCCTCCTCGGCGATGTCAGCCACCTGGGCCGGGTCCAGCCGGTAGGCCGGACCCCGCAGTTCCGGGGTGGCCCGGCCCTTGGCAAAGGCGCAGAAGTTGCAGCGGTAGGTGCAGATGTTGGTGTAGTTGATGTTGCGGTTCACCACGAAGGAAACCCCGTCCCCCACCACCTCGACCCGCAGTTGGTCGGCGGCCCGCAGCACGCCGCGGAAGTCGTCCCCCTCGGTGGCGAACAGGGCGACGATCTCGGCCTCGGAGAGGTCGGCCCCGGCCCGGGCCTTGTCGATGATGGCGGCGATTTCAGGATGGACCGACAGGGGCCGGGTAGCGTCCACCCAGGCGGCGGCATGGACCGGCATGGGGTGTCCGGCGCCGGCGTGCCAACTATCGGTGCGGGCCCGGCCAAAAATGTCGATGCGGGCCAGCAGGGCCGGCACCAGGGCGGCATCCACCCAGCGGGCCGCCTGCATCGCGTGGGCCGGCGCCAGGGCCAGGCGCTCGGCCAGGTGGCGTCCCGCCGCCGTGGTCTCGGCGGCCAGTTCCACCAGATGGGGCCAGGGGGCCTCCGGATTCACGTGGTCGGGAGTCACCGGGGAGACGCCGCCCCAGTCATTGACCCCGGCACCCACCAGGGCCGCCAGGCCGTCCCGCTGGAGATTGGGGGGCGCCTGGAGCGACATGGCCGAACCGAAGATCAGCCGGGCCACGGCCAGGGTCCATAGATGCTCGTCCAGGGAGGGCTCCGGGGCATCCGCCATCTTGGTGTCGGGCTTGGCCCGGAAGTTCTGGATGATGACTTCCTGGATGTGGCCGAATTCGTCGTTCAGGTCCCGCAGGGCCAAGAGGGATTCGATGCGCTCGGCCCGGGTTTCGCCAATGCCGATCAGGATGCCGCTGGTGAAGGGCACCGCCAGTTCCCCGGCGGTGCGCAGGCAGGCCAGGCGCACCGCCGGGTCCTTGTCGGGGGAACCATGGTGGGGCATGCCCTTTTCGCACAGCCGGGGCGAGGCCGATTCCAGCATGATGCCCATGGAGAAGGAGACCTTGCGCAGCCGGGCCATTTCCTCGGCGTTCATGATCCCCGGATTGAGGTGGGGCAGCAGGCCCGTCTCCTCGTAGACCAGGCGAGCCATGGCTTCCAGATAATCCAGGGTGCTGGCATAGCCCATCTCGTCCAGGGCGCGGCGGGCGGCACCGTAGCGCAGCTCGGGCTTGTCGCCCAAGGTGAACAGGGCTTCCTTGCAGCCCGCGGTGGCGCCGGCCCGGGCGATGGCCAGGACTTCCTCGGGACTGAGGTAGGGGCTGGCCAGTTCACGGGGCGCCTGGGCGAAGGTGCAGTAGTGGCAGACGTCCCGGCACAACTGGGTCAGCGGAATGAAGACCTTGCGCGAATAGGTGACGATGCGGCCGAAGCCTTCCAGGGTCAGGGCTTCCGCCGCTGCCGCGAGGGCTGGCAGGTCCTGGCAGTCGGCCAGGCCCAGGGCATCTTCCCGGCTCGGGCGATGGCCCTGGCGGGCGGCGGCGATGATGGCGTTCAGACTTGTTGCGGGCATTCCTTGCTCCTCAGTGCAGCAGCGAGAAAGGCGTAACGGGCGCCTCCCCTTGCAATCAATGCTTCCAGGTCCGCCGGTTCGTCCACGTCGAAACCCAGTCCGGGCCGGGTGACGACGGCCGCCGTGCGATCGGCCCGAAGGGCCTCGGCCTGGTGGCGGGTAAAACTCATGGGACCGAAATGGAAAGTGAAACGGCCAGGCAGGGCCAGGTGGATGGCGTTGGTGCCCTGGGCGTTCCGATCCGGGGCCAGGGCCAGACCGGTTTCGCGGCCTGCGGCCACCAGGGCGTCGATGTCGGCGGCGGTCAGCAGGGGAAGGTCGGCATGGAGCACCAGGACTTCGCTCACGCCCCGCCGCTCCAGTTCCATCACGCCGCTGGACACAGCGACGTTGAGCCCGCAGCCGGGGTCCGCCAGGCGCAGCACCTCGGGGCCCAGTTCCACCGGGTCGGCACTGACCACGGCAATGCCGTCGATGGAGGTGGCATCGGCCAGCACCGCCACCACGTGCTCCAGCATCAGCCGCGCCATCTGCTGGCGCTGGACCGGCGAGAGCACCCCCGCCAGCCGGCCCTTGCCTTCACTGCGGGTCTTCAGGGGAATCAGGGCCCAGCAAGTCATAGAACAGCCCTCCCCCCATCCCCCGCCCCAAGGGCGGGGGTGACTGCGGTTCGCGGGCTACGCCCGCTCCATCTCCTGGCTGCCGCGCCTTGAGGCGGCTCGGCGGCGCGGCCGGCTTCGTTTGGCGCTTGGTCTGCCCCTTCTCCAGCCACCCCAAGGGAGGGGGTGACGGCGGTTCGCCGGCTAACGCCGGCTCCATGAATAAGGCTGCCGCGCCTTTGGGCGGCCATGCGACGCGGGGCACTCATGGACGCTTCAATTCCTTGGCAAAGGCCAGGCATTCCCGGGCCAGCCGCTCCCGGTCTTCCAGGGTATTCATCAGGGTATCCGCCAGTTTCACAGTCGACTTCAGCCCATCGGCCAGGGAGGCATCCCGCTGGTCAAGGATGAAGCCATCAATCAGACTCCCATAGTAATCCGTCACGGCGGCCGGGGAAACCGGGATACCCAGTTCGGTCATGATCTTGGCCGTGGGGCCCTTCACCGCCTTGCCGCCGATCAGCGGGGAGACAGCGATCACTGGCGCAGAGGCCTTCTTCAACATGTCCCGCAACCCCGGCACCGCCAGGATGGGGGCAATGCTCAGATAGGGGTTGGAGGGGCAGATGATCACGGCTTCCAGGGCCGGATCGGCCAGGGCGGCTGCGATGGCGGGTGCGGGCCGGGCCCCTGGTGCGCCCCGGTAGTCCATGCCGGTCAATACCGGCCGGCACTGGTGGCGGACAAAATATTCCTGGAAATCCAGTTCTCCCTCGGTGGTGGCAACCCGGGTGCGTACCGGATCGTCGCTCATGGGCAGGATGGAGGCGGTAATGCCCAGCCGCTGGGCCATGGCCGCGATCACCTGACTCAGGGTCTGGCCGGCGGCCAGGCGCCGGGTGCGCTCCACGTGGAGCGCCAGGTCGCCATCGCCGAGGCGGAACCAGGTCTCGCCCCCCAGGCGCTCCAGGGTCTCCATGAAGGTCCAGGTCTCGTCCCGGCGGCCCCAGCCCAGCACGGGATTGGCCAGGCCGGACAGGGTGTAGAGGGTGGTGTCCACATCGGGTGAGATGTGCAGTCCGAGATGGTCGAAGTCATCGCCGGTGTTGGCGATCACGGTCAGTTTTCCGGGGGGCAGGCTGCGGTACAGACCCAGAGCCAGCTTGGCGCCACCGATGCCACCGGAAAGAGCAACCACACTCATGCTGCAAAACTCATGTAAAAGACCGCCGCTGCCTGGCTCATTGGAACATGTCCTCTTCCAGGGGACGGATCAGGGCCTGGCCGTTGTTTTCCGGTGCGGTCCAGGACAAGCCCCGGGCCAGCACCATGGGCGTGCCCTCGGCACCCTCGCCCATGGCCAGGGCCGCACCGGCGGCGATGGCGTCGGCGTAGGCCACCTGGGTCACTTCCAGGATGCGGCCATGGCGGTCCTGCTCTCCCCGGCGATCAATCAGGGCCGGCAGACCGGCCACGCCCAGGGCCACATTGACCACACCATGGCGCCAGGCCCGGCCGAAACTGTCGCTGACGATTACGCCGAGCCGGCAGCCCAGGCGCGTTTGCAGGGCATCCCGCAGGGCAGCGGCGGAAGCGTCGGCATCCAGGGGCAGCAGCAAGGCCACATCTTCCCCCTGCACGTTGGAGCGGTCGATGCCCGCGTTGGCCATGACGAAACCGCAGCGGTGGCGCACGATCAGCACATTGGGTTTGGCCCGCAATATCTCGCGGGATTCAGCCAGCACCAGCTCCACCACCCGGGGGTCCTTGCCGGTGACGGCGGCCAGTTCCAGGGCCCTGGGGGAAGGGGTGACAGTGCCCAGATGCACCAGTCGCCCCTCGGACTTGGAAATGACCTTCTGGGCAACCACCAGAATGTCGCCGTTCCGGACCGCCAGAGGAATACGGGAAAAGGCCGCGCAGGCGATCCCTGCCAGGTCATCGCCGGCGAGTATCTCGCCGATGCCCGGCAGGGCAGTGAAACTGATGGGGGAAGTCATGGAATGCTGATGGACCGCAATGGCGGCGCAAAGGATCGAGGACGCCGCAATTATCGACTACTTGCCAGCCTTTGTCTGTCCTCCAATTGGGTGATCTTTCGCCATTCGGGCAGCCCAGATGCCATTGTCAGGCCACCATCTGAATGTTCTCGGGTTCCCAGTAGCCCCGCAGGGACAGCAGCTGCCCCTGGTCATTCACCTTGTAGGTGAAGACGCCGAAGATGCGGATATGGACCTCTTTGCCCTCGATCTGGTTTTTCAGGTCCAGGGTCACCTGGTTTGCGCACTCGTTGGCGGCCCCGTAGGAGTTGTGAATGGTGATGGTGATGTCCGAATGGGCGATGTTCTGTTCCCAGAAGGCCTCACGCTGGGCCGGAGTCGAGTGGCCCTGGCCGGTGGGGTCCAGATAGGAAACACCGATGGGGTCCTCGATGATGCCATCGGGAGCGAAGAGCCCGAGCCAGCCAGCCTTGTTGTGGCTATGCACGTATTCCCGGGACTTCTCGGCAACGGTCTTGGCGGGGTATTTCTGGGTCATGGCGAATCTCCTCAAAAGCAGGGGTGGTGGGAGGGACTTCCGAAAGGATTCAGTCAAGCAGGTCGGCCACCCGGGCCACCTGATCCACATCGTCGCTGGTGGGGATCAGATGCACCTCGTCGGCGCCCAGGTCTTGCAGTTGGCGCAGCACGGCCTTCAGTTCGGTTCCAGTGCCGGCGAAGCCGGTGACGGGCAGCATGGCGTTCAGGGCGGCCGGTTCGATCCAGTTGAAATAGTGGCGCAGATGGCGCTGCACCTGATCCCGGGCACCGTCGCCGAGGGCGAACCAGAAGGAGGTGGTGAGCCGGGGCTCGGGGCGGCCCGCTTCCCGCCAGGCTCGCCGCACCTGATCGAAATAGGTTTCCAGGGCCTTCATGTCCAGATTGCCGCTGAATCCGGCGACGCCATCGGCCCAGGTGGCGGCAGCCCGGATGGCCTTGGGGCCCTGGGCCCCGGCCAGCAGCTCGGGACCGCCCTTTTGCACGGGCGGCGGACCCACGGGCTTCAAGGCTTCCACCACCTTCTCGCCGCGCCAGACCCGCTTCATGATCCCGACCCGCCGGGCCAGGTCAGTGTGGCTGCGGGTGTCAGGATCGGCACCCGCAGCCAGATAGTCCTCGGTTCGACCGCCGATGCCGAGACCCACCGAAAGCCGGCCCCGACTGAGCATGTCTCCGGTGGCCAGACACTTGGCCAGCATCACCGGGTCATGGAGCTGGGCAACGATGACGGTGGTCACCAGACGGACCCGTTCGGTCCAGGCCGAGCAGGCGCCCAACAGGGTCATGATTTCCGGGTTGTCGAAAGCCATGCGTTCACCGAAGCAGAGGGAGGCATAGGGCCCCCGGTCCACGGCCCGGGCCCAGGCTTCCAGAACCTCCCGGTTCACATGGGGTTCCATCAGCGGCAGGGTCATGCCCAGTTTCATCTGATGTTTTTCCACGTCAATCAGCTGAACTGCCGGATGACAAGATTGGCGAAGCGCTCCATGGCCTTTTTCTTCACGTCCAGCTGGCGGATATCGTCGCCATCGTCGATCCACTTGGTGGCGCCCCAGGGGGACAGCATCCAGGGGGCGATGCAGGTGGTGTCGTGGACGCCCAGCGCGGCCAGTTCCTCCACCACGGCGGGTTTCAGGGCCTGGGCCAGGGCCACGCAGGGCGAGAAGCTGTCCAGGGTCAGGCCCGCCTCCCGGCGGGTTTGCTGCATCGAGGCGAGCACCGGTTTCAACTGGGACAGGGACAGGGGCACCCCCAGCCAACCGTCATTGAGGGCCGCCCGGCGCAGGGCTGGCGCACTGCCGCCACCGCACCAGATGGGGATCGGCGCGCTGGGTGCCGGGTGCATCGCGGCGTGCTCGAAGCGAAAGAATTCGCCCTGATGGCTGATTTCCTGGCCGGTCCACAGTTTTTTCATCGCCGCGATCAGCTCGTCCATGCGCCGCCCCCGGGAGGGGAAATCGATGCCCGCCAGATCGTATTCCTCCTTGATCCAGCCCACCGAAAGCCCGCACATCACCCGGTCGCCGCACAAGGCTGCGAGGGTGGCGACGGCCTTGGCCACGGTGAAGGGGTCCCGCAGGGCGCCCAGGTAGATGTTGGTGCCCAGCCTGAGATGGCGGGTGGCTGTGCTCATGGCGGCCAGGGTGATCCAGGGATCGAGCCAGGGCGTGTCCGGCGGCCACCACATCTTGCCGTCCTCGGTATAGGGATACTTGCTCTCGATCCGGGTCGGCATCACCAGATGGTCGGCCATGGTGATGCCGTGGAAGCCCAGTTCCTCGGCGTGACGGGCAATCTCCACCAACTGGCCGGTTTCGTAGATGGGCATCAGGGAAAGCCAGAATTTCATTGACGGTACCTCCTCGGTGGGAAGCGCTCCGGCAAGGAGCCGCGACGGTTCGAGAGTATTGCAAATTCCGGCCCCTGCAAACGAGGGACTGCCAAATGCGAACTCTCTTGGCCTGGCAGCCTTTTGACAGCCATGCCCAGAGTGGGCATGCTCTCACGCCGTGGAATTCAAGCAGGACTGCACGATGGACAAACCTAGCAAGCCCGAAATGAGTTGTTCCGCCGATACGCCCAATCCCCAGCGGCCCCTGGCGGCTCCCCTGGCCGACGAGGCCCTGCTGGTCTCCACCCTGGCCAGTCGTTTCCTGACCGGCTATCTGCGCAAGGCCTACCAGAACTTCGATGGTGATCTGATCATGGGCCTGGTTTTCGGCGAGGTCTGTCTGCGCAACATCGACCGGGTGATGCGGCCCCTGGCGGCCCAGCAGGACAAGGCGCCGGAGCAGTGGCAGGCCTTTCTCGAAAAATTGAGCCGGGAAAAGATCACACCCTGCAATGCCCTGTCCATCAGCGAGGCGACCGGCATTCCCCGGGAAACGGTACGACGCAAGGTGAAGAAGCTGGAGCAGATGGGCTGGCTGATACGGGAAGATCTGGACAAGCTGGTGGTCACCCACAAGCCCATCGAACTCCTGCACGACTTTTCCCTGGAGGTGGTGCAGGACCTGCTGGAATCCTCCCGGGAGGTCCAGGGCGTGCTGGATACCATAGGTCGACGGCGCTGATATCACCAGCCAGAGGGGCCGGGAAAGTTCGGGCCTTGAATCGTCTCCTCACCTGTCGAAAGGAAGCTCGATGAAACGTCTTCTGTCCTTCGCTCTCCTGGCCTGGGCCAGCCTCCTGGCGGCCACGTCCCTTGCCGCCGGCAAAACCGAGCTCACCTGGTACGGACATTCCGCCTTCCGCCTGAAGACGCCGGCCGGCCGGGTGATCCTGGTGGACCCCTGGATCACCAATCCGGCGAATCCCCGCGGCCAGAACGATCTGGAGCAATTGGGCCCGGTGGATCTGATCCTGCTCACCCATGGCCATGGCGACCATATCGGCAATACCGTGGACATCGCCCGCCGGACCGGCGCCAAGCTGGTGGCCACCGCCGACCTGTCCCGGGCGATGGTGGCCTACCGGGGCTATCCAAAAGAGGCCGCCACCCCGGCCACCATCGGCCATTTCGGCGGCGAGCTCAGCCTCCTCGACGACGAGGTGAAAGTGGCCTTCGTACCCGCCCTGCACGGCTCGGACCTCGAAGCAGCCGAAGGTATGCCCAATGCCGGGCTGTTGGTCGCCGGCGGCGAGGCGGGAGGCTTCCTCATCAGCGTACGGGATGGACCGGCGATTTATCATGCCGGCGATACCGACGTGTTCTCCGACATGGCCCTGGTGCAGCGTTTTCGTTCGGTGGACATATTCATCGCCCCCATCGGCGACAAGTTCACCATGGGTCCCGGCCGGGCAGCCCTGGCCACCCGTTTCGTGGCGCCGCGCAGCATGGTGATCCCCATGCACTATGGCACCTTCCCCGCCCTCACCGGAACACCGGCAGCCTTTGGGCAAGCACTGAAGGCCGAGGGCCTCAAGACGCCGATGCGGGAGATGCGGGTCGGTGAAACCCTGGCGTTCTGATGGGCGGGGTTAGGGCTCCGGGGGCTTAGCGAATCGCCTTGATGGCGGCGGCATGGGCCTTGTCGTGGCCCGGATCCTTGGGTACGGTGAGGGTGATCCGCTGCACAACCCCGGCGTAGCCAGCGCGGTCTTCGGTACGGCCGACGGCCGCCAGCTGGAAACGCTGAAGGGGGCATCCCCGCGCAAGGCTAGCGCTGCCCCCTCCCCGTCATTCCGGCGCAAGCCGGAATCCAGATTTTGGTGTGGAAACTGGGTCCCGGCCTGCGCCGGGACGACGGTTCGGAAGATGATGGACCTTTGAAACTTTGTTTTGATCCATTCATCATTCATGGGATTGCCCTGAATTCATGGCCCGGCGGGATATCCGGGCCATGAGTGGTCAATAGTATTCGCAGCAGCCATCATGACTGAGGGCGGTGCCGGTGATGAAACGGGATTCGTCCGAGGCCAGGTAGACAAAGGCGTGGGCCAGGTCCTCGGGCTGGCCGGCGATGTTGAGCTTGTTGAGGGAGGCCAGGGCCGCTTCGCCCGCCGCCATGGATTCCCACACGCCTTGCTCGACATATTTCTGACACCCGTCACGCATCAGGGGCGTCATGGTCACCCCGGGATGGATCGAGTTCACGCGGATTTTGCGGGGGCCGAGTTCCTTGGCCACACACAGGGTGAGCATTCGCCCCGCCGCCTTCGACAGGTGATAGCTGAGATTGTTTGGGTTGCTCATGAACGAGCCCATCGACAGGTTGTTGATGACGGCAGCGCCGCCAGCATGGAGCGGCGCCCGCCGGGCCAGTTCCGGCAGACAGACCTGGATGCCGAGGAACAATGCGTCCAGGTTCACGGCCATCACCTTGTGCAGGTCGTCGAGGGACGTGGTTTCGATCCCGCCGTGGATGGATATGCCGGCGTTATTCACCAGGATGTCCAGCCCGCCAAAGCTTCTCACCGTTTCCGCCAGCACCTGTTGCCAGGAGGCGGGATCGGTCACGTCATGGGCCAGCAGGCGGAAGCGGTCACTGCCGACCTGCTGGCGGATCACCTCGGCCTCGTCGCTCCGCAGATCGGTGGCGACGACACCGGCAGCGCCCTCCCGGAGAAATGCATCGCAAACAGCGAGGCCGATATTGCCGCGCCTGCCAGCGCCAGTGACCAGCGCTACCCGGCCGTGTAATCGATTCATAGAAAGTCTCCCATGGGGCCGTAAACCGGGAGCAGGGGGACATGTGTCGAGGGGAGAAGCAGATACAGCCAGTCCGCCGCGCAAGGTTTTCCCGATCCCGGCAAGCGGGCGATTTTGCGATGGAAGGCTGGTGCTTCCTAATGAAAACGTTTCATTGCCGGTATGCAAGGGATCAATTTGTGACAGCACTGCCCGCTGTCGGGAGTTAAGGGGCCCAAGAAAATGACAGGGGTTGTTCTGGTGGCTTTGTGGTGGACCACAGGACCCCGAGGGGGCGATTCTTTTCAGTCAGACTTCCCGGGGAAGGCAGGAGTCGGCCCAGACTGTGTAAAAACGCTCTAGAGATTTGTGAACTGGGTGCGTATTGCTCGACAGTTTTCAGAATAGTTGCGGCGGCTTCCGGAAATTGACTGACTAGTTTGGGCAAGGCCATTATCAGGCTCTCATCGCCGCCATCAGTGTTCCATTACCTATGATTTTCATCATTCGTTTCAGGTTGTAGGCGAGAACATGTAGGCTCATTTCTGTACTGACGTGATCAAGTGTCTTTGTCAGGAAATGTGCACTACCCATCCATGATTTGATTGTCCCGAAGGGGTGTTCGACAGTTTGCCGACGAATGCGCATGCTGTCTGGTGCAAGATCAAGACGCCGCTCCATGTCATCCAGCACTGCCTGATGTTCCCAGCGGCTCACGCGACGATAGTCACTCGGCGTGCATTGCCCCTTGATGGCACAAGTCGGACAAGCTGAACTCCAGTAACGGTTCATCATCAGGCCGCCTTCGACACGGGCAAAGCGCCAGACAAGGCGCTGTTCTGCCGGGCAGCAGTACTCATTGGCTGATGCGTCATAGATGAAGTCGGCCTTGTCGAATCGTCCCTCAGCCTTGGCTGCCGATGTATGTGTTTTGGGAACAATGGCCTTGATCCCGGCTCCTTGGCAAGCGAGGATTTCCTCGCCCCTGAAATATCCCCGATCTGCAATGACGGTGAGAGTTTCACTACCGATGGCCATCCGTGCTTGCTTTGCCATAGAGGTCAGCTGTCTGCGATCAAGGCCATCGTTGGTGACTTCGTGGGCAACGATCAGATGGTGCCTGGCATCAACGGCAGTCTGTACGTTGTAGCCTACGATCCCCGTGCCTCGCGTCTTCATGGATCGGGCATCCGGGTCGGTCAGGGATAGCTGCTGATCAGGTGCCTCCTTCAGTTCTGCCTCGATGGCCTTGAGCTTCTTCATCTGCTCCTTTAAAGCAACGATCTTGTCCTTGAGCCGTGCTGTCTTGGCTTCGGCAATGGCGGGTTCCTGGCGATCTGCCGTATCCATCTCGACCAGATAGCGCTCAATGCTGGCTTCAATCTCTTGCATTCGTCGTTGAAGCTTGGCGGCAGTAAAGTTTCTGTCTCGGTTATTGACGGCCTTGAACTTACTACCGTCGATGGCCACCAGCGCCTCGGAGAAAAGACCCAGTCGCTGGCACAGGACAACAAATTGGCGGCAGACGCTTCGGATGGCCTTGCCGTTCTCCTTGCGGAAATTGGCAATGGTCTTGTGATCCGGTGTCAGTCGCCCGGTCAGCCACATCAGTTCGACGTTGCGTTGTGCCTCCCGTTCTAGGCGCCGGCTGGATTGAATCCGATTGAGATAGCCGTAGATGTAGAGCTTGAGAAGAACCGCCGGATGGTAGGCCGGCCGCCCTGTGGCCGCTGGCTCGACACCTTCAAACCCCATTTGCCCCAGATTAAGTTCATCAACAAAGACATCGACGACTCGAACCGAATTCGCTTCGGCAATATAGTCGTCCAGAACTTCCGGCAACAACGTACTTTGCGTCCTGCTCTCGCCTTCTATGAATCGCTTCATCTAATCACTCCGAAGATGCCTATTGCATGGATAGGCGCAGAGCGCTATAAGTTCCTTGTTTTTACACAGTCTGGGCCAGAAGCAGCCGCTGATCATTTGCCCTGATAGCAGACGTTCTTGGTACTAAAAAGCTCTATGACATAATGCCGAGAAAATAGAATGCTGCTGTGTGTCAACTTTTGCTGTATGTACTAGTCGGACCCGAGATGGGAAATTAAATGACAAATCCAAAAATTACGCGTCTTGCGTCCTCATTTTTGTTTGTTAATAGGCGAACCGATGGGTCCATACATTAACTGTTGTGCTTCACCTTGATCGGGGCAACGTATGAAACTAGAAACGTTTGACGATGTTCTCGCATCCATTCGGAAAAACTCACGTCGGCCGTTTCATCTGCTATTGGGAAATGGCTTTAGCGTCTCATACGACCCAAAGATATTTTCCTATAACGCCCTTCACGAGTTCGTTCAAAATCTCAGGGATAAAGACCTTTCAAAGATTCTCGAAGTAATTGAGACTCGCAACTTCGAAGTAATAATGCAGTACTTGGATAACTTCGCCGCGCTAGTAGATGCCTTGGGTGGCGATCCAAAACTAAAGAAACGCGTGGAGGACGCAAGCGCCAAGCTGAAAAAGAGTCTGTTGGACGCTGTGAAAGCAATGCACCCCGAGCATGTTTTCAAGGTGCCAGAAGATCAAAGCGCTGCCTGCGCCACCTTTCTCCAGCAATTCTTGAACACTAACGGGCACATTTATTCGACCAACTACGACTTGCTTTTGTATTGGGTCCTAATGCGAAATGGCATACTCAATCACGTCGATGGCTGTGGAAGAGAGCTTGAGAATGACACAGGCGAGTACATGGCCCCAGAGGATCAGGAGTGGTCGGACCTAATTTGGGGGAAGAACCGTAACAAACAGAATGTATTCTATCTGCACGGAGCCCTTCCATTCTTCGACAGCGGGGTAGCCGTGGTTAAGGAGGAGTACGACGTTTACAACTATCTACTCCAGAAGATAAGCGCACGAATGGAAAAGGGTGAATACCCGATCTTCGTAACTGCAGGTGATGGACAGAAAAAGCTAAACCATATAACTCATAATCAATACCTCACCTATTGTTACGACAGCTTTTGCCAAGCAGAAGGCTCATTAGTAACCTTTGGGTTCAGCTTCGGGCAATACGACGAACATATCATTGCAGCCATCAATAAAGCCGCCAAGCAAAAGGTTCCCAACAAACTCTGGAGTATTTACATCGGCGTCTATTCGCCCGAAGACAAGAAGCATATCGAACAGATCGAAGGAAAGTTCCGATGTAAAGTACACGTCTTTGACGCGAAGACCGCAAAGGTATGGGGGTAGCCGCGACGTGAAACACAACCCTACGGTCGAGTTCGTCTCCTTCTGTCGCTGGAAGCTGTGCGATAAATCCACGCAGCGACCCCACCTTCACGGCATACCTCTCAAATGACGGCTTGGCACAGATGGACGTAAACGCTATCCTTCGCTCACTGCCTTGGAGGCAGAACGGAACGCCTCGAATTTGCAGCTTCGGCTGCGACAATGGGGGTGTGGCGTCGCAGCCTCACCAACCAAATGGCAACTTACTTTTACTAGGTTCGTTCCGTGGAGAGCCCGAGACTTGTCTCGGGCTTTTTGTTTTCTAAGGGCCAAAGATGAACCTGGAATTGCTACTGAAAGAGCGAATAGTCGCCGAGTGCACAAAACTGATCGACCGGCATCACGCGTACCACAACCACCTACACCTCGAATGGCTTCGCAATCGAGGTCGTATCGCCGACGCGCCTGCAAAGGAAGTCAAGGTTCCTGAGTATTGGGCGCTCGACCCAAAATACAACCCATTCCACGTGCGTCGGAACGCGACAGCAATCGCTATGTCCATTGCACGCAAGCTAACTGCGCGCTCGTACGTGCCACACGCTCCGCACTACAAGACAATTCCAAAGCCGGGGGGTGGTGAACGTGAATTGACTATCTATCAAATTCCTGACGCCGCGGTATCAAGCTACTTCTACGGTCGACTACTGGCCAAGAATAGGCACCGGTTCAGCTCTTTCTCTTATGCCTACCGAAATGATCGCAATATTCATTTTGCGATTCAGGATATCGCTGTTGACTTAGCGCAAAACGGTAGGACCTTCATTGCTGAGTTCGATTTCTCGGACTTCTTCGGCTCCATCGACCATACATTCCTGTTCGCACAGCTTCATGAAAATGGCTTTCTTGTCAGTGAAGAGGAAGAGGACGTTATTAAGGCGTTCCTGAATGGCCGAGATCGTGGAATACCGCAAGGCACCTCTCTCTCCCTGTTCTTAGCAAATCTGGTTTGCTGGAAACTAGACAAGACTCTGGAGAAAGCGGGTCTCAAATTTGCTCGGTATGCGGATGACACGGTTATTTGGAGTCCCACATATGCGGCAATCTGCGAGTCGTTCAATATCGTTGACGCGTTCTCGCGTGAGGCAAAGGTTTCAATAAATGTTAAGAAGTCCGATGGAATTAGTCTTCTTGCCAAGGACGGCCTAGCGGCAGAGATTGCCTCGAAGTCGTCGTTCAATTTTCTCGGATACGCAATTGGGGTCGATCGCGTATCTATTCGAGACAAAACGATCCAGCGCATCAAAAAACAGGTGTCCTACCTCCTTTACCGGAACCTAGTTCAGCCGCTGAAGAGCACACCACTCAAAGGACTTGTCATTCCTGCCAACAACCGTGACAAGGCACTGTTGACGGCCATAATGCAAATTCGCCGATATCTTTATGGCGGTCTGCTTCACCGCGACATGGTTGCCTACATCAAAGGACGACGCAAGACACTTCATTTCAAAGGAGTGATGAGTTTCTACCCATTGCTTGACGACGTTGAGCAACTCCGTGCCTTGGATGGTTGGCTCTTATCTGCAATTGATAGATGTGTCCAGGCTCGGTCACGACACCTGCTATCTCACGGGTTCGATAGGCGGCATTCCTTTCCCTTCAACGTGCAGCGAAAGGACATATTGGCCAGGTACCGGAGAAAGCTCGTCGCAGGCAAGCCTCTTCTAGAGGTACCAAGCTTTAAGTTGATATATCGGGCTCTGCAACACGGAGTTGTTGAGGCCGGTATCGAGAGAGTCATGCATCCAGAGTCGTCAAAATATGGCTATGGAGACGCGTAACCATGTAGTCCAACGGACCTACGCGAAAAGTTGCGCAGGTCGTTCACTTCTACGTTCCCTGAGCGGCAGCATTCTTATACAGTCAATAGCTGATTAGGGTCGGGAGTTCGCCTTCGCCAGCCAAGAAAGCTGACCTTCGCCGCCGCGATGGCCTGAATGTCCGTTGACCGCAGAACACTTGTCGCTCATCTGACAAGGGTTGTACGGCGACTAATGCCGAAAAGCACAAATTCGCTGTGCGGCAGGCAGCTTGGAGCAAGCTGTTGAGTATTGCGTGTCCGCAACCGAATAAGGCTCGCGGTCCGGTCATCGCTGATTGCCGCTATCCCAGCGTGCGAGGGCTGCTTGACCAGACGCCTATTGTTGGCGTTTCCTTACGGCAGGATGCGCAGTTCCCGATAGCGGCGACCGTACTTGCGGATCATCTCGAACGTATCCATGCAGTCGTGGAATCCCGCCTGGCGCAGCTTGATCGTGCTTACCAGCCCCCAGCGCAGCGGATTGCCGTCGGTCGCCGCGGCCGAGCAGTTGCTCATCAGCATCGATCCGCCAAAAAGCGCGGCCACGTCTTCAGGCGCATTCAGCTGATAACGACGTACCATGTCGCGCCACAGTCCCGCCATCCCCTCGACCTCGCGCACCATGTTGTAGCTGCGCGGCGCACCGAGCGGCAGGCCAATAACTTCGGCAATGACCGGAAACCGATCGAAGGCCGCGATGACGTCGCCGTTGGATATGTTGAATATCTCGTTGCGCGCAGCCGGCGCCTCGGCCGCCCACTCGAGCGCTTCGGCGATGAGATCGGCATCGGTGATCTCGTTCACCGGACTGATGCCCTCGGGCACCGGCAGATCGAGCCCCGCTTCCTTACGCAACGCACCAAACAGCAGCAGCATCAGCACCGAATTCATCGGCGAGCCGGTGGCGACGCCGGCGATCCCCACCGGGCGCAACACCGTCCAGTCCCAGTTCCGCCCGCGCTGCTTGTCCCAGAGGTAATCCTCCTGCTCGAAATAGAAATTCGGGCACGGCGGGCGCGGGAGGCTCTCACGCATCGGAATCGGCACCTGGAGTTGCGGCAGGTGGCAGCCGTAGGCCTTCGCGCCATGCACCAGCGAGACGTGCTGAAGATTGCGCGCCGCAGCCGAGAGCGGCTCGAATAGGTTGCGCAGCATGGCGGCATTCTTCTCGATCTGCACGGGATCCGACCAGCCGCCGAAGATGTCCTCGGTTTTCTCGCTGACCGCACCGTAGATCAAGTGCGTGACGTCCGACATCTCGCCGAAGGCGCGTGCACAGGCGCCCTCGTCGCACAGATCAACCGCGACGTGCTGCACGCTCGCGGCAATGTCCACCGGCCGGCGCCGAGAGACTGCCACCACCTCCCAGCCTTGCGCCGCAAACCGACGCACGGCCGCGCCCCCGACCAATCCGGATGCACCGGCGACAACGACTTTCTTTTTCATTGAATCTCCTGCTTGTAGTTATTGAGTCTCACGGCATGCCGTGGCGGTGGTGATGGTGAATCGTTCGGGGTTAAGTTGTCCAGATTTTGCGGGCGCATTCCGGCGCCGTGCTGTGCTGGCGACCCGCCGCGGCCGAGGGATTGACGGTGCCGCGGACGGCGATATCAATCGTTCCGCTTGCCGAACATTCGGCTGGCGTTGACTCGTGGTCGAGCAGGAAATCCCGGACCAGCGCGGCGGCGCTTTCGGGGTCCTCCTGCATGAAGCAGTGCCCGCCGGCGACCTGCCGGATTTGGATTTGCGCGTTCAGCGCGGCGGCCCGATGCGCTGCCGGTCCGACAAAGGGCATGGTGTGCGTGCCATGGGCGATCAAGGTCGGCACCTGGATGCGTGCGATCGAGCGCCAAAGGCCGCGTGGACCTGAGCTGAAGACGCGAGCCTCGGTCTCGGGATGGCATTTGAGTTCCACGCCCCCGTCCGTGCTGTCGCGCAGCGCATGTTCGACGAAGGCCACCAAGGCGTCGTCGCTCCAGCCCCGATAGGCGCCGCGTCCCTGCAGGGATTGCAATGCCGCGGCGCGGCTCGGCCAGTGTCGGCGCCGGCGCAGCGTGGCCCGCGCCAGCGGCACGAAGCGGCCCATCCGCAGCAGATTCACCAGCGCCATCGACGCCGCCATGCCGCGCGAGAACAGTACCGGATCGAGCAGCACGGCACGCTGGAACGGCTGCTCAGCCTGCGCCAACAGCAGCGTCGTCAACACGCCGCCGAAGCTGTGGCCGACGGCGAATAGCGGCACCGCGCCGAACGCATGGCGATGGGCGGCAAACGCCTCCAGCGCCAGGCGGGCGCTGTGGTTCCAGCCCGGAAAGCGGGTTCCCGGATCGCTGTCGCCGTGGCCCGCCACGTCCGACAGCCACAAGTCGAAATCCTCGGCGAGCCGCCTCAGCATCGGCTCGTAGACCCGCCCGCAAAAACCGTTGCCGTGCAGGAAATGGATGACCGGTTTGCCGCTGGGCGGCGTCAGCCATCCTCTGAGCGTCAATTCTGGGCCCCGCAGGGTATGTGACCAGGGACGAAACATGGGGTGCGAGTATAGAGATGGCGAACGTCTCTTCAGGGTTGCGGATTCAACTGATCGCGGCCGGCTGACGGCATGTGGCTGCCGATGCGATCTTCATCATCAATCTGCTTCTGGGCTGGACGCTGTTCTTCTGGTTTTGGATGCTGGTTGATGGGCTGTTCGGCCATGCCCGCGAGAGAAGGGAATAAGGGGCAGGCCGAGCTTTCCTGCCCCACGCTGCCGCTTCGACTCCTACGACAACCGTGCCCGGATCGCCTCGATGGCTTTCCCATGGGCGGCATCGTGGCCGGGATCGTTGGGCACGGTCAGGGTGATCCGCTGTACCAGGCCTTCGAAGCGGGAAGCCAGGGCCTCGGGCAGTTCATCGTAGCGACCAGTGACCAGGAACTCGTCCAGCACCTCGTCGGTCAACGCGCCGGCCATGTCCTTCCAGCGGCCTTCCCGGGTCATCTGCAACAGGTTCTTGCCCACATCCTTCCAGCCGAAGAGTTCCAGGCTGGGCCAGTAGGCCGGGGTGGAAAAGAGGAAGGCCAGGGTGCCGCGGAAGCGCTCCCGCTCGGCCTTCACCGTGGCGTCGTCGGGGCCGCAGGCCACCAGCTCGTTGGCGCAGACCATGGGCGGCTTCAGGGCCGGGGCACGTTTCACCACGCCTTCGGCGATGCGGGGCAGGATGGCTTCACGCAGGTAGCGGGCCGAGGTGTTGGTGGGGTGGGTGTGCATGCCGTCGGCGGCGGAACCCACCAGGTTCAGCATCTTCGGTCCCACGGCACCCAACATGATGGGTACGTCGGGCGCGTCGATGGGGCCGGGATTGAAGAAGGGCTGGAGCCGGGTGAACTTGTAGTACTCGCCGACGAAGTTGAGGGGCTCCCGGGTGCGGAAGCTCTTGAAGATGGCCCGCAGGGCGCCCAGGTATTCCGCCATGCCGGCAGCGGGAGGCAGCCAGCGCGCCGAATAGCGGTCCTCGATGTTCTGCTGGATCTGGGTGCCCAGGCCCAGCTCGAAACGGCCGCCGGACATTTTTTGCAGATCCCAGGCGGCCAGGGCCACGTTCATGGGGCTGCGGGGAAAGGCCACCAGCACCGAGATGCCGACTTTCAGACGGGTGGTGGCGGCCAGGGCCTGACAGGCCAGCAGCATGCCGTCGTGGATGGCGTCGGGGACAAAGATGCCGTCGTAGCCCATGGCCTCGACGCGGCGGGCGAAGGCGCCGATGGTTTCCAGACCCTGGGTTTCGGGGGTTGCGGCGAAAATTTCCATGATGAGATTTCCTGAGAGGGTTTCCGTGAAACAGCCCATTGAAACAACAAGTCAAACATTCGAGCGTAGCGCGCCAATACCATCACTTCTTCGTCATTCCGGGGCCGCGTAGCGGAACCCGGAATCCAGAAAATCCATCCGGGCACCTCTGGATTCCGGGCTCTGCCCTCGCGGGCAGCCCCGGAATGACGATGGCGCAGTAGTAGGTTCAGCGTTCTTTGTCTTTGCTGATGTTGGGTCCCGCCGAGCCCAGGGCCCGGGTCTGGGCATAGGTCGGCGTATGGGCCAGGAGGCCGCCATCCACGGGCATCACGTGGGCATTGACGAAACTGGCGGCATCGGAGGCCAGGAAGATCACCGCATTGGCGATGTCGGCCGGGGTGCCGGGCCGGGGGCTGAGAATGTTTTCTGCATCGATGCGAATCTGCTCCGTGGGGAACACGGCGGCCAGCCGGTCGTGGAGGATCAGGCCGGGGGCGATGGCATTGCAGCGGATGCCCTGGGCGCCGTAGAGGGTGGCCACGGAGCGGGTCAGGGAGATAACAGCGGCCTTGGCGGCGCTGTAGGCCGGGATGCCCAGCTGCCCGGAGAGGGCGGCGCCGGAGGTGATGTTGACGATGGCACCGCCGCCTCGCTTGAGCAGTTCGGGAATCCCATGCTTGCAGCACAGCATCGGCGCCCGGGCATTCAGGGCCATGGTGGCGTCCCAGAGATCCGCCTCCATGGACAGGATGTCCCGGTCCTTGGCGAAGCTGTTGCCGCAGTTGTTCACCAGCACGTCCAGGCCGCCGAAGGCTGCCACCGTGGCCCGCACCAGTTCGCGGATGTCGTCTTCCCGGGTGACATCGGCACATACCGCGATGGCCTCGCCGCCCGCCTGCTTCACCTGGGCCAGGGTTTCCGCCAGGTTGGCCTCATGGATGTCGCTGATGGCCACCCGGGCTCCCGCCGCGGCCAGCATCAGGGCCGTGGGCCGACCGATGCCGCCGCCGGCGCCGGTGAGGATGACGGATTTGCCTTCGAGGGCCCTCATTTGCCTTGCTCCCGGCCCCGGTTGAACACCCCCTCGCGGCGGGTGGCGATGGTGGCGGCGCTGACCTGCTTGGCCGATTCGATGCCGGCCAGCTTCTCGGCCTTCAGGGCATCGGGCAGGTGCATGCCATAGCCGTCGTCGATCAGCTTTTTGTAGCCCTTCAGCACGTGGGGCACGCAGCTGGCCATCTGTTGGGCCATCGTCATGCAGGTGGGCAGCAGTTCCTCCGGCGCCACCACGCGGTTGGCCAGGCCCCATTCATAGGCCTGGGCGGCGGTGACGGTGTTGCCGGTGAAGCTGATTTCCTTGGCGCGGTTGATGCCGATCAGGCGCGGCAGGCGCACCGAGAGGCCCCAGCCGGGCAGGATGCCGACCCGGGCGTGGGTGTCGGCGAACTTGGCGTTGGTCGAGGCGATGATGAAGTCGCAGGCCAGGGCCAGTTCGAAGCCGGCGGTGACGGCGTGGCCGTTCACCGCGGCGATCACCGGACCCTCGAATTCGGCAATGGCCTCGGCCATGTCCTGGCCCACCACGCTCTTGTCGAAGCCCGAGGCGTCGTCGCCGCCGCTGCTCAGTTCCTTCAGGTCCATGCCGGCGCAAAACGCCCGGCCAGCGCCGGTGATGATGGCGGCGCGGATCTCGGGATCGGCCTGAAGATCACGGAAGGCCTGGCCCAGAGCCAGACGCAGCTCGGCGGAGAAGGCGTTCATGGCATCGGGCCGGTTGAGGGTCACGATGCCCACCGGGCCTTCTTTTTGCAGCAGCAATACGGGTTCGGACATGGGGTGCTCCTGGGAATGCGGGATGACGTGTTGGATCAGGGATAGGGAAACGAACAAGTCCCCATCCGTTCGGGCTGAGCCTGTCGAAGCCCTTGATTTTTCCGGGCGCGCACTTCGACAAGCCTGTCCTGAGCGAAGACGAAGGGCTCAGTGCGAACGGACTTAATCAGTGTTTCCATAAGTGATGCCCCGGCTCTTGAAAAAGCCCGGGGAGCCGATCAGGGTGCCGGCCAACTCGTTCGCCTCGGGCCGGGTGGCGAGCCAAGCCACCACGTCGCCGGTGGTTTCGGGGGTGGTGGCGTGGCGGTTGAAGTCGGCCGCAGATTCGGCACCAAACATGGCCACGGTGGCTTCGGTCACGGTGTAGCCCGGCTCCACGTTGAAGGCCCGGATGCCATCCTTGGCGTGCTCCACATGAATGAATTCGGCGATGCGGTGGAAGCCGGATTTCGGCGCGCCGTAGACAAAGCCCCAGCCGCCCTTGCCCGGTGGCGCGGGCGGGGGCGAGACGGCAGCGTTGGAGCTGAGACTGATGTAGGTGCCGCCCCCCTGCTTGATCATCACCGGCAGCACCAGACGGGCCAGGTAGGCCTGGTTCACCAGATTGCCCAGCACGCTCTTTTCCAGTTGGTCGAAGCTGAAGTCGGCGAAGGCGAACATCAGTCCCGGCCCCTGGTAGAGGGCGTTGTTCAACAGGAGATCGATGCGGCCCCACTGGGCCAGGGTCTGCTCCACCACCGCGTCCATAGTGCTGCGGTCGAGCACGTCCATCACCACCGGCAGGGCTTCCCGGCCCAGGGCGCGGATGGCGGCAGCCGTGGTCTCCAGACTGCCGGGCACGGCCACCTGCTGGCCATCGGCGGCGTAGGGCATGGTCGCCGTGCCTTCGCCTTCCTTGACGGTGCGGCCGGTGATGACCACATCGAAGCCTTCCCGGGCCAGGCTGATGGCGGCGGCCTTGCCGATGCCACGGGTGGCGCCAGTGACGATTGCAACTTTGCGCATTGTTTGTCCTTTACAGATTCAGGTTCAGAAGGCCATGCCGTTGCCGGTGATCACCGGCACGTTGGTCCAGCCCCCCTGGGGAGTGCGGTACCAGCCACCGGCCGCCAGAGCGCCGCCGTCCAGGTTGATGGTGGTGCCGCTGACCCAGCCGGAGAGTGGACTGGCGAGGAACAGGGCGCAGCCTGCCGCGTCCGCCGGGGTGCCGAAGCGGCCCAGGGGAATCCAGCGGGCGATGTGTTCCTGGTACTGGGGCGGAATCCAGACCGAGGGCTGGACCTGCTCCGATTCGGTGGTCTCCGGGGCGATCCCATTGACCCGGATGCCGCTCTGGCCCAGTTCCACCGCCAGACTCTTGGTGAAGCCGACGATGCCGGCCTTGAAGGCGGAATAGACGATGTTGATGGGGATGCCGCGGAAGGCCTCGATGGAGGAGATGCTGATGATGCTGCCGCCGGGGCCGCTCTTTTTCATCAAGGGCAGGGCGCTGCGGGTGACCTGGAAGATCTGCCGCAGGTTGATGGAAAACAGCGCGTCGAAATCCTCGTCGCTGTAGTCCTCCAGAGGCTTGACGATACCGAGGAAGTCGCCCACGTTATTCACCAGCACGTCGAGCCGGCCGTGGCGGGCCTCCACCTCGGCGATCAGGGCTTTGACCTGGGCGCTGTCGCGCACGTCGGTCACCGACACCAGGGCTTCCTGGCCCAGGGCGGCGCGGGTGGCTGCGGCCCGGGTGGGATCGATCTCCGCCACTACCACCTTGGCGCCGCACTGGTCGAAGGCTTCCGCGATACCGCGGCCGATGCCGCCACCGCCGCCAGTGACCAGCACTACCTTGCCGCTGAAATCGAGGGCGTTTTTCATGCTCATCCTTTCACCGTGGCCAGGGCCTGATCGAGGAAGCCTTCCATGTCCTCGGGGCCGCGGCAGTAGACCAGGGGCAGGATTTCCACCATGGTGATGCCCGCCGCCTTCAGGGCGGGAATCTGGGCCAGGGCTGCGGTGAGGTCCGGCGTGCCGTCGGCACGGAATACATTCGGCAGCACCACCCGGCTCTGGAAACCGGTGAAGTCCCGGCCCCGGGCGTCAAAGGCGGCGCGGATGTCGGTGAGTGCCGTGGTCAGGGCCTTGGGGTTTTGCAGCATGGGTATCCAGCCATCGGCCAGCTCCGCCATGCGCTGGCAGTTGCGGGGCGTGGGCGCGACGCCCATCCAGATGGGCAGGCGGGGCTGCACCGGCCGGGGCCACTGGTGGATGCGTTCCAGTTGCACGGTCTCGCCCTGGAAGCTCACGGGGGCGTCGGACCAGAGGGCCCGGCAGACCCGCACCTGCTCATCCATGATGCGGTAGCGCTTGTCGAAGTCGATGCCGGCGGCCTCGTATTCCTCCCGTTGCCAGCCGGTGCCGATACCGATTTCCACCCGGCCCCGGGACATCACGTCCAGGGTCGCCAACTGCTTGGCCAGCAGCACGGCGGGGCGCAGGGGCGAGATCAGGATGCCGGTGGACAGGCGGATGCGCTCCGTGGCGCCGGCAATGGCGGCCAGCACGGTGATGGGCTCGTACCACGGGGTATCCAGGGGCGCAGGGAAGTCGCCATAAGGATAGCGATCCACTTGCTCTCCCATCACCACATGATCGGTCAGGCTCACCTGGTCCGCGCCCTTGCGGTCAGCGATGCGGATCACATCGACGACGGAGGAGAAATCCCCGCCGAACCAGTTCTGCAGGCCATAGAGGCCGATGGAAAGTCGCATGCTGTCTCCTGGAAATTGTTAGGGAGATACTGATTAAGTCCGTCACACCGGCGAAAGCCGGTGTCCATTGCGTTGATTTTCCTGGATTCCGGCGTTCGCCGGAATGACGAATTGGGGCTCGTTCAGCGCATCGCTGCTTACCCCAGGAAGGCCTGGCCGCCGTCCAGGGCGATGCTCTGGCCATTCACGTAGCGGCAATCGTCGCTGCACAGGGTGGCGACGAAGCGGCCGATGTCGCCTTCGCATTCGCCGACCCGGCGCATGGGGATGGTGGCGAAGTAGGCGGCGGCTTCCGCCGGGCGGGCGGCGGCCCAGCCCTTGAGGCCTTCCGATTCGGCCAGGGGCAGGATCACGTTGGTGCGGATGCCGTCCTCGGCCCATTCGCAGGCGGCGGCCCGGGTCAGTTGGCGAATCGCTTCCTTGGTGGCGCCGTAGCAGCCATAGCCGGTGGAGTCCCAACGGCGCCCGGCGGCGCTGGCCAGGTTGATGATGTTGCCGTCGCCCTTGAGATAGGGGTAGCAGAGCTTCATCAGACGGAAGGTGGCCTGGGGGCCGGACTCCCAACCCGCCGTGAAGGCGTCGTCGGTGACCTGGTGCAGCTTGCCGTTGGGGACTTCCTGGGCGTTGTTGACCAGGATGTTGATGCCGCCGAAACGGGCCACCACGGCGGCTACGCACTGCTTGAGGGAAGCATCGCTCTTCACATCGCACTCGATGGCCAGGGCCTCGCCCCCCCGGGACTCGATCTCGCGGCAGGCATCCTCCACCTTGGACAGGGTGCGTCCCGAGACCGCCACCCGGGCGCCCTCCGCTGCCAGAGCCAGGGCGATGCCCCGACCCACGCCCTGACCGCCGCCGGTCACCAATGCCACCTTGCCTGCCAGACGCTTCATGAGTGTTTCTCCTATGGTTGGATTTTTGTTTGTCAGGGCGCCAGGGGCACGGTCTCGATCAGCCCCACGTCCAGATGACGACGGACGAAGCGCCAGGCGCCATCCTCCCTTGTCAGTTCATCATCGTAACGGATATGCCAGTCGATCTTGATTCGCATATCGCCCTTGCGCTGGACGTGGGTGGCCAGGCAGTAGCAATAACCTTCGGCCCGATCGCCCTGCACCTGGTACTCGTGGTTGTGCACCTTGTGCATGGTCCATTCGAACATGGCCGTCAGGGCATCCACATTCTGCTGGGCGTCCCGTACCTCGAAACCGGGGCCGGTGATATGGACCTGGCCGGGGCGGAAGCAACTGGCGAAGGCAGCCACGTCCCGCTGGTCGGCGGCCCGAGCGTAGCGGAACAGCAGATCCTGGATGGCGAAGCGATCCTCAATGTCTGGGCTCAAGGCAATCCCCCTCTTTTTCCGATAATGAGGCGCCAGTGTAGGGACAGGCCGTTAATCAATCAAATGAAGAATTAGAATGCGACTCTATGAATGAGGCTGATAGTCATCGACCTTCGCCAAGCGATGGGAGCAAACCATGAAAGCAATCAACACGGCCAAAATAGACCTGAACCTGCTGGTGGTGTTCGAGGCCATCTACACGGAGGGCAGCGTGACCCGGGCCAGCGCCCGGCTGAACCTGACCCAGCCGGCCATCAGCCATGCCCTGGGGCGTTTGCGGGTGCTGTTCGGTGATCCCCTGTTCACCCGCCAGAGCCACGCCATGGTGCCTACGCCCATGGCCCGCAGCATCGTCGAACCCATCGCCACCGCCTTGCGCGCCCTGGACGGCACCCTGAGCCGGGCCTTCAGTTTCGACCCGGGCAAGGCCCAGCGCACTCTGACCCTTGGGTTGCCCGGCGGCGAGGAATCCTCCTTCCTGCCCCCCCTGATGAAACGCATGCTGGAGACCTCCTGCATCGATCTGGTGACGGTGTCCTATGATCGGGTCCAACTGGAATCGCGCCTGGCCTCGGGCAAGATGGATCTGGCCCTGGACATCCTGCTGCCTCACTCCACCCAGGTGCTGCACCAGCCCCTGGCCACCGAGCAGCGGGTGGTGCTGGCCCGGCGGGATCATCCGGTGGTGGGTCCTGGCCTGGACCTGGAAACCTACCTGACACAACAACACATCCATGTGTCCTCGGCCCGCCAGGGGGACAATCTGCTGGATACGGAACTGAGCCGATTGGGCATGCAGCGACGTATCCGCCTGCGCTGCCAGGACTATCTGGCGGCCTGCCGCATCGTGGCCGAGACAGACCTGATCCTCACCATGCCGGCGGAGCTGGCCCCGGAATACCTGTCGACCCCCTACGGCAATCAGGTGTTGCCCTCTCCGGCCGACCTGCCCCTGCCGGATATGGAGCTCTATCTCTACTGGCATGGATCGGCGGACGGGGACCCGGCCAACCGCTGGTTGCGGGAGCAGATGGCCCAGGTGCTCAAGCCGGCCGTGACAACGGCCAAGGCGACCCGGTCCCCGAGTCGAGGCCGGCGCTGCGCGGCTTGACCCGGCACGGCGCGTCCTGCATGTAACCATTTCACTGACAGGGAAATGTGCGTTTATCCATGATTTCAGATTCGGCGCAGCCCCTAGAATTACTCGGCCATTTTCGGAAATCCGAGCCTGGATCGCCCAAAGGAGTTTCAGCAATGTCCATGACCCCATCCCTGCGCCAGACACTCAGCGGCATCACCATACGCAGCAAGATGCTGGTCGCGGCGGGAATCGCCCTGGGCTTCATTCTTTTTGCCGGCAATATCGCCTGGTTCGGCTACCGGGCTATCGGCGCCACCAACACCCTGTCCCTGCATTTCGCCAATGAGGCGGCGATGATGCAAAAGCTGATCCGGGACATCAACCAGCTCATCACCACCGAGGGCGCCAAGGTGGTACGGGAGCGCATCCAGGAATCCCTGGCCGGCCTGGACAGCGCCATCCAGCAGCAGGAACGGCTCGCCCCTCCGTCCATGCGGGAGCAGGCGGACAAGGTGGCCAGCGGCTGGCGCGAGGTACGCGGGGGTGTCGATGAACTGAGCCGGGCCCAGGGCATCTCGGCGGAAAACGACATGGTGTTGATCAAGATGGTCAAGCTGGTGGCGCGGCTCGATGGCATTGCCGGCGAAATCGATGCCCAGGCCAGGCTGGCCCATGAGCAGAGCGAAGCGCGCTTCCATCAGACCATGGTCAGCGTCGGCCTGGTCTTCGCCGCCCTGGCACTGCTGATGGGGGCCATTTTCTGGGTGCTGTATTCCGCCATTCTGGGCCAGTTGGGCGCCGAGCCCCAGGTGGTGAAGAATCTGATCCAGGAGCTGGCCAAGGGCAACCTGAACGTGAATGTCGCCAGCAAGACCCGGCGCCGGGGCGAGCATCTGCTCCATGCCCTGGCCGGGATGGTCAGCCGCTTCAACAACGTGATCCGCAGCATCGACGATACCAACAAGCAGATCGAGCAGTCGTCGTTCCAGATCGCCACCATGTCCCGTGACATCAACGAGAGCAACAATGCCCAGCAGAACAGCTCCTCCGATGTTTCCGAGGCCATGGACCAGCTGGGGGAGATTTCCAATTCGGTGTCCCATCTGGCGGACCAGGTGCGGGAGCGCACCCGCGCCATGCAGACCAGCGCCGGCGAGGGCATTGCCGCGGTGGAGCAGAACATCCGGGAAATGTCCCAGACCGTGGCGGAAGTGGGTCGCGCCGGAGGGCAGATGGAAGTGCTCAATTCCTCCGCCAGCGATATTCATCGCATCATCGAATCCATTTCCGACATCGCCGGCCAGACCAACCTGCTGGCCCTGAATGCCGCCATCGAGGCAGCCCGTGCCGGGGAGCAGGGACGGGGCTTCGCCGTCGTCGCCGACGAGGTGCGCAAGCTGGCCAACCGCACCGGCGAGGCCGCCAGCGAAATCACCCATATCGTCGCCGCTCTGACCCAGCAGGTGAAGTCGACCCGGGACACCATGAACGAGGTCGTCACCAGCGTCAATGACGCCCAGGCGCGGGCGCAGACTTCCGCCGAGGCGATACGGCGCATGGCCGACGAGGTCCATGCCACCGGCCAGGCCAATATCGAAATCTCCGATGTCACCCGGCAGCAGATCGACAAGCTGGGCAATCTTAACGGCCGCCTGCATTCCCTGTTCAGCACCCTGGCCGAAAGCAACAGCAAGGTGGGCGTGACCAGCACCATCTCCGACGACCTGCATCAAACCGTGATCGCCGTGGATAAGCTGGTGTCCTATTTCAAGTTCGACCACACCCCATCCGTGGAGCATCCCCCCAGCGACAAGCGGCGCGCGCCCCGCGCCCACAATGCCCTGCTGGTGCATGTGGAGGACGGCAAGCAGAAGATCGACGCGGTGACCGATGACTTCAGCCTCACCGGCATGCACCTGTGCACCACCTCTCCCTTGAGCCACGACCACGGCGACTCCCTGGTCCTGGGCCTGATGGTGCCCTCCAGCGACTTGCAGGCCTACGAGCATCAACAACCCACCCGGGTCGCCGGCAAGGTGGTCTGGAAGCGCCAGCAGGATGGGCACTTCCATTACGGCATCGAATTCTTCGGCATCGATGCCCAGGGCAAGAGCAAGATCCGCGAGTGCTTCGCCTTCTTCAACAAGCAGCCCACCTTTGCCTAGCCGCACTCTCGCAGACCCCGTCGCAGGCATGGGTTACATGGGTCGGCCGTTTACGTTTTCCCGCCGCTTGATGGTGGTCAAGTCAATGGATTCGACTCTGGCGTAGATTGTCGTGCGACGTTTTGTCGCAGGGGTGCCCGTGATTCCCTGCGACGAACCATTTTCCCAACCGTACAAGGGGCAAGACATGAGCAAGAACGACGACATGACAGGGATCACCCTGGAGGGACGCCGCAAGTTCCTGAATACCGCCGCAATCGGCGGCCTGGCCGGTGTAAGCGCATCGGTGGGGCTGATCGGCTGCAACAAGGGGGACAAGGCCGCCGCGCCGGCTGCTGCCGGAGCGGCGACCGGCGATCACAGCGGGGCCGCGCCCCATATCGCGCCGGGCCAGCTGGACGATTACTACGGCCTCTGGTCCGGCGGTCACTCCGGCGAGATGCGGGTCCTGGGCCTGCCCTCCGGGCGGGAGATTCGCCGCGTGCCGGTGTTCAACCATGATGCCCTGACCGGCTGGGGCATCACCAACGAGTCCAAGAAGATCCTTGGTGCCGATGCCAGCGGCAAGGTGCCCTACATCACCGGCGACACCCACCATGTCCATGCCTCCTACGCGGACGGCACCTACGACGGCAAATATGCCTGGGTGAATGACAAGCTGCACAGCCGTCTGGCCCGCATCCGTCTCGACACCTTCGAGACCGACAAGATCACCGAGATTCCCAATGTCCAGGGTTTCCACGGCATCTTCCCCGACAAGCGGGACCCGGTGGACCCCAAGATCAACCACACCACCCGGGTGTTCTGCGGTTCCGAGTTTTCCATTCCCCTGCCCAATGACGGCAAGGATGCCGCTGACGGGAGCAAGTACCACTCCCTGTTCACCTGCGTCGATGCGGAGACCATGGAAGTGCGTTGGCAGGTGCTGATCGACGGCAACTGTGATCTGGTGGCCACTTCCTATGATGGCAAGCTGGCCGCCACCAACCAGTACAACACCGAGATGGGGGTGAGGTACGAGGAGATGATGTCAGCGGAAAAGGATGCCTGCCTGTTCTTCAACATCGAGCGCATCGAAGCGGCGGTGAAGGCCGGCAGGACCAAGACCTACGGCGCTTCCAAGGTGCCGGTGGTGGATGGCACCAAGGCCGCCAACACCGACCCCAAGACCGCCCTGACCGCCTACGTGCCGGTGCCCAAGAACCCCCATGGCGTCAATGCCAGTCCCGACGGCAAGTACTTCATCTGTGCCGGCAAGCTCTCCCCCACCGCCTCGGTGATCGACCTGTCCCTGGTTCACAAGTACTTCGCCGGCGAGCTGAAGACCACCCAGGAAACCGTGGTGGCCGAGCCGGAGCTGGGCCTGGGGCCCCTGCACACCGCCTTCGATGGCCGGGGCAACGCCTTCACCACCCTGTTCCTGGACAGCCAGGTGGTGAAGTGGAACGTGGAGGCCTCCATCAAGGCCGCCAAGGACAAGAACGTCAAGTACGTGGTGGACCGCATCGATGTCCATTACCAGCCGGGCCACCTCAATGCCTCCATGTCGGAGACCCGGGAGGCGGACGGCAAGTGGCTGGGCGTGGGCTGCAAGTTCTCCAAGGACCGCTATCTGCCCGCTGGGCCGCTGCATCCGGAGAATGAGCAGCTGATCGACATCAGCGGCGAGAAGATGCTGCTGGTGGCCGACCACCCCGTGTGGCCCGAGCCCCACGACTTCATCATCGTGCGGCGGGACAAGATCAAGACCCGCCAGATCTACAACCTGGAGGACTTCCCCAACGCGGTGAAGGATGCCACCCAATCCCGGGTCGAGCGCAAGGGCAACAAGGTCACGGTCTATCTGGCGTCCATGGCGCCGGCCTTCAGCCTGCGGGAATTCACCGTGAAGCTGGGCGACGAGGTCACCATCATCCTCACCAACCTGGACAAGGTGGAGGATCTGACCCACGGCTTCGGTCTGCCCAAGTACGACATCAACTTCATCGTCAATCCCCAGGAGACCAAGTCGGTCACCTTCAAGGCCAACAAGCCGGGAGTGTTCTGGGCTTACTGCACCCATTTCTGCCATGCCCTGCACCTGGAGATGCGCGCTCGCATGATTGTCGAGAAGTAGTCGCGGCAACAACGCTTCACGGTAGCAAACGAGAGTTGGGGGGGCGGTAACGCCCCCCGTTTTTTTGCTGGTAGGCTTGGGGGAACGCAGATTTATTCGCCACCCCCGACGAAAGAACGTCACCCCGGACCTGATCCGGGGTCCAGTTCGTTGATGTTCCTGGATTCCGGCTTTCGCCGGAATGACGAAATTGAATTAATCAGCATTTCCCTTGGGCGAGACAAGCCTGTCAAACTGTCCGGTCGATAAGCAACATGAGCAGCAACTTGAATAGCCTTTTCCTGCGGTGCCTGTGCTGGGTGCTTTTCCTTTGCTGGACAGGTGGCGCCCTGGCCACATCCTACGAGGCCCAGTTGCCCGCGGAGTTGAACAGCTCGCCCCGGCTCTGCGATTTCGTTCCCTGCGGCGAGGTGATGCCCGGCGCCGTGGAATTCTCGGAACGCAAGGGCCGGCCTCCCTATGTGGAGGCCTACAGCCGTGTGGCGGGCAAGCGCCAGCTCATGGGCTATGTCTTCCTGTCCACCGATATCGTGGATATCCCGGCCTACTCCGGCAAGCCGGTGGTGACCCTGATCGGCATGGATGCCGAAGGCCGCTTCACCGGCTCGAAGATCCTCAAGCATTCGGAGCCCATCCTGTTGCTGGGCATCCCCGAATCGGAGCTGGTCAAATTCACCCGCCAGTACGTGGGCCGCTTCGTCGGCGACAAGCTGGAAATCGGCAAGTCCGGGCAGGACGATGAGGCCATCGGGCTGGATGCCATCACCGGCGCCACCGTCACGGTGATTGCCCAGAATCAGGTGATGCTGCGCTGTGGCGCGGAAGTGGCGAAGCAGGTGGGCATCATGAAGCCGGTGCTGCTGCCGGCGGCGAAGTTCACCGCTGCCGAGGCCCCCAGGAGCTGGCAGGAACTGATGGATGAAGGCAGCATCCAGTTCCTCGGCATCAAGCCCGAGGATGTGGGCAAGGAAGGCCGGGGCCAGGCTTATCTGGACATGTGGTTCGGCTATCTCAACCAGCCGGCGGTAGGGAAAAGCCTTCTGGGCGAGGAGGGCTACGCATCGCTGATGTCCCGGCTCAAGCCCGACGAACACGCGATCTTCATCATCGCCCGGGGCAGCGACTCCTTCAAGGGTTCCGGCTTCGTGCGCGGCGGCATCTACGACCGGGTGCAAGTGCGCCAGGGCATGGAGACCCATACCTTCCGTGACCTGGACTACCTCAACCTCTACAGCGTGGCGGCCAGCGGGGTGCCCGATTATCGGGAGTCGGCGATCTTCATCATCCGCTCCGGCAATTTCTCGGCGGCCTATCCCTGGCAACTGGTGCTGTTGGCCAACAAGGTGGATCCCGAGAGCGGCGCCCGCCAATTCACCAGCTTCCACCGGGAATACTGGCTGCCGGCCAAGTATCTGGAGGGAGGCCGCCCTCTGGTCGAGCGCACCGATCCCACCTGGCTCAAGGTCTGGAAGGGGCGCCTGCCGGAGATCATCGGCTTCATCGCCCTGCTGGCCTTCGCAGCCCTGGTCTATGGCCAGCGGGACCGGCTGGTGCGCCGTTCCACGCGCAAGGACAAGCGCTGGGTCTCCCTGCCCAAGTATTTCATCTGGACCGCCAGCATCGTCTTCGTCGGCTTCCATGCCATGGCCCAGCCCTCGGTGACCCAGGTGCTGACCTGGTTCCATGCCATGCTCTACCAGTGGAAGTGGGAGCTGTTCCTCTCCGATCCGCTGATCTTCGTGTTCTGGTGGTTCATCATCCTCAGCATTTTCTTCTGGGGCCGGGGCCTGTTCTGCGGCTGGCTCTGCCCCTTCGGCTCCCTCACCGAGATGCTCTACAAGCTGGCGGGCCGGTTGGGCCTGAAGCGCTTCCAGTTCAAGCTGCCCCAGGTCTGGCACGACCGGTTGAAGTGGCTCAAGTACGGAATCTTCTACGGTCTGCTGGGCATCTCCTTCTTCTCCATGGGTCTGGCGGAAATGCTGGCGGAGGTGGAGCCCTTCAAGACCACCTTCCTGGTGGGCCTCTTCAACCGGGCCTGGCCCTACACCCTGTTCGCCGGTTCCTTGCTGGGCATCTCCCTGTTCATCGAGCGGCCCTTCTGCAAATACCTTTGCCCCCTGGGAGCGGCCCTGGCCCTGCCTTCCACCTTCCGCTGGTTCGGTCTCAAGCGCAAGCAGGAATGCGGTCCCTGCGCCGCCTGCGCGGTGGGCTGCGGCTCCCTGGCCATTGACGCGGCGGGACGCATCGACCAGCGGGAATGCCTGCTCTGCCTGGACTGCATGGTGATGTACTACGACGACCACGCCTGCCCGCCCCTGGTCCAGGAGCGCAAGCAGCGCGGCAAGGCGGGCCAGTCCCTCACGCCCATCGGCTCCGACGGCTACTACATTCCCATCAAGCCCTTGCCCGCGGGTGCCCCTGCGCACAAATCAGCGGTGGCGGCCCGTTCCAAGGCCGACCCGACCATGCTGACCGATCCCGCCCTGCCGCCCTATGCGGACCATGAGGGCGACCTGATCGGCCTGATCGCCGCCGAAACCTGGGACCATCTGTGGCCCTGGAGCCACCACGGTTTCCAGCGCCAGCGGGCGGTCCAGGGCCTGGGCCTGGCCCTGGCGGTCACTGTCACGGTGATGTGGATACTGGCGGCCATGGGGCAGTTGTCGGAAGGGGTGGTGCTGGGCTGGTGGTTCGGCTGGAGCCTGTTCGAGGTGGTGGTGCGCCTGGGGTCCAAGCCCTACGTCAAGGAAGGTCCCTGGCTGGGCCGCCGCTACCGCAAGGCCGACACCATGGACATGGTGTGCTACGTGGGCTTCAAGAACCTGTTGATCGGGGCGGCGCTGTTCATCCTGCTCAAGCCCCTGGGCCTGTTCTGAACGGAAGACCTTGTGCGCAGTTCTTCGCTTGTTTTCCTGCTGGCCTGGGCCCTGCTCCAGGCAACCCCGGCGAGCGCCACCACCTGGCGGGTGAGCCCGGGCCTATCCATCGCCGCCGCAGTGGCGAAGGCAGCGGCAGGAGACACGGTGGAGGTGGCCGCTGGACGCTATGAGGAGCGCCTGCGCATCGACAAGCCCCTCACCCTCACCGGCATCGGCCGCCCCACCCTGGCCGGCGGCCTGGAGGGGGACACCCTTCGCATCACCGCGCCGGACGTGACCGTGCAGGGCTTCATCATCGCCGACTCGGGGGGCAGCCTGGAGCAGCAGAACGCCGGCATTTATGTGTACCCGGGTTCCCACCGGGCCCGCATTTTGGACTGCGTTTTTTCCTACACCCTGTTCGGCCTGTGGATCGAGAAGTCCGACGACGTGGAGGTGCGGGGCAACCTGATCACCGGCAAGCGCGACTTCTCCTCTTCCCAGCGGGGCAACGGCATCCAGCTCTACAACACCCGGGGCGCCCGCATCGAGAACAACCACATCAGCTACGTGCGCGACGCGATCTACGTGGATGTGAGCCACCATGCCCAATTTCGCGGCAACCGCATGCATCACTCCCGTTACGGCACCCACTACATGAACTCCTACTACAACGTCTGGGAGGACAACGAGAGCTTTCACAACCGGGGCGGCCTGGCCCTGATGGAAGTGCGCAACCAGGTGGTGCGCAACAACCGGGCCTGGGGCAATTCGGATCACGGCATCATGTTGCGCACCATCCAGGACTCCGTGGTGGAGAACAACATCGTCGCCGGCAACGGCCGGGGCCTGTTCATCTATGACGCGGAATACATCACCCTGACCGGCAACCTGATCGTGGACAACCGGGTCGGCGTGCATCTGGCCGCCGGGTCCACCCGCAACCAGGTGGAGGGCAACGACCTGATCCAGAACCAGGAGCAGGTGCGCTACGTGGCCAGCCGGGACGAACCCTGGGGCACCAAAAGCGGCAACTACTGGAGCAACTACCTGGGCTGGGACCGGGACGGCGACGGCATCGGCGATGTGCCCTACGAGGCCAGCGACCTGGTGGATCGCCTGACCTGGCGCCATCCCCTGGCGCGGCTGCTGATGGCCAGCCCGGCCTTGCAAACCCTGCGCCTGATCGCCCGGCAGTTTCCCCTGCTGCGGGCGCCCAGTGTGGTGGATACTCACCCACGGATGAAACCGGCCCGCAATGACTGGAGGCAGTGGCTTGGCAAACAATATCGTTGAAGTCCGGGGCATCGGCAAACAGTACGGCCCGGTGCGGGCCGTGGAGGCCGTGGACCTGGACATTCCCCGGGGCCAGTTGTTCGGCCTGATCGGCCACAACGGCGCCGGCAAGAGCACCCTGTTCAAGATGATGCTGGGGCTGCTGGCGCCCAGCAGCGGCCACATCCGCATCGACGGCGAGGCGGTGGAGGGCGCCGGCTTCCGCCAGGTGCGGCGCAAGATCGGCTACCTGCCGGAGAATCTGGCCCTCTACGACAATCTCACCGGCCTGGAGACCCTGGCCTTCTACGCCCGCCTCAAGGATGCGCCCCAGGCCCAATGCGCCACGCTGCTGGAACAAGTGGGCTTGGGGGAAGCCGGCCGACGCCGGGTCCGGGAATACTCCAAGGGCATGCGCCAGCGCCTGGGTTTCGCCCAGGCCCTGCTCGGCTCTCCGGCCCTGCTGTTCCTGGACGAGCCCACCAACGGCCTGGACCCGGAGGCGATCCGCGGCTTCTATCGCCAGTTGCGGGAACTCAGTGCCGGGGGCACCACCATCATCCTGACCTCCCACATCCTGGCGGAGATCCAGGAACGGGTGGATAGATTGGCGATCATGAAGAACGGCCGCATCCAGGCCGACGGCACGGTGCAGGCCCTGCGGGAATCGGTGAACCTGCCCCTGAGTTTCGAGGTGCGCATGGCGCCGGATCAGATCGAGCTGGCCCGGCTGGCCCTGGCCACCCTGCCCCTGGCAGTGGCGGCGGGAGAGGACGGCGTGGTGCGCTTCAGTTGCGAACGGGAAATGAAAATGAAGGCAGTGGAGGCCCTGGCCACCCTGGACGGGCGGGTACTGGACCTCCATGTCCATGAGCCCACCCTGGAGGATGTGTTCTTCGGCTACGCGGAGGGTCGCCATGAAGCATCTTGAACTTCGGCTGATCGCCACCCTGGCGGGCAAGGAATTCCGCGACCGGCTGCGCAACCGCTGGGTGCTGGCGGTGGCCCTGGTGTTCGCCGTGTTCGCCCTGGTGATCGCCTATTTCGGCGCGGCCCAGCAGGGGGCGGCGGGCTTTCGCTCCATCGAGCTGACCATCGCCTCCCTGGTCAGTCTGGTGATCTATCTGATTCCCCTGATCGCCCTGCTGCTGGGCTTCGACGCCATTGTCGGCGAACGGGAGCGAGGCTCCCTGGACCTCTTGCTGTCCATGCCCATCACCCGCCTGGAACTGCTCTTGGGCAAGTACCTGGGCCTGGCCGGCGCCCTGGCCCTTTCCACCCTGGCGGGCTTCGGCCTGGCGGGCCTGTTGATCTCCTATCATCTGGACCTTGCCGGCCTGTTCCATTACGCCGGCTTCATGTTGAGTTCCCTGTTGCTGGGCCTGGCCTTTCTCAGCCTGGCGGTGATGCTCTCGGTCTTCGCCGTCGACCGCACCCGGGCCTCGGGCCTGGCCATCGCCCTGTGGTTCTTTTTTGTCCTGATCTTCGATCTGCTGCTGCTGGGGGGTCTGGTGGCCAGCGGCGGCCAGTACGGCGGAGAAATCTTTCCCTATCTGCTGCTGCTCAATCCCGCCGACATCTATCGGGTGCTCAATGTGTTCAGCATGGAGGAGGTGCGCACCCTCTACGGCCTGTCCACCGTCTTTCCCGGCGCCCTGGCCAACCCCTGGCTGCTGGGCGGCCTGATGGGACTGTGGATCGCGGCGCCCCTGTCCATCGCCTACTGGAGGTTCCGTCCGTGATACCCAATCGCTATTCGCTGTTCCTGATCTTCGCCTTGCTGGCGGGCTGTAGCCCCCAGGGCGGGGGCGGCACCCAGGCCCTGGATTTCAGCCAGGACACCGCCTGCGCCCTGGACGGCATGGTGCTGGCCGAGTTCCCCGGCCCCAAGGGCCAGATCCACTATGAAGGGGCGTCCCCCGAATTTTTCTGCGACACCGTGGAGGTGCTGGCGGCCCTGCTCCAGCCCGAACAGGCACGCAAGGTGAAGGCGGCCTATGTGCAGGACATGGGGACAACGGATTGGGAAAAACCCCGGGGCCACTGGGTCGAGGCCCGCCAGGCTTTTTACGTCAAGGACAGCAGCTTGCGCGGTGCCATGGGGCCTACCCTGGTCAGCTTCGCCAGCGAGGCGGCGGCGAAGGCCTTTGTCGCCAAGCAGGGCGGCACCGTGCTGCGCTTTGCCCAAGTGACGCCGGACATGGTGCACCTGGACGGCGGTGCCTTGCACGACAAGGGGATGTGAGCGCTGTCTTGTCAGGCTGGCGCTTCGGCGCTGTTCAGCGTGGCGGCGGGTTTTCCTGCCAGCCGCCCCCCAGGGCCTTGAACAGATTCACCGCCGCGGTCAGCCGGGCCTGGCGGGTGCCGGCGTGGGCCTGGCGGGCTTCGTCCTCGGCCCTTTGCGCTTCCAGGACCTGGGCGTAGGCGGAATACCCCGCCTCATGACGAACACGCATCAACTGTAGCGCCTTGCGGGCGGAACTCAGCCGGGCGGACTGGGCCTGTTCCGCCTCGGCATCTTCCCGGACCTCCACCAGGGCGTCCCGCACCTCCTTGAAGGCGCTATGGACGGCTTTCTGGTAGTCCGCGGTGGCCTGGCGCTGACGGGCCGTGGCCTGGTCCACCTGAGCCGAATGGCGGCCCGAATCCAGCAAGGGCATGGTCAGGCCCAGGGCCAGGGAGCCGGTGCCCGAGGCGGTGGAGAACAGGCTGTTCAAGGCCTTGCTTTCGCTGCCCAGGCTGCCGGTGAGGGACAGGGTGGGGAACAGGGCGGCCTTCACCACGCCGATCTGGGCATTGGCGGCGATCAGGGCCTCCTCGGCCTGGCGCACATCGGGCCGTGCCTCCAGCAGGCTGGAGGGCAGTCCGGGGGGCGGCAGCGGGGGCAGGGGCAGTTGCTCCAGATCGCCGGGGGCCAGGGCCAGCTCGGGCTGTCCGACCAACAGGCCCAGCTGATGCTCGACCTGCGCCCGCTGCCGGCGCAGGCTGGCGCTCTGGGCCTGGGCCGCTGCCAGGGCGTTCTCGGCCTGGTATAGCTCCAGGGGTGAAACCGCGCCGGCTTCCAGCCGGCTTTGCATGATTTTGCGGGAGGCAGACTGGCTGGCCTCGCTGTCGGCGGCGGCCACCACCTGGACATCCAGGGCCCGCAGGCTCAGATAGCGGGTGCTAACCTGGGCGGCAATGGAAAGCCGCACCGTGTCCCGGGCGTAGCGTCCGGCCAGGGCCTGGGCCCGGGAGGCTTCATCAGCCCGGCGCAGGCGGCCCCAGACATCCAGCTCGAAGGTCGTGGTGAGGGCAGCCTTGCGATTGTCCCGCAGCACCGGCGTGCCCGGTGGCATCGGAGTGGCAGTGGCGGTGCTGGCACGGGTGCGGCTGGCGCCGGCCTCCAGCTTCACTTCCGGAATCAGGGCGGCACCGGTTTCGCGCATCGCTGCGTCGGCTTCCTCCATGCGCGCCACGGCAGCCAGCAGATCGGCGTTGCCGCCCAGGGCCTGTTCCACCAGCCGGTCCAGCACGGGGTCGCCGAACAGTTTCCACCACTGGGATGCCACCGGAACGGCGGTCTGGTTCGACGTTTGGTCGTAGCGGATCGGCAGGGTGGAGGCACTGGCAGGACGCTGGTAATCGGGGCCGATGGCGCAGCCCCCCAGGAGAGCTGCGCCAGCAGCGGCGATGAGGATTCCATTCAGGTTCATGCTTCGTCCCCTGAGTCGGTGGCGTGAGCATGGCCGGCGGGAATCACCTGTTTGCCCCGTTCCAGCCACTTGAAGAACAGGGGCACGAACAGGATGGCGACGAAGGTGGCCACCAACATGCCGCCAACGACCCCGGTGCCCATGGAACGCCGTGCCGCCGCGCCGGCGCCGCTGGAAATGGCCAGGGGCAGCACCCCCAGGATGAAGGCCAGGGAGGTCATGATGATGGGGCGGAAGCGCAGGCGGGCGGCCTCCAGGGCCGCCGCCACGGTATCCATGCCCTCGGCCCGTTTCTGGGCGGCGAATTCGACGATCAGGATGGCGTTCTTGGCCGCCAGTCCGATCAGCACCACCAGGCCGATCTGGAAGTAGATGTCATTGGCCATGCCCCGCATCAGGATGGCCAGGAGCGCCCCGACCAGGGCGAAGGGCACGGCCATGATCACCGCCAGGGGCAGGGACCATTTCTCGTACTGGGCCGCCAGGATCAGGAACACCATGACGATGGCGAAGACGAAGGCCTGCACTGAAGAACCGCCGGAATACTTTTCCTGCAGGGCCTGGCCGGTCCAGGCCAGGGTATAGCCCTCGGGCAGGGTCTCCCGGGCCACTTCCTCGACGACGCTGATGGCCGTACCGGAACTGAGACCGGGCGCTGCGCCGCCCATGATCTTGGCCGCCAGGAAGCCGTTGTAGCGTTCCAACTGCTCGGGACCGACAATGCGGCGGACCTTGATCACCGCGCCCAGGGGAATCATGGTCTGGGTCGTGGCGCTGCGCACATAGACCTTGGTCAGATCCTCGGGGCGGCTGCGGTAATGGCTCTCGGCCTGCAACTGCACCTTGTAAACCTTGCCGACCCGGTTGAAGTCATTGACGTAGAGTTCCCCCATGGTGCTTTGCAGGGTCTCGTAAATGGCGGGGACGGGGATCCCCATGGCCAGGGCCTTGGCTTCATCCACTTCCACATGGAGCTGGGGCACGTTGGCGCGGAAGAAGGTATTGATCTGGGCCAGTTCGGGCCGGGCCCGCAGGGCCTGAACAAACTGCTCCAACACCTCGGACAGCTTCGCCGGATCAGCGTCGGCCCGGTTCTGCAGATAGGCCTCGAAGCCCCCTGCGCTGCCCAACCCCATGATGGGGGGAGGATTGAAGGTGAGACCAATGCCATCGGGCAGCGTCATGCCATAACCCATGAACAGCCCCGTCAGCTCCTGGGCGCTCTGGCTGCGCTGGGACCAGGGCTTGAGCTCGATGATCATGGTGGCATTGTTCGACTGGTTGGCACCGCCGATCAGGTCGACGCCACGGATGACGCCGGTGTATTCGACGCCCGGATTGGCGGCGACCATGTTGCGCAAGCGTTCTCCGGCCTCGGCGGTACGCTGGAGGGAGGCCCCATCCGGCAGCCTGATGGCAGCAACCAGCCGGCCCATGTCCTCAGACGGCACGAACCCTCCCGGGACGATCTTCAGCAAGGCCGCCACAACAACCAGCACACCGACAAACAGCAGCAGGGCCAGTCGGCCATGGGCGAGGATGCGGCCCACGGTGGTGGTGTAGAAATTAGTGAAGCGGTTGAAAGCCCGGTTGAAGGGCCGGAACAGGGGCGCCTCCTCATGGATGGGCTTCAGCAGCAGGGCGCACAGGGCCGGCGTCAGGGTCAGGGCAACGATCCCGGAAATGACCACGGACACCGCCACCGTCACCGCGAACTGCTGGTAGAGCTTGCCGGAAATGCCGCCGAGGAAGGCCACCGGGATGAACACGGCGCAAAGCACCAGTACGATGGCCACCACCGCACCAGAAACCTCCCGCATGGATTCCACCGCCGCCGCATAGGGGCTGAGTTTTTCTTCCGACATCAGGCGCTCGACGTTTTCCAGCACCACGATGGCATCGTCCACCACGATGCCGATGGCCAGCACCATGGCAAACAATGTCAGGGTGTTGATGGAAAAACCGAACAACCAGAGGCCGGCGAAAGTGCCGATCAGGGACACCGGCACCGCCACCATCGGGATCAGTGTGGCGCGCCAGTTTTGCAGGAACAGGAACACCACGCCCACCACCAGCAAGGCTGACTCCAGGAGGGTCAACACCACTTCGTGGATGGATTCGCTGATGAACAGGGTTGAGTCCGATGGAATATCGTAATCCACCCCTTCCGGGAATTGCCGGGACAGCTCCCGAAGCTTGCCGCGCACGGCCTTGGCCACTTCCAGGGCATTGGCGCCGGATTGCAGATATACCGCCATGCCCACCACCGGCTTGCCGTGGAAGGCGACGTCGTAGACGTAACTGGCGGAACCCAGCTCCACCCGGGCCACATCCCGCAAACGCAACATGCCCCCGGGTCCGTCGGCCCGGATCACGATGTTGCCGAACTCCTCGGGGCTGGACAGCCGGCCCCGGGCCGTGACCGTGTAAACCAGCATCTGATCCTTGGAGACAGGCTCCTGGCCGATCTTGCCGGCGGCATTCTGGCTGTTCTGGGTCCTGATGGCAGTCGCGATGTCGCTGGTGGTGACGCCCAGTTGGGCCATGCGATCGGGGCGCAGCCAGACCCGCATCGAGTAGTCCTTGGCACCCAGGATCACGGCATCGCCCACGCCATGGAGACGCTTGACCTCCTCCAGCACATTCAAAGAAATGTAGTTGGAGAGGAACAGGGAATCGTAGCGTTTGTCCTCGGAGAAGAAGATGTTGATCATCAGGATGTCAGGGGAGCGCTTCTGCACCACCACCCCGTTGCGTCGCACTTCCTCCGGCAAGTGGGGCTCGGCGAGCTTGACCCGGTTGTTGACGTTGACCGCGGCGATCTCCGCATCGGTGCCCGCTTCGAAGGTGGCATTGATGTTGAGAGTGCCGCTGGAAGCCGAGGAGGAGCTGTAGTAGAGCAGGCCTGGTATTCCGTTCAGCTGGTCCTCAATGGGCGCCGCCACGGTCTTGGACACGGTGTCCGCCGAGGCGCCCGGGTAGCTGGCGCTGATGAATATCGAGGGGGGCGCGATTTCCGGATACTGGGCGATGGGCAGGCCTCGGGAGGCGACCAGGCCGGCGATGACGATGACGATGGAAATGACCGCGGAGAAAATGGGCCGCCGGATGAAGAAGCTGGACATGGCGCTGGCCCTATTTCTGCGGGGCAGGGGAAGTCGGGGTGGCGTTGCCGGGCGCTTCCGGTGGATGGGGCTTTACCGGCGCATTGGGACGCAGCTTGAGGATGTTGTCCACGATCACCTGGTCGCCCGCCTTGAGTCCCCCCAGGATCACCCAATCCCGACCATGCCAGTCGCCCGTCTGAACGGGGCGGGGCTCCACCTTGTTCTCGGCATTGGCCACCATGACCAGGGTGCCCTGGGCGGCCTGGACCACGGCGGCCTGGGGCACCAGGAACACGCCATCCCGGGTTCCCGTGGCGAGCCTTACCCGCACGAACTGCCCGGGGAGCAGAAGGCCATCCGGATTGTCGAACTCGGCCCGCATCTGTCGGGTACCCAGCACCGGGTCCATCTGGGCCGAGAGGAAGTTGATGCGCCCCTTGTGGGGATGGACGCTGCCATCAGGCAGCACCAGTTCCACGCTGGCGACAGACTTGGCGATCAGCCGGCCACCGGGGATGCGGGCGATGTCGCTGTCGGACAGGCCGAAGCGCACCCAGAGGGGATTGATCTGGTGCAAGGAGGTCAGCAGGCTATCGTTGCCGGTGCCGATCAGGTTGCCTTCGGACTTCACCGCCCGCCCGGCGATGCCGGCTTCCGGGGCCGTCACCGTGGTGTAGGACAGGTTCAGTTCGGCCTGGCGCAGGGCGGCCTGGGCGATGGCCTGATTCGAAGTCGCATCCTCGTATTCCTTGCGACTGACGGCCTGTTGCTCGAGCAGACCCTTGAGCCGGTTGGCTTCCCGGGTTGCCTGCTCGGACTTGGCCTTGGCCTCGGCCAGGGCGATCTCATAGGGGGCACGGTCGATCTGGAACAGGGGCTGACCAACCCGTACTGCTGAGCCTTCCTGATACAGGTGCTTGACCAACAGGCCGCCGACCCGGGCTCGCACCTCCACTTCCCGGGAGCCTTCGGTCTGGCCGGTCACTTCGAGCGTAACGGGCACGCGGGTGGACTGGACCGCCAGCACCGTCACCGGCAGGGCCTGCATGGGCCCCTGAGGTGACTTGGGCTCGGGACGGGAGCAGGCGCTGACGAGCAGACAAAACAACAGGGCGGACAGGCCGGCGACAGGCTGGCGAATGTTGGGGGCGAACATGGCGGATTCTTCCGATCGGATTTTCAGCACATTATATACATCCGTGTTTGTATGTAAAATGGCGAAATGTAACGGCTGGTTGCCTGGTTTATGGAGAAGGAATGGCACGCAAGACCAAGGAGGAAGCGGAACATACCCGCGACCGGATCATCGACGCGGCCCAGCGGGTATTCCACGATCGGGGCGTGAGTCGCAGCAGCCTGGAAAAGGTAGCCCAGGCGGCCGGCGTGACCCGGGGTGCGGTGTACTGGCATTTCGCCAACAAGACAGAACTGTTCTTCGCCATGCGGGAGCGCATGTCCCTGGACCTGTTCGCCCGCACCGAAGCCCTGCTCTTGTCGGAAACCATTGCCGATCCCCTGGATGCCATGGAAGCGGCGATGAAGGAGTTCTTCCGGATACTGGAGGAGCGTCAGGACGTACGTCAGGTATTCGAAATCATCTTCCTGCGCTGCGAATACGTGGATGAGTTCGCCCGGGTGCAGGAGGAACTCAAGAAGCCGGCCTACGACTTTCTCGACAAGGTGAACGCGGTCTATCGACGAGCCGCGGCCCAGGGCACCCTGCGCGCCGGCCTGGCACCGGAACGGGCGGCGCGGGATACCTGGATCTTCATGGGCGGGCTGATCCACCACATCGTCGAGAGTCCCTGTCGCGAGGGTTGGCTGGAATGCACCGGCGAACTCGTTGCCAATCACGTCGCCTTGCGCCGCAACCCGGCGACGGCCCGCTGAATTCCTGCCCGGTCGTCAGACGCCCCAGACCACGGGTTTCTTCCCCTTCTCCGCCCACTCCAGCAACTCCAGCAGGGGCGCGCCCCGCTGACTAAGACTGACGAAGGGTCGCTGGCTGCCATTGGGAGTCTTTTCCTCGGCCGGCCGCTCCTCTTCCGCCACGCCCTGCCAGCGCGCCTTGTCGGCGGCAATGGCGGCCCGCAAACGGGCAATCGCCTCGGGCAACTGCTCCACGGTGACGATGCCCTTTTCACCGGGTTCCTTGCCCATGGCTTCCATCATCTGCCGGGCCACATCGCCGAACATGATCACGTCGCCGGCGGCAGCGGATTTGAAGGTGACGATCATGATGTCTGCTCCTGTATCCAGTTCAACAATCGGTCCGCCCCCCGGCGCCAGTCCCGTTCCAGCATCATGCCATGACCGATGCCCGGCAGGATTTCGGCCTCCACCCCATAGCTGCGGGCGGTCATGTGGGCGGTGGACGGCGCCATCAGGTGGTCCAGCTCGGCCCCCAGCACCAGCAGCCGGGGCCGACCCGCCGCATCCCGGGGCAGGTGGCCCAGTATCTTTGCGGTGCGGGGCAGATCGAACAGACTCATGTCCCAGATGGCCCGCTGGGACTCGGTCTGGCACAGGCGATAGAAGCGCTGCAACTGATCGGCATCCACGGGTTGCGCGAAGAGGGCGTCCTTCAGGGTGTCGAGGGAGGTCTGGCCGCCGCCCAACAGATTGTTGATCTCCACCAGCAGGGTCGGGCGGGAGAACAGCATGCCCAGGGTGGCCGACATCAGGCCCTGGGGCGGCACCGTGCACAGCAGGGCTGCGCCCGGCGCGTCAAACTGCTCCAGATATTTCTGCACCACGTAACCGCCCATGGAATGACCGATCAGCAAGGGCGGCGCGGGCAGACGCAGCACCACTTCGCGCAGGTCCGCCACATAGTCGGCGATGGACAGATGATCCAGTCTTTCCCGCCCCCGGCTGCGTCCGTGGCCGGACAGGGAAAGGGCGTGGGCGGCGTGGCCCGCCCCGGCGAAATAAGGCAGAAACTGCTCCTCCCAGCACCAGGCACCGGCAAAGGCGCCATGAACGAACAGTAGGGGCGTGGAGGTAACGGCAGTCTCTGGCAGGTGGCTCAGGACTTCAAGCTCGGTGTTCGGTGGAGTCAAGGCGGGTCGGGAGGCTGTGGGATAGCCGGGGATTCTAGAGCGAGACAGTCGCGGAGGGCACTCCCCCTCAAACCGTCGTCCCGGCGCAGGCCGGGACCCAGTTTGCGCACCAAAATCTGGATTCCGGCTTGCGCCGGAATGACGAGAGGGCCGGGCTTCGCTCCAGGACCGAGACTTAAACGATGTACTGATCCACCGACTTGCGCATCCGGTCCACCACCTGATCCAGATAATTCACCATGACCTCGGTCTGCTGCACCACGGCCACGTTCTGCTCGGTCATGCCCGCCACCTGCTCCACGTTCTGGGCCAGCAGAATCATGGCCTGCTGCTGTTCGGCGGAGGCATGGGTGATCTCGTTCACCATCTGCACCGTCTGGTTCATCTCGGTGTTGATTTCACTCAGGGCGGTCTCGGCCTCCTGCACCAGTTGCACCCCGTTCTCGACCTGGCTGGCGCCGGAGCGCATGCCGGAAACCGCCCGCTGGGTCTCGTCCTGGATGGTGATGATCAAGGTATTGATTTCCTGGGTGGCCTGGCCGGTGCGCTCCGCCAGCTTGCGCACCTCGTCGGCCACCACGGCGAAACCTCGTCCCTGCTCACCGGCCCGGGCCGCTTCGATGGCGGCGTTCAAGGCCAGCAGATTGGTCTGGTCGGCGATTTCCTTGATTACGCCGGCGATCCGACTGATCTCCGCCGAACGCTCACCCAGGGTTTCCACCTGGGCAGCGGAGGCCTTCACCGTGCCCGCCAGGGCCAGAATGGTTTCCGTTGCCCGCCGGGACAACTCGACGCCCTCTCCCGAAGTGTTGCCCGCCTGGACCGCCACCACCTGGGTGTTCTTGGCATTGGCCGCCACCTCGCCGATGGAAACCGTCATTTCTTCCACGGCGGCGGCGGCGGAAGCCGTGGCCTCACTCTGGGTGGCGGCGGATTGGCTGACATTGGCGATGCCCTGGGAAACCTCATGACTGGCCCGGCCCACCTGGCCGGCCGTGTCGGCCATGCCCTGCACGGTGGCCTGGACCGAGGAGATGAACTTGTCCGCCCGGCGGCCGATGGCGCCGATGATGTCGGCCCGGGAAATGTCGAAGCGCCGCTTGAGATCCCCCGTGGTCAGGACCCGTTCCAGATTGTCGGCCACGGTCTTCAGGTCCCGCTGAACAGTGGGCACGAAATGGAAAATGAAGTACAGGGCATACAGGCCGGTGAAGAGGGCCATGCCCTCGCCGATGCGCTCAAGGACCTCCATTTCCATCAGGTCGCCCAGCAGGAAAACCATGGGTGGCAGCACCGCCAGGAGGCCCATGGTCGTGGCCTGGGCGCGGAAGGAACTCAGGGCTTCCAGCCAGGCTGACCGGCTTTTCATCGCGCGTCCGTGTTCGATGCGCAGGCTGCGGTCCCCCCGGCTTATGCGTTTGTAGGCGGCCTCGGCGGCGGCGACTTCCTCCCGGGAGGGCTTGGAGCGAACCGACTGATAACCGATGATCCGGCCGTTCTCCCGCACCGGCGAGGCATTGGCCACCACCCAGTAATAGCCGCCGTCCTGGCGTCGGTTCTTGACCAGGCCGCGCCAGGGCCGGCCGGCCTTGAGGTCGGCCCACAGATCGGCGAACGCTTCCTCGGGCATGTCCGGATGCCGCACGATATTGTGGGGCTGCCCCAGCATCTCCTCGCGGCGGTAGTTGCTGATGTTGGCGAAGGCTTCGTTGGCCTCGACGATGATGCCTTTGAGGTCTGTCCGGGAATAGATGAACTCGCCTTCCGGCAGCACCGTTTCGACATTGGTTACAGGCAGATTCTTGCGCATTCTTGTTATGGCCTTTCTGCGTAGGCACTGCGGGTTAGTGATTCTTTTGGCGGTTTCATCCGCCGGGTCGATTGTATAGATTGATCTAGATCAAATCCACAATAACAACCCAGGTAAACAAAATCGGGCAAAAGCGCCTCGCAGCACTCACTCGCCCTGGGCGGCAGGGGCCAGGGCGGACGATCGGGGAAGATCGGGGACTACTCGATCTCCCCGGCCCGGCTGGGGGCAACCGCGTTCTTCACCACGGTTTCGGTCAGGGCGCCCGAGCAGTATTCGATGAAGCGGTAGGCGTAGCCCCGCAGATAGTGGTCCCGCCGTACCGCGATGCGGGTGATGTTGGTGGTGAACAGATGGTCGCTGTCGAGCAGCTCCAGCCCAGAATCCCGCACCGGATCGTAGGCCATGGCGGCGATGATGCCGAGGCCGAGGCCCAGTTCCACATAGGTCTTGATCACGTCCGCGTCCAGGGCCGCCATCACGATATCCGGCGCCAGGCCGGCGGCGGCGAAGGTGCGGTCGATGTTGGTGCGACCCGTGTAGCCCTCGTGGTAGGTGATGATGGGATAGTCGGCGATGGCCTCCAGGGTGGGCCGGGTGCCGGCCAGGGGATGGCCCTTGGGCAGGATGACGCCGTGATGCCAGGAATAGTAGGGAAAGGAGGCCAGGGTCAGGAGGCCAGGGTCGGCACCCCCTCCACGGCCTCGGTGGCGATGCCCAGGTCGGCCTCGCCGGCGTTGAGCAGGGCCACGATCTCCGCCGGATTGGCCTGGTGCAGCACCAGATGGACCTTGGGGAATTCCCGCATGAAGCGGGCCACCACCGCCGGCAGCACATAACGGGCCTGGGTATGGGTGGTGGCCACCACCAGCCGCCCCTCCTCCCGCTGGGAAAACTGCTGGGCCAGACGCTTGATGTTCCCGGCGTCGAGCAGCATGCGCTCGACGATCTGGGCCAGCTCCTTGCCGGGCTCGGTCAGGCCCAGCAGGCGCTTGCCACGGCGCACGAACAACTCCACCCCCAGCTCGTCCTCCAGATCCTTGATGTGCTTGGAGACCCCGGACTGGGAGGTGAACAGGGCATTGGCCACTTCGGTCAGGTTGTAGTTGCGCCGTACCGTTTCGCGGATGATCCGCAGTTGCTGGAAGTTCATGTCGTTTCAGTCCTCCCGCCACGCCGTCCCAAGGGAGGCCTGCGCCCCCGCGGGGGGCAACGAACGAAGTGAGTGTGGGGATTGTTTCATTTAACGCGAAAAAGTATCAACGGAGCCGAGGGTGACGGTCGAGCGCAGCGAGCCGATGGGTAGCCCCGCCCCAGGGCGGGGATGGGGGTGGGGGGCGTTCAATTGGCTTTTACGCATTTTCATCCTCGGTGGTGGCGCTGGCGACCAGGCGCGTCAGATGCCTTCGCCGCCTTGCAGCACATAGCCGCGATGACGGATTTTCGCTTGCAGCAGCCAGACCGGCCCATGATCCTCCAGATCGAGGAAGTCATCGACGAAAGGCGTTGCCGGATTTTCCACCAGTTGCCGGGGTGTGCCGAGTTGCTCCACCTTGCCGTGATTCATCAGCACCACCCGGTCCGCCACCTCCAGGGCCTCTTCCTGGTCGTGGGTAACGAAGATGCTGGTGATATGCAACTCGTCGTGGAGCCGGCGCAGCCAGCGCCGCAGTTCCTTGCGCACCTTGGCGTCCAGGGCGCCGAAGGGTTCGTCCAGCAGCAGCACCCGGGGCTCCACGGCCAGGGCCCGGGCCAGGGCGATGCGCTGGCGCTGGCCGCCGGAAAGCTGGGCGGGGAAACGATCCGCCAGCCAGTCCAGTTGCACCAGGTTCAGCAGCTCATGGACCCGGCAACGGATTTCCGCCTCGGGATGGCGTTGCCGGCGGGGCTTCATGCGCAGGCCGAAGGCCACGTTGTCGAACACGGTCATGTGGCGGAACAGGGCGTAGTGCTGGAACACGAAGCCCACCTGGCGTTCCCGCACATGGGTATCGGAGGCATCGTCCCCCTCCAGCAGCACCTGGCCACTGTCGGCCTGTTCCAGTCCGGCAATGATGCGCAACAGGGTGGTCTTGCCACAGCCCGAGGGCCCTAGCAGGGCAGTCAGCTCTCCGCTGGGAAAGTCCAGGGAGACATCATCGAGCACGGTGAAACTGCCAAAGGTCTTGCGTATGTTGTGAACCTGAATGCTCATGATTTTTCCTTACCTGAAAGCAATAAACGTCAGCAACGTCATTCCGGCGCAGGCCGGAATCCAGAACGCTCGCAAGGAACGACTCTGGATTCCGGGTTCTGGCCTGTCGGCCAGCCCCGGAATGACGCGCGCAAGGTTCGAGTGACTCAAGTTTCCTTATTCCTTAATGGTTGCCCGGCGGCCCTGCCATTCCACCAGGGTCTTGATCGCCAGGGTCACCAGAGCCAGCAGGGCCAGCAGGGAGGCCACGGCGAAGGCGGCGGCGAAGTTGTATTCGTTGTAGAGAATTTCCACATGCAGCGGCAGGGTGTTGGTTTCGCCCCGGATATGGCCCGAGACCACCGAAACCGCGCCGAACTCCCCCATGGCCCGGGCGTTGCAGAGAATCACCCCGTAGATCAGGCCCCATTTGATGTTGGGCAGGGTCACATGCCAGAAGGTCTTCCAGCCCGGTGCGCCCAGCACCGCGGCGGCTTCCTCTTCTTCCCGGCCCTGGGCTTCCATCAGGGGAATCAGCTCCCGGGCAACGAAGGGAAAGGTAACGAACACGGTGGCCAGCACGATGCCCGGCACCGCGAAAATGATCTTGATGTCGTGCTCCTGGAGCCAGGGGCCGAACCAGCCCTGGGCGCCGAACACCAGCACATAGATCAGGCCGGCGATCACCGGCGACACCGAGAAGGGCAGGTCGATCAGGGTCACCAGCAGATGCCGGCCGCGGAATTCGAACTTGGCAATCAGCCAGGCCGCAGCCACGCCGAACACCAGGTTGAGGGGCACGGCGATGGCGGCGGCCGTCAGGGTCAGGGCCACGGCCGCGAGGGCATCCGGTTCCACCAGAGCCACCCGATAGGCGTCCCAGCCTTTGCGCAACGCTTCGGTGAATACCACCGCCAGGGGCAGCAGCAGAAAAAAGGCGAAGAAGCTCAGGGACACGATGATCAGGGTCCATTTCACCCAGGCCGGCTCCCGCGTGGCGGCGTTGTTCTCGTAGCGTCCGGCATCGACGCTGCCCCAATGGCTTGCAATGGCGCCGCTCATCAGCGATTCCTCCCGGTACGGCGGGCCGTCCACAACTGCAGACCGTTGATGGCGAACAGCAGCAGAAAGGAGGCCACCAGCATCACCACGGCGATGGCCGTGGCGCCCAGATAGTCATACTGCTCCAGCTTGGTGATGATCATCAGGGGCGTGATCTCCGACACCATGGGGATGTTGCCGGCAATGAAGATCACCGAACCGTACTCCCCCACGGCCCGGGCGAAGGCCAGGGCGAAACCGGTCAGCAGCGCGGGCAACAAGGCGGGGAAAACTACCCGGCGGAAGGTCTGCCAGCGATCCGCTCCCAGACTGGCGGCGGCCTCCTCCAGTTCTGTTTCCAGATCCTGGAGAATGGGCTGCACGGTACGCACCACGAAGGGTAGACCGATGAAGACCAGGGCCACCAGCACTCCCAGGGGGGTGAAGGCCACCTGGATGCCATAGGGCTCCAGCAGGCGCCCGATCCAGCCCTTGGGGGCGTAGATGGCTGTCAGGGCAATGCCGGCCACCGCCGTGGGCAGGGCGAAGGGCAGATCCACCAGGGAGTCCACCAGCCCCTTGCCGGGAAAGCGATAGCGCACCAGGCTCCAGGCCAGCATCAGGCCGAACACCGCATTGATGGCAGCGGCGATCAGGGAAGCGCCGAAACTCAGCTTGTAGGAAGCGAGCATCCGCGGTGTAGTCACCACCGCCCAGAACTGCTCCCACCCCAGATTGGCCGACTTGATGAAGACGGCCGCCAGGGGGATCAATACCAGCAGGGAAAGATAGGCCAGGGTGTAACCCAGGGAAAGCCTGAAGCCGGGCAAAACCCGACGCACAGCGGAAGACATGGCGGCATGTATTGGTGATGGGATGGCGGCCAGTCTATCCAGGGGGCTTCAACAGACGAACCAAGAATTTGCGATATGCAAATTCGAATAAACACATAACCCGTCCTGATTAGCCACGAAACTCAGCCGAGTCATTCCAGAAAATCCACCCGTGCGCCTCTGGATTCCGGGTTCTGCCCTCGCGGGCAGCCCCGGAATGACGACTTCGTGGACGCTGGCTGAACATGGTGGCTAATCAGGTAACCCGTTCAGCAGGTGGCATCTGTCGCGGATGCGTCGTTCAGCTCACCGAAAGGCAGTCCCCCTTGGGCATGCACGAGTTGCCGAAACAGATCCTGGCCCTGGGGCCAGGGACCGAAGCCCGATTCGGCATTGATATGGCCGGCGTTGCCGGCACTGACCAGGCGGCTGTTCCAGCGTTTGGCCCAATAGGCGGCACGCATCAGGCGCATCCAGGGATCGTTGCTGCTGGCCACCAGGATGCTGGGGCAGGACAAGCGGTTGCGGGGCACCAGATCGCTGATGCCGAAACGATCCGGGTCGGCGGGCGCCACCAGCAGCAAACCGGCCACGCGCTCCGGCCGTGCCTCCGTGGCCACACGGGCGGCCAGGCAGCCGAAGCTGTGGGCCACGATCCAGACCGGCGCCCTGCTCTGATCGATGGCCTGGCCTACCTTGCTGGCCCATTGATGCAGATCGGGCGTTTCCCAGTCACCCTGCTCGACCCGGCTTGCCGTGGGGTCCTGGCGTTGCCACCAGGTTTGCCAGTGGTCGGGGCCACTGCCATGGAGGCCGGGAACGATTAACGTGAAAAGCATCAACGGATGCCGAGTGTAACCGTCGAGCGCAGCGAGCCGATGGGTAGCCCCGCCCCGGGGCGGGGATGGGGATGGGGGGCGTTCAATTTGCCTTTGCGCATTTTCATCCTTGGGGGTGGTGCTGGCGACCATGCGCGTTAGGGTGGGTTCCATCTCACTTGCCGTAGATCTGATCGAAGATGCCGCCATCGGCAAAGTGGGCCTTCTGTGCCTTGGTCCAGCCGCCGAATTCCTGATCGATGGTGATCAGCTTCACCGGGGCGAACTGCTTGGCATACTTGGCGGCCACGGCCTTGTCGATGGGTCGGTAATAGTTCTTTGCCGCCAGCTCCTGGCCCTCGGTGGAGTAGAGGTAGTTCAGGTACTCGGTGGCCACCTTGCGCGTGCCCTTCCGGTCCACCACCTTGTCCACCACGGCCACCGGCGGTTCGGCCAGGATCGAGAGGCTGGGGGTAACAATCTCGAACCCGCCCTTACTCGATTGAGGCCCCAGTTCCTGCACCGCCAGATAGGCCTCGTTTTCCCAGGCGATCAGCACGTCGCCGATGCCTCGCTCGACAAAGGTGGTGGTGGAACCCCGGGCGCCGGAATCCAGCACCTTCACATTGCCATAGAACTTCTTGAGGAATTCCTGGGCACGGGCTTCGCTGCCGCCCGGCTGCTTGAGGGCGTAGGCCCAGGCCGCCAGGTGATTCCAGCGGGCGCCACCGGAAGTCTTGGGATTGGGGGTGATGATCTCCACGCCGGATTTCACCAGATCGTTCCAGTCCTTGATGCCCTTGGGATTTCCCTTCCTCACCAGGAACACGATGGTGGAGGTATAGGGCGAGGCATTGTGGGGCAGCTTCTTCTGCCAGTCGGGAGCCAGGATGCCCTTGGCGGCGATGGCGTCGATGTCATAGGCCAGGGCCAGGGTGACGACGTCCGCATCCAGGCCGTCGATCACGGCACGGCCCTGCTTGCCGGAGCCGCCATGGGAAGCCTTGATGCTCACCTTCTCCCCGGTTTTGGCCTGCCAGTATTTGGCGAAGGCGGCGTTGAAATCCTGGTACAGCTCCCGGGTCGGGTCATAGGAGACATTGAGCAGGGTGACATCGGCAAGGGCGTCCCCGGCCAGGGCGCCAAGCAGGGCAGCAGCGATGAAGGTGTGACGGGTATGGCTCTTGAGCGACATGATTTCCTCTCCTTGGGGTAGCGTTGGCGGAGAGGAATTTACGGGGGGCGGCTTGATCCCGGAACCAAGAAATTCTGCAATGCAAATTACCCGCAGCGGGCGACGCGCCGCTAACGGCATCGACGGCCACCGCTAACCAGGCAGCCCTGAAGTCAGGTGCCGATCAGCCTGGACGCCGCGCCGCGAGGCTCTCTTCCAGGCAGGCATTCAGATTCAGCGTGGCCTTCGCTGTGCCACCCCCACTACCGGACTTGAGAACACAGTTTGCGGTGCCTTTGCCTGGCTTGGCTGACGTTCTGTTTGCGAGGGCTGACGTCCTGGTTGCGAGGGCTGTGCCGCTGGTCGACGGGCTGCGTCCGTAGGGTGTGGCGAGAAAGCTTTCCTCTGTCGCCGGCGCGCGGCCCGTCTGCCGGTCAACCCGCACGTTGCCCGATCGGGAATTTTCCGTGGAGGGGGTATCCCGGCGCAGGCTGTCGCCCAGCCCGGTGGCCAGTTGCAGGCAGAGGAAAAGCAGCAGCAGGATGAGCAGGGGGATCCAGGCCATCTTCCACCAGGGCGCCTGGAGCGGGGCAGGCGCGGGGGTCTTGACCACGGAGGGTAAGGGGGGCGCCAGGCGGGTGACGATCTTGTCTTCGTTGTTGGTACGCCTGGCTGGCGCGGGTGCTTTCCGGCCTTTTGCCTTGGGATAGAGCATGCTGCGTCTGACAGAAATGGTGTGCATCATTTTCTCCGTGCTGCCATGTGGGGACGGAGTCGCTCGATGCGGGCGGGGGAATACCGAAAGGGGAGAGAAGTCGCCCGAGGGCGGCCCCTGGCCTGGCGGTCCCGCTATCCTGGAGTGGTGCCCACCCTTTAGACCGGTGACTTTGCGTCCCCACCTTTCGATGGGTTTGCCTTTTTCAGTTACAGGCCGAGGGTATGGTGAATCGGTGAAAACACCCAGGACATTTCGCACACTCGGAAAGGATTGGACGGGATGCAGCCCCCAGGCTCAGCCTCTCAGCAGGGCCTTTTTCAGGGAGTCGTCTACCGGGTGCTCGCCCAGCCAGATGCTCAGCAGGGCCCGTCCCAGGCGGGGTGCGGCCACTTGACCGCGCACTTCGCCGTTATGGCTGACAACGACCTTCTCCATGTCCAGGTCCAGGACGATGGTGTCGCCGCTACGGGCCTGACCGATGGTGGCCATCAGGGCGCCAAGCTGGTCCACACCGGCCTGGAGGGTGACCAGTTCCGCTTCCGGCACGTTGGCCCGCAGGCCGTCCCGCAGGGAATTGAACAGGGTGTCGGCATCCACGTCGCGCAGCATCTGCAGCACCATGCGGCTGGGCTCGGGGGCCTCCAGCAACTGCCGGGAACTGGTGGAAGGTTTGGTCACGTAGAGGGCCGCCACATAGACCTTGAAGAACATTTTTGTGCGCAGCCCGGCGCCGTTGAGCTGGAGGGTCGCCCCCTGGGCGGTGAGCCTATCTTCCACCTTGACGCCGGCTACTTCCACCGCCTGCAAGCTCGATGGCGTCATGCCCAGCAAGGGCAGGAGCAGGCTGGCCTGACGCAGGAATTTTTTGATGCGTGTCATGTTGGCGCTCCTTCACCGACGGCCCCCAGGTGTGATCCCGAGGGCCGTTGTTGGCGGACGACTCAGAAGGCGAGGGAATACTGGATGCCCAGGATGTCCACCGCGTTGTCATAGCTGCCGCTGAGCAGACCCCGGGAGGCCTGGTTGGCGGCGCTGTGGCCGTTGTCGTGGATGCTGGCCTTGTTGATGAACAGGTGGGCGTAGCCCACATCCAGCATGCTGTCGGCGGTCAGCTTGTACTGGGCGCCGATGGAAAGCCAGGTGCGGTTATGGTCCGGTAGCCGGGGGGTACGGTAGTCGTCCTGATCCACCGGGCTCTGGTCATAGGCCAGGCCCAGGCGCAGCTTGGTCGCGGGGTCGAGCTGGTAGTTGGCCCCCAGGGCGAGCCGCAGGGTATTGCGCCAGTGCTCCGGCGTGGTGCTCAGCAGGGTGCCGTTGCTGCGGTAGATGTCCAGGGACTGGATCTTGGCCCAACCGGTCCAGGCCAGGTCTCCCAGCAGTTCCCAACGCTCGTCCAGACGGTGGGTGAGGCTCAGGGTGAAGGTGTCGGGCAGCTCGATGTCCAGCTTGACCGGGCCGTCGGCCAGGGTGGTTGAGGCGGCCAGGCTGCCATTGAGGAAGGCCGCCGTGCCGGCACTGATCAGGCCCCCGGCAGCAATGGTGGGCTTGTCGAAGCGGGTGCTGCCGGTGACATGGTATTTGACCGAGGAACGGTAGGCCAGGCCGAGCCGGGTCTGTTGGCTGAGCTGGATGATGGCCCCCAGGTTGTAGCCCCAGGTCCAGTCGCTGCCCTTGACCCGCACCGTGGCTTCCTGGTCGTTCAGGGCACCGGCGCCGCAGAGGGCCGCCAGGGCCGGGTTGGCGCAGAGGGCCGCCGAGACGTTGGCGGCGCTGGCCAGTTGGGCGTCGAGCTTCTGATAGTTGGCGCCGAAGCCCAGGGCCACCTGATCATTGAGCCTGTAGGACACCGAGGGGTTGAAGTTGATGGTCTTGACGCTGGACTTGGTGGCGTGGAAGCGGCCGCGCCAATCCTTGTCATAGTCCGTGGCCAGACCGAAGGGGGCGCCCACGCCCATGCCGAAGGTCCAGCGCTCGTTGATGGGCATCACGAAATAGGCCGCCGGCACCGGCTCCCAGCCGCCGGCATCGCCGCCGTCGCCGCCCAGGCGGGTGATGCCCAGGGGAGCGGTACTGCCGTCGTTGGAGAACTTGGCCTGGGGCCGCACCATGTCCAGGGAGACGCTGAAGTGCCGTTTTGCCGGCAGCAGGCTCATGCCAGCAGGATTGAAGAACACCGTGCTGGCATCTTCGGCCACCGCCGCAGAACCGGCAAAGGCGTTGCCGATGCCGCTGGCGTTCTGCTCCAGCAGTTGAAAGCCGGAGGCGCCGGCATGGCCGGCCATGGTGGACAGAGCGCCAAGCATCAGGCCGGGAATCAGTTTGAGAACCGCCGTTTTCTGGAACATCTCGCACCTCCTGTGTTGTCGGGGAGCGGCTGCTCCCGTGGTTTTTATGAATCCACTCTTTATCACCGGCTACGCCGATAGCTAAGCGGCCCGCCCCGGAACGGGGGGAAGCCCGCTCCGAACATTACACCTGCATCGGCCAGGTCGGCATCAGCCACGATGCCGTCATCGACGATGCTTTGGGTTTTTTCCAACAAAGGTTGCAGCAGGCGTTGGGCCAGCCCCGACGGCGCGGCAGCGGCGGGCCGGCGCTGGGGTCGGCCCTGCTGGTAAAGGTAGAAACCTCTTCCGCTCTTGCGCCCCAACTCGCCCCGCGCCACCCGCTCGGCCAGACAGGCGGGCGGACTGGCGCTGCCGGACAAGGCCCGGCCCGCCGCCATGGCGATATCCAGGCCCACGGTGTCCGCCAGTTCCAGGGGCCCCAGGGGCATGCCGAAGTCGCGCATGCTGCGGTCCACCACTTCGATCGCCAGACCTTCATCCACGCAGCGCATGGCTTCCAGCATGTAGGGGGCGAGCACGGCATTGACCAGGAAGCCCGGCGCGCTCCGCACCGGCAGGGGCAGCTTGTCGATGCGCCGGACGAAGGCGCAGGCCTGGCGCAGCGGTGCCTCGTCGCTGTCCTGGCCATGGACCACTTCCACCAGGGGCATGCTCATCACCGGATTGAAGAAATGGATGCCCACCAGGCGTCGGGGATCCGCCAGGCCCTGGCCCAGATCCTCCAGGCGCAGGCTGGAGGTATTGGTGGCCAGCACCGCATCCGGCCTCATGCGTTTTTCCAGGGCAGCCAGCAGCGTCCGCTTGGCGTCGAGGTTTTCGTAGATGGCCTCGATCACCACGTCCGCTGACGCGGCCCCGACTCCCGCCACATCGGGGATCAACCGGTCCAGCAGTGCCCGGCGCCGGCGCGGGTCCCGGACGCGCTTGGCGAACACGGGGGCCAGGCGGGCGAATGCCGCCGCGAGCCGCCCCATGTCCTGGTCCTGCAGTGTCACGGTAAGGCCCCGCAGGGCGCACCAGGCGGCGATGTCGGCGCCCATCACGCCGGCGCCCACCACATGGACCCGGCGCAAGGGTTGCTCGCTTTCCTTGCCGAAGGCCTTGAGCCGCTCCTGCAACTGGAACACCCGCAGCAGGTTGGCGGTGGTGGGGGAGCTCACCACGGCTTCCATCAGGGCCGGCGCGGCCAGGGCATTGCCGCCGTGTTGGGACCAGAGGTCGATGATGGCGTGGTGGGCCGGATAGTGGGCTCGCGGCGCCTTGCGCTCCGTCTGCCTATGGGCCTGGGCAGCGACGAGGGCGCGCAGGGGCCAGCGGTTCATCAGGGCCTTGATGCCTCCGGCCTGGGCCGGTGCTCGGTCGGAGGCGACGATCTGGCGGGCGGCGGCCAGCATCACCCGGGGCGGCACGCAGGCATCCACGATGCCCATTTTCGCGGCCCGGGGAGCATCCACGGTGCGACCCGTCAGCATCAGGTCCAGGGCGACCTGGGGGCCGGCCAGTCGCGGCAGACGCAGCATGCCACCCCAACCGGGGAAAATGCCCAGCAGGGCCTCGGGCAGGCCCAGGCGGGTGCCCGGCTCATCCACGGCGACGCGGTAGCGGCAGGCCAGGGCCAGCTCCAGGCCACCGCCCAGGCAATGGCCCCGGATCAGGGCCAGCGTGGGCCAGGGCACGGCGGCGAGGCGATTGAACAGATTCCAGCCCCGGGCCACCAGGGCATGGACCTGATCCGCCGTGCCCAGGGTGGAGAACTCCCGGATGTCGGCCCCGGCGATGAAGCCGGCTTCCTTGCCAGAACGGAAGATCAGGGCGCGGGGCGGCTGGGCCTCCAGTTGGTCGAGGACTTGCGCCAGCTCCGCCATCACTTCCGCCGAGAGGGCGTTGGTGGATTGATCCCGGCAGTCGAGGATGGCCCAGGCCAGGCCATCATCTTCCCGTTGCAGTGTCCAGTGCTTGAGTGTCATCGAACTACCCTCCCCCCTGCCCCCTCCCCACGGGAGGGGGTGACGACGGTTCGCCGGCTAACGCCGGCTCCATGGATAACGCTGCCACGCCTTTGGGCGGCCATGCGGCGCGGCTCCCTCCCCCCAGCCCCTTCCCCGCGGGAGGGGGTGACGACGGTTCGCCGGCTAACGCCGGCTCCATGGATAACGCTGCCACGCCTTTGGGCGGCCATGCGGCGCGGCACCCTCCCTCCACAAGCCCCTTCTCTGCGGGAGGGGGTGACGACGGTTCGCCGGCTAACGCCGGCTCCATGAATAACGCTGCCACGCCTTTGGGCGGCCATGCGGCGCGGCACCCTCCCCCCACAAGCCCCTTCTCTGCGGGAGGGGGTGACGACGGTTCGCCGGCTAACGCCGGCTCCATCAATAACGCTGCCACGCCTTTGGGCGGCCATGCGGCGCGGCGCCCTCCCCCCAAGCCCCTTCTCTGCGGGAGGGAGTGACGACGGTTTGCCGCGTTGCGGCTTCGGTTTGTGCGAGGCGCTCACAGCCGCTCTACCAGCATGGCGCCGCCCTGGCCCCCGCCGATGCAGATGGCGGCCATGCCCTTGCCGCCGGGTTTGAGGCTGTGCAGCAGATGCAGCACGATGCGGGCGCCGGAGGCCCCCACCGGATGGCCCAGGGCGATGGCGCCGCCGTGAATGTTGAGTCTTTCCTGATCCAGCTCGCCCAGGGCCCCGGGCAGGCCCAGATGGGTCCGGCAAAAGTCTTCGCTGCGCCAGGCGGCGAGGCAGGCCAGCACCTGGGCGGCGAAGGCCTCGTTGATTTCCCAGGCGTCCACATCGTTGAGACCCAGGCCCTGGCGTTGCAGGATGGGGGTGGCGGCGTGGACCGGCCCCAGGCCCATCCGCGCCGGGTCCAGGCCGGCCCACTGGCAGTCGAGGATGCGGCCCAGGGGTTGCAGTTTCCAGCGCTCCACGGCCGCCGCCGAAGCCAGCAGCACCAGGGCTGCGCCATCGGTGACCTGGGAGCTGTTGCCGGCGGTGATGGTGCCGTAGTTGCGGTCGAACACGGGCTTGAGCTTGGCCAGGCGCTCCGGGTTGGCATCCGCCCGCAGTCCGTCATCGGCCTCGTAGGCGCTGCCGGCGGCGTCCAGCAGGGGCGCCAGTTCCCGGGCGATCAGCGCCTGCGCCGCCAGGGCCCGCTGGTGGCTGCGCACCGAGTAGGCGTCCATTGCTTCCCGGCCGATGCCAAACTCCCAGGCCAGGTTCTCGGCGGTCTGGCCCATGGAGAGGCCCACCACCGGGTCGGTGAGGCCCTTCAGCAGACCCAGCACCGGCGCCAGGTGAGCCGGGCGCAGGCGCCCCAGCAGGGCCAGCCTGGGGCCCAGGCCCCGGGCTGATTTCCAGTCCACCAGCCAGCGCACCATGGCCTCGGAAAACAGCAGGGGCGCATGGGAGAGGGCGTCGCTGCCGCCAGCCAGCACCAGCTCGGCGCGGCCGCGCTGGATGTCGGCCAGGGCCGAATCGATGGCCTGCATGCCGCTGGCACAGTTGCGCATCACCGTCCAGCCCGGCACCTTCTCGCCGCAGCCCAGGCGCAGGGCGAGGATGCGGCCGATGTTCATTTCATCGGGCGCGGGGGCGGCGCAGCCCAGGATCACTTCGCTCAGATCCTCCGGCGCGAAGGGCTGGCGCAGCAGCAACGGGCGCCCGGCCTGTACCGCCAGATCGGCGGCAGCGAAGGGCCCGGGGCCGCCCCGGGCCTTGAGGAAGGGAGTGCGCAGGCCATCCACGACATAAATGGGGGTGCCGTTCATGATGCCGCTCCCCGGCGGGTGCCGAAATCGAAGGGAAAATCATCCACCTTCACCACGATGTCCCGCAGCCGGTCGCGCCGGGCCAGCAGGGCGTACTCCCCATCGTTCACCACCCTGGCCCCGTGGGCGGCGAGGGCCAAGTCACGGACATTGGCCTGGGGGTTGCCTGCGAACAGGCCCTGCTTTTCCGCTTCCCGTATCTTCGCCTCCACGGGTTCCGCCGCCAGAGTGGCCAGCAGGGCCAGTTCGAGAGCGCCCAGGGGGTCGTCCTCGCCGCCGGGGCGGTGGCAGGCGGCGGTAAGCCGGTCCCGGCTGGGGGAGGGGGCGATCAGCAGGCGGGCCACCTGATGGCCCAGTTCATCCGAGGGCACCACGTAGGGATGGCCGAAAGGAAACAGCATCAGGCGCAGACAGAAGGCCACGAACCGGTTGGGATAGTTGGCGATGACGCCGTCGAAGGCCTGCTGGGCCTGATACATGGCATCCCATACCGCCCAGTGCAGCAGGGGTGCGTCCGCCGCCTGGCGGCCCTCGTCCTCGTAACGCTTGAGGGTGGCGGACATCAGGTACATCTGGGACAGGATGTCGCCGAGCCGGGCCGAGAGTTTTTCGCGGCGCTTGAGGCCGCCCCCCAGCACCATCAGGGAAATGTCGCAGAGGAAGGCGAAGGCGGCGGAAAAACGTGTCAGTTGCTGGTAGTAGCGGCGGGCCTCCGCTGCCGCGGCATCCGGCACCCGGGCGAAGTGGGAGCCGGTGAGGCCGTGGCCCAGGGCGCGCAGTCCGTTCTTCAGGGCATGGCCCAGATGGGCGAAGAGCAGTCGGTCGAAGGCCTTGAGGCCGGCGGCCGGATCGGGATCGGCGGCAGCCTGCATCTCCTTCAGCACATAGGGATGGCAGCGTATCGCTCCCTGGCCGAAGATGATCAGGCTGCGGGTCAGGATGTTGGCGCCCTCCACGGTGATGCCAATGGGGATCTGCTGATAGGCGCGGCCCAGGAAGTTGGAGGGCCCCAGGCAGATGCCCTTGCCTCCCAGCACGTCCATGCCGTCATTGACCACACGGCGGGCCCGCTCGGTGACGTGGTACTTGGCGATGGCGGAGACCACGGCGGGTTTCTCTCCCAGGTCCACCGCGCCGGCGGTCAGGGTGCGGGTGGCGTCCATCAGGTAGGTGTAGGCGCCGATGCGGGTCAAGGCTTCCTCCACGCCTTCGAAGCGGCCCACGGCCATGCGGAACTGGCTGCGCACCCGGGCGTAGGCGCCCACGGCCCGGGCCGTCATCTGGGCCATGCCCACATTGGAGGAAGGCAGGGAAATGGCCCGGCCCGCCGCCAGGCACTCCATCAGCATGCGCCAGCCCTGGCCGGCGGTGGCCGGGCCGCCGATGATGAAGTCCAGGGGCATGAACACATCCTGGCCCCGGGTCGGGCCGTTCATGAACACCGCGTTGAGGGGCTGGTGGCGCCGCCCCAGTTCCACACCGGGATGGTCGTGGGGCACCAGGGCGCAGGTGATGCCGATGTCCCTTTTGTCTCCGAGCAGGCCGTCCGGGTCGTAGAGATGGAAGGCCAGGCCCAACAGGGTGCACACCGGGCCCAGGGTGATGTAGCGCTTGTCCCAGGTGACCCGCATGCCGATCACTTCCCGGCCCTGCCACTGCCCCTTGCAGACGATGCCCGCATCGGGAATGGCGGCGGCATCGGAACCGGCCCAGGGGCTGGTCAGGGCGAAGGCCGGCACCTCCAGGCCCTGGGCCAGCCGGGGCAGGTAATGGTTCTTCTGGGCCTCGGTGCCGTAGTGCAGCAGCAGCTCCGCCGGCCCCAGGGAGTTGGGCACCATCACCGACACTGCCAGGGCCGAGGAGCGGGTGGACAGGCGGGTCACCACCTGGGAATGGGCATAGGCGGAAAAGCCCAGGCCACCGTATTGCTTGGGAATGATCATGCCCAGGAAGCCCCGGGACTTGAGGTAGTCCCAGGTCTCCGGCGTCAGGTCGAAGCTTTCGTGGGAGACCTGCCAGTCATCCACCAGGGCGCAGGCCGTTTCCACTTCCCGATCGAGGAAGGCCTGCTCCTCGGCGCTGAGGGTCGGCCGGGGATAGGACAGCAGCACGGCCCAGTCCGGACTGCCGCTGAACAGCTGTCCCTCCCACCAGACCGTGCCCGCCTCCAGGGCATCCCGCTCGGTGTCGGACATGGGCGGGAGGATGCGTTTATAGACCTTGAAGACCGGCCCGGTGAGCAGCCAGCGGCGCAGAGGAGGCAGCAGGAGCACGGCCACCAGGATGACAAGAAGGAGGGCAGGCAGGCTATCGGACAACGTCATGACGGGCCTCTGGCTTTCTGACGGATTTTCCGAGGGGAGCGGACGACATCGCTCCAGCATGTCCTGATTCTAGATGCTTGAATGGCATCCGGAAAAGCAAACGCCCCGCACAAGGCGGGGCGTCTGTTGCTGCTGAGGCCTGGGGTTCAGGCGCGGCGGGACATTACATGCCCATGTCCATGCCGCCCATACCACCCATGCCACCCATACCGCCCATGCCACCCATGGAGGGCTTGTCTTCCGCCAGTTCAGCGACCATGCAGTCGGTGGTGAGCATCAGGCCAGCCACGGAAGCGGCGTTTTGCAGAGCGGTACGCTCGACCTTGGTGGGGTCCAGCACACCCATCGCCACCATGTCACCGTACTCGCCGGTGGCGGCGTTGTAGCCGTAGTTGCCCTTGCCTTCCATCACCTTGTTGATCACCACGCTGGGCTCGTCGCCGGCGTTGGCGGCGATCTGACGCAGGGGCTCTTCCAGGGCGCGCAGCACGATCTTGATGCCGGCGTCCTGCTCGGGGTTGTCACCCTTGACGGACACGGTGGAGCGGGCACGCAGCAGGGAAACGCCGCCGCCGGGAACGATGCCTTCTTCAACGGCAGCGCGGGTGGCGTGCAGGGCGTCTTCGACGCGGGCCTTCTTTTCCTTCATTTCCACTTCGGTGGCAGCACCGACCTTGATCAGAGCCACGCCGCCGGCCAGCTTGGCCACGCGCTCCTGCAGCTTCTCGCGGTCGTAGTCGCTGGAGGACTCGTCGATCTGCTTGCGGATGGCAGCCACGCGGGCCTGGATGCCAGCTTCGGTGCCGGCGCCGTCGATGATGGTGGTGTTTTCCTTGCCAATCTCGACCCGCTTGGCCTGACCCAGATCCTGCAGGGTGGCCTTCTCCAGGGACAGACCCACTTCCTCGGCGATCACGGTGCCGCCGGTGAGGATGGCGATGTCTTCCAGCATGGCCTTGCGACGATCGCCGAAGCCGGGAGCCTTGACGGCCACGGTCTTGAGGATGCCACGAATGTTGTTCACCACCAGGGTGGCCAGGGCCTCGCCGTCCACATCTTCAGCGACGATCAGCAGGGGACGGCCGGACTTGGCCACCTGCTCCAGCACGGGCAGCAGGTCGCGGATGTTGGATATCTTCTTGTCGAAGAGCAGGACAAAGGGATTGTCCAGGATGGCGATCTGCTTGTCCGGGTTGTTGATGAAGTAGGGGGACAGGTAGCCGCGGTCGAACTGCATGCCTTCCACCACGTCCAGCTCGTTGTCCAGGGACTTGCCGTCCTCGACGGTGATCACGCCTTCCTTGCCAACCTTGTCCATGGCCTTGGCGATGATGTCGCCGATGTTGGCGTCGGCGTTGGCGGAAATGGAGCCCACCTGGGCGATTTCCTGGCTGGTGGTGCAGGGCTTGGACAGCTTCTTCAGCTCTTCGATGGTGGCGATGACCGCCTTGTCGATGCCACGCTTCAGGTCCATGGGGTTCATGCCGGCGGCCACGTACTTCATGCCTTCGCGGACGATGGCCTGGGCCAGCACGGTGGCGGTGGTGGTGCCGTCACCGGCCACGTCGGAGGTCTTGGAAGCCACTTCCTTGACCATCTGGGCGCCCATGTTCTGGAACTTGTCCTTGAGCTCGATTTCCTTGGCCACGGACACACCGTCCTTGGTCACGGTGGGGGCGCCGAAGGAGCGCTCCAGCACCACGTTGCGGCCCTTGGGGCCCAGGGTCACCTTGACGGCATCGGCCAGGATGTTGACGCCTTCAACCATGCGATGGCGAGCGGAATCGCCGAACTTGACTTCTTTAGCAGCCATTGTTGTTTCTCCTTGAGTTCTTTAGGTTGGGACGATGGCCGATCAGGCCTCGATCACGCCCATGATGTCTTCTTCGCGCATGACCAGCAGCTCCTCGCCATCGACCTTGACGGTCTGGCCGGAGTACTTGCCGAACAGCACGCGTTCGCCCACCTTGACGGCCATGGCGCGGACCTTGCCGTCTTCCAGGATCTTGCCGGCGCCCACGGCGAGCACTTCGCCCTGGTCGGGTTTCTCGGCGGCGGAATCGGGAATGACGATACCGGAGGCCGTCTTGCGCTCGTCTTCGATACGCTTGACGATCACTCGGTCATGCAAGGGACGGATTTTCATGGATATATCTCCTTGAGGGATGACATGGAAAGCGGCTGGGCCGCACAGAAAAATGAGTCGGCGGGTGGTCAGGCGGAACCGCCAGTAACTTAGCACTCACCATCGACGAGTGCTAATAATAGGGGCGGCCCTCAGGGATTTCAAGGGGTTTTTGAATCAGGGCCTGTTTCAGTAGATCCCCCACCCCACGCCGCCGACTTTGGCGTGAGAGGGGCAAGACAGGGAGAAGCCGCCCCATGCCGACTCCATGGCAGCGGCCGATTCCGCTTATCATGCCCGCGCCGCATACCTGTCACCCCTGAGCACGATGCTCGATCCCAGCCTGCTGCCTTCCCTGTTGTTCCTTTTGCTGGCAGCAGCCTTCGCGGGCTTTGTTGACGCGGTGGTGGGAGGAGGTGGCCTGATTCAGGTTCCCGCACTGCTCTCGACCTTGCCGCGGGAATTGCCGGCCACGCTGTTTGGCACCAACAAGCTGGCCAGCATCTTCGGCACCCTGAACGCCGCCTGGCGCTACGCCCGGCGGGTCCGCATGCCCTGGCGGACGACACTGCCGGCGGCCTTCGCCGCCTTCCTGTGCTCCTACGCTGGCGCGGCGGCGGTCGCCTGGCTGCCACCGGACATGCTTCGGCCCCTGATTCTCGGCCTGCTGGTGCTGGCGGTCATCCACACCTTCCGGCGCAAGGACTTCGGCGCCCTGCACCGCCCCGCCCATGCCGGTGGTCGCGAATTGGCCTACGCCACCGTGCTGGGCGGAATCATCGGCTTCTATGATGGTTTCTTCGGGCCGGGTACCGGCAGCTTCCTGATTTTCCTGTTCGTCCGCTTTTTCGGCTTCGACTTCCTGCACGCCTCAGCGGCGGCCAAGGTGGTCAACGTGGCCACCAACCTGGCCGCCCTGGGCTATTTCGTGCCCGCCGGTCATTGGCTGCCGACCCTGGCGCTGCTGATGGCGGTTTGCAATATTGGCGGTTCCTGGATCGGCACCCACCTGGCACTGAAGCACGGCAGCGCATTCGTCCGACGACTGTTTCTCGCCGTGGCCGTGCTGATGATTCTGCGCTACGCCTGGGATACCCTGCATCTGTCCTGATCGGGCAGATGCAGGGTGGCCAGGATCACTTGACCTTCACATTGTTCAGGGCACTGATGTCGAAGCCCGGCAGCGCCATCTGGGGCGTCTTGCCACCATCCACCGGCAGGATCACGCCGGTGATGTAGGAGGCTTGGTCGGACCCCAGGAAACAGACCGCCTCGGCCACTTCTTCTGCTGCGCCATGGCGCAACATCGGGATGGAGGCGGCAACAGCATCCTGGGCTGCCTCATTCTTGCGGAAGGCCGCGTTCATGCCGGCGGTGACGGTGGAACCGGGGGCCACCACGTTCAGGCGAACGTTGTAGGGTGCCGCTTCCATGGCCACGCACTGGGTGAACTGATTCACCGCCGCCTTGGAAGCACCATAGGCGCCGGAGGCCAGACCCGCCCGCAGGCTGCTGACGGAGGAGATGTTGATGATGGAGCCAGAACGCTGCTTCATCATGATCTTCAGGGCCTCGCGGCAACTGATGAACACGCTGTCCACGGAAGCCGTGAAGTTGGAACGGAAGTCCTCGATGGTCTGGTCCACGATCATGCCGCCCTTGACCGAAGGGGCGTTATTCACCAGCACGTCGAGCCGGCCGAATTCCTGGTGAGTGTCATGGATCAGCTTGATGAAACCATCCAGGTCGTTGACGTCCAGTTCCACGCTCTTGAACTTGCCACCATTGGCATTGATGGCGTCCGCCAGTTCATCCAGCTTGGGCTTGCGCCGGGCGCAGCCGATCACGGTGGCGCCCTCGTCGGCGAACTGTTTGGCGCAGGCACGACCTATGCCCAGGCTGGCGCCAGTCACGATTACCACCCGACCTTCGAAACGTCTGTTCATGGCTGATTCCTTTCTCTCTTTTTGGTACATCAGTCCTACAAAAGAATTCATTGTAGCCGGATTCTCCAAGAACGTGGAGAGGGGGGGTAACGTGCAAAAGCATCAGTGTCGCAGCGAGGTGCCGACGCTGGCAGGCGTCAGGCCGGATTGGGGCAGAGACAGGGGAATATCCCATCCCGCCTTGGGCACGGTCTCGTGCAACAGGCGGATCAGGGCATGGAGCCCGTCGTCGTCCAGGGTCATGGTCTCCCCGGCCCCGCTGCCGTCAAACAGGCCCAGCACATGGCGCCCGTCGGCCTGATGGCCATGCTGGATCGTGACCACCAGGCGCACCGGCGCGATGAGGGAAATCGGCGGGGCCTGCTGCACCTCCTGGCCGCTCCGGGCTTTTTCGTGATCCATGGCCAGCAGCCAACGCCGAGCCTCGGTCCCGGCGCCGGGAATCACGCCGTGCTCCAGCATGGACCAGAGGACAGGCCAGAGCAGGATCGTGACACGGCGTGTCAGCCAGAAGCCATAGCACTGTCCATCCAGATCCAGACGCAGCAGCAGGCGATCCTCGATGGGGTCGTGACTGAGTTGCAATTGCATGGGTTAAATCGGAAAAGAAGCAGCAGGCACGCTATTCCTTGAGCACCGCCTCCAGAGTGGCCAGGAATTCCACCGGTCCCTGGTAGCCGGTGACCCGGAGATCCTTCCGTTCCTGTCCCGGACGAGGAAAGAAGGCGATGCCCGGCGGGCCGAAGAAATCGAAACGTGCCAAGAGGGCCTTGTCTTCGTCACTGTTGGCGGTGACATCGGCCTGAAGCAGGAGCATCCGGTCCATGCGGGCGCGCACGGCCGGATCGCTGAAAGTGTTGCGCTCCATCTCCTTGCAGCTCACACACCAGTCGGCATAAAAGTCCAGCATCACCGGACGATCGGCGTTTTTCAGCAGGCCGTCCAGTTCGACACGGCTGCGCACAGGAATGAAGCGGGGCGAGTGGTCGCTCGTGCCCTGGCTGATGCCGACTCCACGCAGAAAACTCAGGGGTTGCAGGGGGTCCCGGGCGCCGCCCAGGACGCCGATCACCAGGGCGCTGCCGGCCAGCAGCAGCAGGACCCCCAGGCCCTTCCAGAAGCGGGGCCAGCCCCGGGCCTGGGGCGGCAGGGGGTCCAGGGCATGGAGGTAAATGGCAGGCACGATCAGAAGAGCGGCCCAGCCCAGCATCACCAACCAGGCCGGCAGCACCGGCGAGACCAGCCACAGGGCGGTGGCCAGCAGCACCACGCCGAAGAATTTTTTCACCGCCTCCATCCAGGGTCCGGTCCTGGGCAGCAGGGAGCGGGAGAACAGGCCCACCGCCAGCAGGGGAACACCCATGCCCAGGGCCATGGTGAACAGGGCTCCGCCACCCAGGGCGGCATTGCCGGTCTGGGCGATGTAAAGCAGGGCGCCGGCCAGGGGAGCCGCCACGCAGGGGCCGACGATCAGGGCCGAGAGCACGCCCATGATGAACAAGGCCGGCAGGGAACCGCCACGCCGGTTGGCCGTGTCGGACAGGCGGCTTTGCAGGGCGCTGGGCAGTTGCAGTTCGTAGAAGCCGAACATTGAAAGGGAGAGCGCCACGAAAACCAGGGCGAAGCTGCCCAGCACCCAGGCATTCTGCAAAGCGCTGGAAAGCAGGGTGCCGGTGTAACCGGCCGCCACGCCGGCCAGGGCGTAGGTCAGGGCCATGCCCAGCACATAGACCAGGGAAAGGGCAAAGGCCCTGCCGTGGGTCACCGCGTGGCCGTGATTGACGATGATGCCGGAGAGGATGGGCACCATGGGCAGCACGCAGGGGGTGAAGGCCAGCAGCAGGCCGAAGCCGAAGAAGCTGGAAAGCACCAGCCAGTAGCTGCCGTGGCTCAACAGCCGGGCGATGCGGGAGCTCTCGCTGACCGGCGCGGGAGCAGGGCTCAGGCCTGGCGCCTGGCCGGCGCTGGCGAGGTCAAGCAGGGCCTCGTGGTTCTGGGGCGGATAGCAGATGCCCATGTCGGCGCAGCCCTGGGACACGGCCTTGAGGGTGACGGGGCCGCTGACGTTTTCCACGGGCAGGCGCACCACCACCTGGCGGTGATAGACCTCCACCTTGCCAAAGCCCGGATCGTCCTTCATTTCCCCCGGGGGGAATTCGGCCGCGCCCAGTCGGGCACTTTCAGGCTCCAGTCGGAACTTGAAGCGATCCCGGTAAAGGTAGTAGCCGTCGGCGATCAGCCAGCGCGCCTCGATGATCCTGGCATCCACGGCCACCGCCGAGAACTGGAAGGCCTGTTCCGGGGCCAGGGGCTCGGCGGCCCGCAGTAACGGAGAAATCAGGAAAGAGAAAAGGAAGGGCAGCAGGAAGCGGATCAGCATGGGGTTCCAGTATCGGTTTCGTCGGCGACCCAGGCCAGGTAGCCCGGTAGTCCCTGTGTCACAGGGACCGCGATGATCTCGGGAAGTTCATAGGGATGCGCGCCCCGGATCGCCTCCTCCAGGTCCGGATAGCGGGCTCGGGTGGTCTTGATCAGCAGGGGCACCTCCTCCGCCCTCTCCAGGGTACCTTGCCAGCGATAGACCGAAACGCAGGGCGCCAGGATGTTCACGCAGGCTGCCAGGCGCCGCTCCACCAGTAGGGCCGCCAAGGCCTGGGCGGTATCCTTGTCGGGAAGATTGGTGATGACCAGCAGGGTACTCATGGGGGAATTCTAACTGGACCTGGAAATAGGCGCCTGTTGGGGCCTTATCGTCCCCTTGGCCGGGATGGACTGTTCCTACAATGACCGGGGTATTTCCTTGGACAAGGGGGATGGGCATGGAGGGGCAGCCGGGGAGCGGGCCAGTGAAGCGGGGCGGCAACGGGGACAAACCCGAAACCGTGGACGCGGCTCGGGATCAGGAACAGCGGGAGGCCGGCGGCCTGGCCGATGCCAGGCAACTGCTGACCCGAGAGCAGGAGGCCCTGGAACTGGCGAATCGACGCCTCGCCGCCGAGTCCCGTGCGCGCCAGTACGCTGCGGAAAGGGCGCGAACCGAGGCGGCGACAGAATTGCTGGCCCAGCAACGCCTTGACGCCAGCCGCCGGGCCCGGGATGAGGCCCGGGCCAAGAAGCTGGCCGACGAGGAAGCCCTTTCCCTGGTACTGATCCGGGTTCGCACCGAACAGACCCTGGCCAACCAGGCCGAAGCCCAGGCCGAGGCCGAGCGGGCGGCGGAAATGATCGCCATCCAGAAGCGCAGCGCGGAACTGGAAGCCACCAAGCTTGCCCAGCGCCGGAAGGAAGCGGACATCGCGGCGGCCCAGGCGGCCCAGGCCCGAGCCGAGGCCGATCGCCAACTGGAGGCCGCAGCCCGTGAACGGGGAGAGGCCGAGGCCCGTGCGGCGGAGGCCGCCCAGGAACGACACCGCAGCGCGAGCGTGGCCCGGCTCACCGCCAGCGCCCGCCGCCGCGCCCGCTGGCAAGCCTTCTGGGCCGGCAGCCGCTTCCAGCCCCTGGCCGTGGTGGCGATATTGGCCTTGCTGGCTGGTTTAGCTGGCGGTGCTTATTTGGCCACCGGGGGACTAGGGTTTCCCCCGTCCTTGCGCCAGACGGGAGATGGCCCGCCCCTGCGGCTTGAACACCGGCTGGATGCCCTGCCTTCGCGTTAAAACAACAGCCGCCGCCGCGCCAGTTTCAGGGCCAGGGCAAAGGCCGCCAGGGCCGTGACGGCCAGCACCACCAGATGCAGGGCAATCTGTTCCGGCACCTGACCCAAGGAAAGAGGCCGCACCAACGCCACGGCATGGGTCAGGGGCAGGGCCTGGGCGATGGCCTGGACCGGAGCCGGTAGTTGCTGCAAGGGAAAGAACACCCCCGAGAGCAGGGTCATGGGGGTAATCAGCAGGGTGAAGTAATACATGAAGAAGTCGAAGGACGGTGCCAGGGCCGTGACGATCAGGCCCATGGCGGCGAAGCACAGGCCCACCAGGAACAGCAGGGGCACCACCCAGAGGATCAGGGGTGAATGCAAAAAACCCAGGATGCCCATCACCGCGATGATCGCCAGGCCCGAGAGCACGGCCTTGCTGGCGGCCCAGATCCATTCCCCCAGCAGCACATCCTCCAGGGCCAGGGGCGCGTTGAGGATGGCGTCCCAGGTGCGCTGCACCTGCATCCTCGAGAAGGCTGAATAGAGGGCCTCGAAGGTGGCGCCGTTCATGGTGCTGGCGCAGATGGAACCGGAGGCGATGAAGACGATATAGGGCATGCCCTCCACCTGGGATACCAGACTGCCCAGGCCGTAACCCAGGCCGAACATGTAGATCAGCGGGTCGGCCAGGTTGCCCAGCACCGAGGTGAAGGCCATCTTGCGCCAGACCAGGAAGTTGCGCCGCCAGACGGCGATCCAGCGCAGGGGCGAAAGGGGCATGGCGGCGCTGCTCATGAGTGTCGGACCGGGATCAATCCTTGCGCGAGGGGAACATGACCGTGGCCTCACCCTCGATCACCACCCGGTCGCCCACCCGGCAGGTGGTGTCCAGGATCACACGCTTCTTTTCCACCAGCACTTCCTTGATGGTCACCGTGGCGGTAACCGTGTCCTCGGGCCGCACCGGGGAGCGGAAGCGGGCGTTCTGGGCCATGTAGATGGTGCCCGGGCCAGGCAGCTTGTTGGCCAGCACGGCGGAGATCAGGCTGGCGGAGAGCATGCCGTGGGCGACACGACCCTTGAAGATGGTGGCTGCAGCGTACTCCTCATCGATATGGATGGGATTGACGTCGGTGGAAACACCCGAGAACAGGATGATGTCGGTTTCGGTGATGGTCTTGGAAATGCTGGCTGTCATGCCGACCGCGAGATCTTCGACAAAGCGTTCCTGGATGGGATGCATGGGGGGGTGTCTCCGCTGTGATGGGGTACGGGGCATGTTAACGTGAAAAAGCATCAACGGCGCCGAGTGTGACCCGTCGAGCGTAGCGAGCCAATCAGTAGCCCCGCCCCGGGAAGGGGGCGTAGGCGGGGTTGCGCGAAGCACTGCTTCGCGCCGCCGAAGCCGGCCGGCTGTGCAAAGCCGGCCGTGGAACGGGGGTGGGGGGCGTTCAATTTACTTTGGCGCATTGGCATCTCCGGGGGTGGCGCTGGCGACCATGCGCGTTACAGGGCGTGCAGCCGATCGCCCCGAATGAACCCCACCAATGACATGGGTATGCCCCTGCCCAGGGCGATCACCTTGAACAACTCCCCCATTTCGTTGGGCGACAGCAGCACATTCACGGCCCCACCGGCACGCAGGGCGGCCGCCCCCGGGGCGCCGTCGCGGCGGGCATCGAGCAGGCCGGCGATGCCGCAGTTCATCAAAAAGCTGGCCTGGCTGGTGTAGCCCAGAACATCCAGGCCGGCGCCGTGGCCGGCCTCGGCGATGGCGGTGAAATCCACATGGCTGGTGATGTCCGACAGGCCCGGCCACCAGTAGGGATCGTCGTGGCTGCGGTGACGGTAGTGGCAGCGCACCGTGCCCCCATCCCGCTGGGGATGGTAGAGCTCGTGGCCGGGCAGGCCGTAGTCGATCAGCAGCAGGGCACCCCGCACCAGGCGATGGCCCCATTCGGCAGTCCAGGCCCGGGCCGCCAGGCTCAATTCGTTCCGGTAGGGGGCTGTCACCGGCAGGTCCGCAGCGGCTTCACGGAGAACGGCGTCGGCCGGGCGCGATGCATCGATGAATCGCCCCTCGGCATCCATGGCGACGCCCCGTTCCAGGAGCCCACCCTCGCTCCATTCCAGGGCATGGACCGGCATGGCGTCCAGCACCTCGTTGCCCACCACGCAACCGGAAAATCCCTCCGGCAGGGCATCGAGCCATGTCACCCGCTCCAGCAGATGGGGCGCCTCGGCGGCCAGGGTCTCCTGCTGGCGCGCCCGCAGCTCCCCCGACAGCTCCAGGATCAGATAGCGCTCCGGGGGCTGCCCCATGCGCTCCAGGGCCAGCAGCAGATCCGCCGCCAGCCGGCCGCTGCCGGCGCCCGCCTCCAGCACCACCGGCGCCGAAGCCGCCAGCACCTGGGCCACCTGGACCGCCAGGGCCTGGCCGAAGAGGGGCGTCAGCTCCGGGGCAGTGACGAAATCGCCAGCCTCGCCGAACTTGCGGGAACCCCCGGCGTAATAACCCAGGCCCGGCGCATAGAGAGCCAGTTCCATGTAGCGAGCGAAGGATATCCAGCCGCCGGCGGCCTGGATTTCGCGGGCGATCAATTCGACCAGGGCGCGACTGGCGTCCTGGGCATCGGCGGAGGGTTCGGGGAGTTGGGTGCGCATAGGGGCGGCATTGTAAGATGCGCGGCCTCCCCGCTCAAAAGCGCCACGGCAGAATCCCCATGAACCCAGCCTTCGATCTGAAGCGCCGTTTCGGCGGCGTAGACCGGCTCTACGGCCCCGGCACCTTGCGACGCCTGGCCGGTAGCCATGTCTGCGTGGTCGGCATCGGTGGCGTCGGCTCCTGGGCGGCGGAAGCGCTGGCCCGCTCCGGCGTGGGCCGGCTGACCCTGGTCGACCTGGACCACGTCGCCGAGTCCAACGTGAATCGCCAGATCCACGCCCTGGAAGACAGCCTGGGTCAGGCCAAGGTGCAGGCCATGGCGCAGCGCATCGCCGGCATCAACCCCGCCTGCCTGGTGCTCACCCTGGAGGAATTCATCAGCCCGGAGAACGTGGCGGAACTGTTGCCGGCCTGCGACGGCGTGGTGGATGCCATCGACCAGGTGCGCGCCAAGGCGGCCCTGATCGCCCACTGCCGCCGTCTGGGCCTGCCGGTGGTCACCACCGGCGGCGCGGGCGGGCGCAGCGATCCGACCCGGCTCAAGGTGGATGACCTGTCCCGCACCACCCAGGATGCCCTGGCCTCCAAGGTGCGTGCCCGGCTGCGCAAGGAATACGGATTCCCCCGGGACCCGAAGAAGAAGTTCGGCGTCGATTGCATCTATTCCGACGAGCCGATCCAGCGCCCCCAGGCCGCCGCCTGCGATGTGGACGAGGGGCAGGCCCACGGCGCCACCGACCTGGCCCTGCACGGCCTCAACTGCGCCGGCTACGGCTCCTCGGTCTGCGTCACCGCCCCCTTCGGCTTCGCCGCCGCAGCCCGCATCCTGGGGCGGCTGCTGGCCTGAGCCAGGCGACTGCCCTGCCGCCCTTGTTCACACTGCGCTGGACTCTTTCCTGATAGCTCGCCTGATGAGCCTCACCGCGAGTACACTGGCGATGCCATATGGGAATCGCACCGTCACGTGCGAAAGGGAGCCACAAGAATGAACAGCAAGCAACTGCCGACCCTCGCCGTCGATAATCGGGAATCGACCTTGGACACCATTTTGCCAGCGCCGGCAAAATGGTCGGGGTCGTCAAAGGGATTTCCCGAATGGTCGGCGAATATCGCTCCCCCAACAGGAGAGGAAAACAATAGCCTCTCGATTTCGAGAGTTTTAATTCCCTCGAAATCGTGGGAATTGGTAGCTTGGGAATGCCACCTATGAAACATGATTCTGTTATCGGCGTTGAACCGGAGATTCTTCGTTGGGCCAGGAAATCGGTCGGGCTGACCGTTCTCGATGTTGCCGACATGCTCAAGCGGCAGCCCGAAGAGATCGAGGCATGGGAGGACGGCAGGAGAGCACCGACCTACCCGCAACTGGAAAAGTTGGCTTATCAAATATACAAGCGCCCGCTGGCGATATTTTTTCTGCCCTCGCCCCCGGAAGAAACTCTGCCGCAACGGGAGTTCCGCACCTTGCCTGACGCGGACATGCAAACTCTGGCACGAGACACCTACCTGCACATCCGCCGCGCCCACGCCTACCAGATCGGATTGCAGGAGTTGTTCGACGGTCGCAACCCCGCCGAGCGCCATATCTGGAACACCATCACGCTTTCGTTATCACAAGACGTTACGTCGCAAGCCGTGGTCATTCGCAATTATCTGGGCATCTCACTTGATCAGCAGACAGCCTGGAAAAGCGACGAGCAGGCGCTGAAAGAGTGGCGCAAAACGATTGAGGGGTGCGGCGTCTTCATCTTCAAGGCTGCTTTCAAGCAGAAGGACATCTCCGGCTTCTGCCTGATGGACGAGCATTTGCCGGTCATCTATCTGAACAACAGCACTACCAAGACCCGCCAGATATTCAGCTTGCTGCACGAACTCGCGCATCTGTTGTTGAGCATGAACGGTTTGAGCAAGTTCGATACGAGCTATATCGATCAATTGCCCAAGAGGGAAAAAGAGATTGAACGCTTCTGCAACGCCATCGCCGCCGAAGTACTGATTCCGGGAATGGACTTTGCCACCCAAGCAAAGCAATTTCCAGCCGACGTGGAAAACGCAAACGAAGCGCACTTCTCAAACCTCGCTGATAGGTATGGCGTCAGTCGGGAGGCAATCCTGCGGCGTTTTCTCGATCTGGGGCGAGTCAGCAGGACTTTCTATGAGAGCAAGGCAAAGTTCTGGGCCACACAGAAGCAGCAGGGCGGTGGGGGCAACTGGTATCTCAACCAGGGGGCGTACATCAGCGACCGTTTTGCCAGGGAGGTCGTCAGTCGACATTACCGGCACCAGATCAGTCTGGAGCATGCCGCCGACCTTCTGGGTATCAAGCCCAAAAGCTATGCCGGATTCGAGGAGCGCGTCCTGCAAGGGGCCGAAGCATGAACTATGTCTTCGATACCAGTTCTATTCGTTCCCTCCAGCACTTTTATCCGCGCGTGTTCAAGAGTATCTGGGATGGTCTGGATGGGCTCGTCGCAAAGAGTGAGCTGATTTCCACACGCGAGGTATTCAACGAAATCGAAAGACAGGACGTCAGCGACGAAGTCCTGGCATGGACAAAGAATCACAAGGCCATGTTCTCCACACCGACCGGGGCTGAACTCCTGTTCGTGGCCGAGATATTCAGGATCAGGCACTTTCAGGGCTTGATCGGCGCACAACAACGGTTGAAGGGAACGCCCGTTGCCGACCCCTTCGTGATCGCCTGCGCCAAAGTCAACCAGGCAACGGTGGTGACGGAAGAAGGATGGCAACGCGGGGGCAAGTCGCTTGTGCTCAAGCCCAACGCGGCCAAGATTCCCAATGTCTGTGCTCACTTCAAGATTCCCTGCATTGATCTGGAAGAGTTCATGCACCAGCAAGGATGGACGTTCTGATGGCAGGCCGGCAAGAACTCAATCACCTGGATCAGCAAGGAAAGCCGGCCGAAACTAGAGCCGCACATCGAAGACCTGCAGAACCTACCACGCGAGGCACAGCATTACCGAGGCCGACCTTTTTGACAACCGCCTCATCTTTGGCAACAAGCCGTGGCGCTACCTGCTGATTCCCCACGGCAGGACCATGGAAAACATCACACTTGAGGGACTGGCGGCGCGGTTCGCCTGAAGGCGGAGGGTTATCCGCGATTCCTGGTCCGGGAATCAGGGCAAGTCCCGGGGAGCCGGTCCGGGCAGGTATACTTTCCCGCCATGAATCCTCTCCCCGAATCCACCCCCGTCGTGCTGGTGACCGGTGCCGCCCGTCGGGTGGGCGCCGCGATTTCCCGTGAGCTTCACGGTACCGGGGCACGGCTGGTCTTGCATTACCGACGCTCGGCGGACGAGGCCCTGGCCCTGGCGGGTGAGCTGAACCAGTTGCGTCCCAATTCCGCCTGCACCGTGCAGGCCGACCTTTGCGACGTGCCGGCCCTGGAGCGGGTGGTGGCGGAGACGGTGGCCCGCTACGGCCGGCTCGACGGCCTGGTGAACAACGCCTCCAGTTTTTTCCCGACGCCGATGGGCAGCATTGATCAGGAGAACTGGCACGAACTGATGGGCAGCAATCTGCAAGGCCCCCTGTTCCTGGCCCAGGCGGCGGCGCCCCATCTGCGCGCCACGGGGGGCGCCATCGTCAATATCACCGACATCCACGCCGAGCGGCCCCTCAAGGGCTATCCGCTCTATAGCGCCTCCAAGGCCGGTCTGCTGGGCCTGACCCGGGCCCTGGCCATCGAACTGGCGCCCCGGGTGCGGGTCAATGCCGTGGCACCGGGGGCCATCGCTTGGCCCGAGAGTGGCGATGACTTCCCGCCCGAGGAGCGGGAGGCCATCATTGCCCACACTCTGCTCCAGCGCATCGGCAGTCCCGCCGACATTGCGCGTACCGTTCGTTTCCTGCTGTTCGACGCCCCCTACATCACCGGCCAGGTGATCAATGTGGATGGCGGCCGCACGGCCCAGCTCTGACGCGTATGGAAGCCAATTTTCCGCTCCGGTCCATGAGATACGCGAAAGGCAGGAAGGCCCACCCCCTCCCGGCCTCCCCCTCTCCGGGGGAGGTGACGATGATGGCTCGCTACGCTCGGCTATTTGACTTGCCGTTTCAATTCGCTGTTTCACGTTAATAACTCCATGTCACTCACTGCAAAACAGGCCGAGAAGGCTAATTTCGAATCCAACAAGCTGGCCAAGCGGTTACGCCGGGAAGTAGGGCAGGCCATTGCCGACTTCAACATGATCGAGGACGGCGACAAAGTGATGGTCTGCCTGTCCGGCGGCAAGGACTCCTTCGGCCTCTTGGACATCCTGCTGTTCCTGCGGGAGAAGGCGCCGATCCATTTCGACGTGGTGGCGGTAAACCTGGACCAGAAGCAGCCGGGCTTCCCCGAGCATGTGCTGCCGGATTACCTGAAGGATCTGGGTATTCCCTTCCATATCGAGGAGGAGGACACCTATTCCATCGTCAAGCGGGTGATCCCCGAGGGCAAGACCACCTGTTCCCTCTGCTCTCGCCTGCGGCGGGGCATCCTCTACCGGGTCGCCGACGAGCTGGGGGCCACCAAGATCGCCCTGGGCCATCATCGGGACGATATCCTGGCGACGCTGTTCCTCAACATGTTCTTCGGCGGCAAGCTGAAGTCCATGCCGCCGAAGCTGGTCTCCGACGACGGCCGCCACATGGTGATCCGCCCCCTGGCCTATTGCCGTGAGAAGGATCTGGAGAAGTGGGCGGAAGTGCGCCAGTTCCCCATCATTCCCTGCAATCTCTGCGGCTCCCAGCCCAATCTCCAGCGCCAGCAGGTGAAGCAGATGCTGCTGGACTGGGAGAAGCGCTTCCCCGGCCGCATCGAGACCATGTTCCGCAGTCTGGCCCATGTGGTGCCCTCCCACCTGATGGACCGGGAGTTGTTCGATTTCCCCAACCTGAAGGTCAGCGGCGTGCCCGATCCCGACGGCGACCATGCCTTCGACCCCGAGACCTTTTCCGACAATTCCGTGATTCCGCTGATTCCGGCGGATGAGTAATTTCCTGACGAGCCTGCCATGACCCTCACTCTCGACAGCATCCAGTCCTTCCACGCCCCCCGCCGCGTCCTGATGGGGCCGGGGCCTTCCGACATGCATCCCCGGGTGCTGACCGCCCTGGGCCAGCCGGTGATCGGCCATCTGGACCCGGCCTTCGCCGGCATGATGGAAGAGCTCAAGCTGCTGCTGCGCTACGCCTTCCAGACCGAGAACGCCCTCACCTTCCCGGTCTCCGGCCCCGGCTCGGTGGGCATGGAGACCTGCTTCGTGAATCTGGTGGAGCCCGGCGACAAGGTCATCGTCTGTCGCAACGGCGTGTTCGGTGGGCGCATGATCGAGAACGTGGAGCGCTGCGGCGGCGTGGCGGTGGTGGTGGAAGACGCCTGGGGCGAGGCGGTGGACCCGCAGAAGCTGGAGGATGCCCTGAAGGCCCATCCCGACGCCAAGGTGGTGGCCTTCGTCCAGGCCGAGACCTCCACCGGCGCCCTGTCCGATGCCCAGACCCTGATCGAGATCGCCCATCGCCATGGCTGCCTGAGCATCGTGGATGCCGTCACCTCCCTGGGGGGCAATCCCCTGCGGGTGGATGCCTGGGGCGCGGATGCGGTGTATTCCGGCAGCCAGAAATGCCTCTCCTGCACCCCGGGCCTGTCGCCGGTGACTTTCGGCGAACGGGCCCTGGAGCGGCTGAAGAACCGCAAGCAAAAGGTGCAAAGCTGGTTCATGGACCTGAACCTGGTGCTGGGTTACTGGGACGCGGCCAAGCGCACCTACCACCACACCGCGCCGATCAACAGCCTCTATGCCCTCCACGAGTCCCTGCTGATGCTGAAGGAGGAAGGCCTGGAACAGGCCTGGGCCCGCCATCAGCGCCATCACCTGGCCCTCCGAGCCGGCCTGGAGGCCCTGGGCCTGGGCTTCGTGGTAAAGGAGGAAGCGCGCCTGCCCCAGCTCAATGCGGTCCATGTGCCGGCAGGCATCGATGAGGCCCTGGTGCGCCGGCGCCTGCTGGAACAGTTCAATCTGGAAATCGGCGCCGGTCTGGGTCCCCTGGCCGGCAAGATCTGGCGCTTCGGCCTGATGGGCCATTCCTGCCGGGAAGAAAACGTGCTGCTGTGCCTCGACGCCCTGGCCCGCACCCTGGCCGAACAGGGCCATCCGGCGGATGGCGCAAAATCGCTCCAGGCGGCCCGGGCCGCCTATGCAGTGCCAAACGCATAGGGCGCCCCCTTGAATCTCCAGCGCCGGGAGCTCTGTATTCTGGTCGTCGAGGTTGCCGGCAGTTCACTGCTGTACGAAAAACTCGGGGATGCCCTGGCCCGGCGAGCCGTCGAACACTGCCTGCAAGGGGCGGCCCAGGCGGCCCTGCGCCATGGCGGACGGGTGCTGAAGACCCTGGGTCACGAATCCCTGCTTTCCTTTGATACGGCCGAGCAGGGAATCCAGGCAGCCTGCGCCATGCAGCAACAGGTGGCAGGGCTGGCGCCGACTTCCGGTGTCCGCCCGGGAATACGCATCGGCCTGCATTACGGAGGAGTACTGGAGGAAGGGGGCGAACTCTTCGGCGACGGGGTGAATACAGCGGCCCGGCTGGCCGAACTGGCCCAGGCCCATCAGATCATCGCCAGTGCCGACGCCCTGGTGGCACTGTCCCAGGCCGACCGGGACCGGGCCGGCCACCTGAAACCGGTAGTGCTGAAGGGCAAACGGGAGCCGATGGTGGTGGCCGAAGTCGCCTGGCAGGAAGATGAAACATCGGATTTGCCGTCAGACTCCGTTTTCCCCACCGAAACCCAGGGCCTGCGGCTACGCCTGCGCCACGGAGGCAGGCAGAATCTCTTTATCGATGCCCGGCGGCCCGCCCTGAGCCTGGGCCGGGGTAGTGGCAATGATCTGGTGATCCGGGACACCCGTGCGTCGCGCACCCATGCCCATATCGAATTCCGCAGCACCTGCTTTGTGCTGACGGACCAGAGCAGCAACGGCACCTACGTGGCCCCCGAGGGCCAGGCCAGTTTCCTGGTGAAGCGGGAGGAAGCCATCCTGCGGGGCCGGGGCCGGCTCAGTTTCGGCCACCCCTGGGCCGAGGGGCAATCCGAGTTTGTGGACTATCTGCTGCTGGACTGAGCAGCCGGTGGTCCCGGTGGCGCGCCACCGCTGATCTTGCCGTGGCCCAGGAGGGACCAAAGAATACCCAGCAGGCTGGTGATGACGATGAAGGCGACTATCGTCAGAAAGCGGCCGCCCCCCGGTTCCCGGACGGGTTGCTTGTTCCGTTCTTCCATAATGGCGGCCGTGTGTTGGTGAATGGGATTACTTCGCCGCCTGGGCGTCGTTCTCGCACTTCTTGATGAAGGCCCCCTTGGCGGCCCCGGCCAGTTTCTTCTCCTGGGCCATGCTCTCGCAATTGGCGTTCGGTGCCTTGGCGGGCTCCGGCTTGGCCTCGCCACCCTTGGCGGAGAGGCAGTCCTTCATGAAGGCCTTGCGGGCATCCCCCTTCATGTCCTTGACCTTGGCCTCGGCATTGCAGGCCTTCATCTTTTCCTGTTGTGCCTTCTGGGCCTCGCTGGCGGCCTGGGCGCCAACGGCGAGGAACGTGATACAGGCGAGAACAATCAGCTTTTTCATGGCGAAACTCCTGAGTGTGATGAAAGGGAGAATTTGCCGGGACGAGGCAAATCTACGACGCGCCATCATGCCATCAGCAAATCCAGATCGCATATTACGCCAGGCATCGGCCGTAAGTCACGGGTAGCGCTCAAATGTCGCCGGCGCCAGCTTCCAGGGCCTGCTGCTGACGATCTAGGAATTCCTGCATGCAATCGATACCGCGCAGTTGCAGGATGGTGGAGCGCACCGCCGTTTCCACCAGCACCGCCAGATTGCGACCGGCCGCCACAGGGATGGTGACACGACGAATCGGCACCCCCAGGATGGTTTCGTTCTGGGCATCCAGAGGCAGGCGGGCGGCCTGGGGCACGCCGGCCTGAGGGCGCTGCAGATGGCAGATCAGGCGCAGGCGCATCTTGCGCCGGCAGGCGGTTTCACCAAATACGGTGCGAATGTTGAGCAGGCCGAGGCCGCGAACCTCGATGAAGTCCATCAGCAGCTCGGGGCAATGTCCTTCCAGGGCCTCGGGGGAGAGGCGGGAAACTTCCACCACGTCGTCCGCCACCAAGCCATGGCCCCGGGTGATCAACTCCAGGGCCAGTTCACTCTTGCCCACGCCGGAGTCCCCGGTCAGCAGGACACCCAGACCCAGCACATCCATGAAGACCCCATGGAGCGAGATGGTCTCGGCAAATTCCCGCGACAGGTAAAGGCGCAGGGCATCGATCACCAGGGCCGCCGGCTGGGGCGTGGAGAACAGTGGAAGATTGCCCTTTGCACATTCTTCCTGCACGAAATAGGGAACTTCGCAGCCGTCGGCCACGATCAGGCCCGGGGAGCAGGCAGCAATGAAGTCCTGCAGCTGCTGGCGCATTTTCCTCTCGGGAGTGCGCTGGGTCCAGGCGATCTCGGGGGTGCCGAAGACCTGGAGCCGCTCGGGATGGATCACATTGACGTGGCCCACCAGATCGGCTGGCGAAATATCGTCCCGAGCCACGAGGATGGGATGGTGCAGGTTGCCGCAGATATGGGTCAGCGACAGACGCTCGCGCTTGGCCTCGAACAGCTCGGCGATGGTCAGCTTGCGCGCCATTGGGCAAACAGGGTGTGAAGGGCAGCACCGTCCGGCGCCGCCGCCAGGGCCTCGCGGAAGGCCCGATCGGAGAACATCTGTGCCAGTTCCGAGAGCAGTTGCAGATGCCGCTCGGTGGCGGCTTCCGGCACCAACAGCACGAACAGCAGGCCAACCGGCTGACCGTCGGGGGAGTCGAAGGGCACGGGCATGGCCAGGCGCAAAAAGGCCCCCACGGCCTCTTTGATACCCTTGATGCGTCCATGGGGGATGGCAACGCCTTGCCCCAGGCCAGTGGAACCCAGCTTCTCCCGAGCGAACAGGGCATCGTAGACGGTGGCCCGGGCGATGCCATGCCGGTTTTCGAACAGCAAACCCGCCTGCTCGAAAACCCGTTTCTTGCTGCTGGCATCCAGATCCACCAGGATGTTGTCTACCGGCAATGTTTTTGCAATCTGATTCATCGGAATCGGTCAGGACCGTCGCAGCGATGGGGCGGGATGCACCTTACAGGGAAACCCCCACCCATTGATCAGGGTAAAGGGCGCCTATTGGAGTGCTTTTCACCGCATCGCCGCTATGTCCGCAAAAAGGTCACTCGGTCGGATGATGCTTGTCCCGGGCATGCTCGGTGACCCGTTCCTTGTGACGCACCACCTGACGGTCGAGCTTGTCCACCATGGCGTCGATGGCAGCGTAGAGATCATCATCGGTGGCGTCGGCATAAATGTCCTTACCCTTCACGTGCAGGGTGACTTCCGCCTTCTGGCGCATTTTTTCCACGGAAAGGATGACGTGGACACTGGTGACATGGTCGAAATGACGAATCACGCGGTCGAGTTTGCCGGTGGCGTAATCGTGGATGGCGGGGGTGACCTCCACGTGATGGCCGGTAATGTTCAGGTTCATGGTGTCTCCTTTCAGAGCGTCTTTCTCAGGTTGACCGGCGGGATGTTCAGGGATTCGCGGTACTTGGCGACGGTACGCCGCGCCACCACAATACCCTGCTCGCCGAGGATTTCCGCGAGCCGGCTGTCCGAGAGCGGCTTCTTGCCGTTCTCGGCGCCGACCAACTGCTTGATCAGCGCCCGGATCGCGGTACTGGAGGCCGCGCCGCCGCTATCGGTGGCGACGTGGCTGCCAAAAAAGTATTTGAGTTCAAAAATGCCCCGGGGACTGGCCAGGTATTTCTGGGTGGTCACCCGGGAGATGGTGGATTCGTGCAGTCCCACCGTGTCGGCGATTTCCCGCAGGGTCAGGGGCCGCATGGCCACTTCGCCATGGTCGAAAAAAGCCCGCTGTCGATCCACGATGGCCTGGGTCACCCGCAGGATGGTGTCGAAACGCTGCTGCACGTTCTTGATCAGCCACTTGGCTTCCTGCAGGTGGCCTGCCAGGCTGCTGCCCCGGTTCTGGCGCAGGATATTGGCATAGAGCCGGTTGATGCGCAGCCGGGGCATGGCCTCGCCGTTGAGGCTGGCCAGCCACTGACCACGCAGCTTGCGCACCACCACATCGGGCACGATGTAGCGGGTATCCAGGGCCGCGTACTGGGCGCCGGGCCGGGGGTTCAGGGTGAGGATCAGGGCCTGGGCGTCCCGCAACTCGTCGTCGGAACAGTTCAGGGCTTTCTTGATGCGGATGAAATCCCGCGCCGCCAGTTGGTCCAGATGATCCCTGACGAGAGTCCGGGCGAGTTCCTTGGCCGGACAGTCGGGCCGGGCCAACAGTTGGAGCTCCAGGCACTCCCGCGGGTTGCGGGCACCGATACCCGCCGGATCGAAATGCTGCAAATGGCGCAGGGCGATCTGCAATTCCTCCAGTTGCTCCTCCCGGTCACCGCCGAAATCCTCAGGCAGCAGATCCAGCAAATCCTCCAGGGACTGGGTCAGGTAGCCATCCTCGTCCAGAGCCTCCACCAGAAAGGCCACCAGAGCCCGCTCCCGGGCGCTGACCTGGGTCAGGGCCATCTGGGTCAGCAGGTGATCCCGCAGGCTGGTGGCTGCGGCCTGAATATCCCCGGCATCGCTGTCGTCATCCGGATCCCGGTTGTTGCCATGGCCCATGGGCAGCTCACTGCCCCAGCCGGGTTCGTCGCCTTCCGGGCCAGGGGGCGTGTCATCCCGCTCGGGAGGCGCTTCGGGGGTTGTGGTCTGGGTAAGAAGGTCCGCGGGGGGGGCGAAGGCGGCACCGTCGTCGCCCGGCTCAACACGTTCCAGCAGGGGATTTTCCTGAAGGAACTGCTCGATTTCCTGGTTGAGTTCCAGCGTGGACAGTTGCAGCAGCCGGATCGACTGTTGCAACTGGGGCGTCAGGGCCAGGTGTTGGGAGAGCTTGAGCTGAAGCGTCTGTTTCATGACTACATGCGGAAATTTTCACCAAGGTACACCCGCCGCACGCTCTCATTATGAACGATTTCCTCGGGCCGGCCAGAAGCCAGCACCTCGCCTTCGTTGATGATGGTGGCCCGGTCGCAGATGCCCAGGGTTTCCCGCACATTGTGGTCGGTGATCAACACCCCGATGCCCCTCTCCTTGAGGAAGCGGATGATCTTCTGGATGTCCAGCACGGCAATCGGGTCCACCCCGGCAAAAGGTTCATCCAGCAGGATGAAGCGAGGTTCGGTGGCCAGGGCCCGAGCGATCTCCACCCGGCGCCGCTCGCCGCCGGAAAGGGAAATGGCGGCGCTGTCCTGGATATGGGAGATATGCAGTTCCTGCAACAGGTAGTCGAGACGCCCTTCCACCTGCTGCTCATCCAGTCCCTGCAATTCCAGCACGGCCCTGATGTTCTCGGCCACGGTGAGACGGCGGAACACCGAATTCTCCTGGGGCAGGTAGGACAATCCCAGCCGGGCCCGACGGTGAATGGGCATGTGGGTCAGAGTCTGATCCCCCAGCTGGATAGCGCCGCCATCCGAGGCCACCAGGCCCACGATCATGTAGAAGCAGGTGGTCTTGCCGGCGCCGTTGGGACCCAGCAGGCCCACCACCTCGCCGCCATTGACGTCGAAGGAGACATCCTTCACCACGGTGCGCGATTTGTATTTCTTGCGCAGATTGCTGGCGCTGAGTTTAGTCATAAGTTACCCACCCCCCGGCCCCCGCCCCCAAGGCGGGGGTGACGGGTGTTCGCCGCCATGCGGCTCGGGGCGTACTCTGCGCCACCCTTGGGGCGGCCCGGCGGGTGGTTTGAAGTGCCCTCCCCCCATCCCCCGCCCCGAGGGCGGGGGTGACGGATGCTCGCCGCCATGCGGCTCGGGGCGTACTCTGCGCCACCCTTGGGGCGGCCCGGCGGGTGACGCTCATTCTGCGGATTCCTTCAACACTTTGCGGATCAGTTCTGTGCCGAAACCCCGTGATTGCAGAAAGCGGGCCTGGCGCGCCCATTCCCTGGCATCGGCCGGGGGGGCGGCAAATTTCCGTGCCCAGATGGCCCGAGCTCGGGCCATTTCGTCGGGGAGGTCGGCCTCACGCAGGCTGGCGGCGATCAGTTCCTCATCCACGCCCTTGGTGCGCAAGGTCTGGCGCAGCCGGGCGGCGCCCAGGCGCTCACCATGACTACGCAGGTAGCTCTGGGCGAAACGGGCATCGGAGAGCAGGTTGGTGTCTTGCAGTTCGGTCAGCACAATATCCACTTCTTCGGGGCTGCCGTAGGGGGACAGCTTGCGCGCCAGCTCGGCCCGGCTGTGTTCCCGCCGGGCCAGAAGCCGGATGGCGCGAGGTTTCAGATCATTCACGCGGCGTCCGCATTAACGCCCGGTGACAGCACGCTGACCCCCAGGGCGGTACGAACCTTGTTCTCGATCTCCTGGGCCAGCTCGGGACGCTCCCGCAGGAACTCCCGGGCGTTGTCCTTGCCCTGGCCGATCTTCTCGCCGTTGTAGGCGTACCAGGCCCCGGACTTGTCCACAATCTTGTTATCCACACCCAGATCGATGATCTCGCCTTCCCGGGAAATGCCTTCCCCGTAGAGGATGTCGAAATGGGCTTCACGGAAGGGAGGCGCCACCTTGTTCTTCACCACCTTGACCCGGGTCTCGTTGCCCACCACCTCGTCGCCCTTCTTGATGGCGCCGGTGCGGCGGATATCCATGCGCACCGAGGCGTAGAACTTCAACGCGTTGCCGCCGGTGGTGGTCTCGGGATTGCCGAACATGACGCCAATCTTCATGCGGATCTGGTTGATGAAAATCACCAGGGTGTTGGTGCGCTTGATGTTGGAGGTGAGCTTGCGCAGGGCCTGGGACATCAGCCGGGCCTGAAGGCCGGGCAACTGGTCGCCCATTTCGCCCTCGATTTCCGCCTTGGGGGTCAGGGCCGCCACGGAGTCGATGACGATCAGGTCCACGCCGCCGGAACGCACCAGCATGTCGGTGATTTCCAGGCCCTGCTCGCCGGTATCGGGCTGGGAGATCAAGAGGTCGGGTACGTTGACGCCCAGCTTGGTGGCATAGGTCGGGTCCAGGGCGTTTTCGGCGTCGATATAGGCGGCCACACCGCCGGCTTTCTGGATTTCAGCCACCACCTGCAAACAGAGGGTGGTCTTGCCGGAGGACTCGGGACCATAGATTTCCACCACCCGGCCCCGGGGCAGGCCGCCGATGCCCAGGGCGATGTCCAGGCCCAGGGAACCGGTGGAGACCACTTGCAGGTCGTTCTCGATCTGACCTTCGCCCATCTTCATGATGGAGCCCTTGCCGAATTGCTTTTCGATCTGGGCCAGAGCGGCCTGCAATGCCTTTGCCTTGTTGTCGTCCATGGAACATCCTTTCGATAGTTGCGCGAATTATGGCACAGTTCTTGCCGGCCTCGACCCCTCAAGCTGTGCCAGAAGTTGCTCCAGCCCATGGGTCACCGACTGATACCGAACCGCTTCCCGATCACCGCCGAAGCAGCAGCGCTGGGTCAGGGGCGCTTCGCCCCGCCAGCACCAGGCGAAGCATACGGTGCCCACTGGCTTATCCGGTGAGCCACCGCCGGGCCCGGCGATTCCGGTAATCGCCAGTGAAATCATGGCATTGGAGTTTGCCAGGGCACCTTGGGCCATTTCCGCCACGGTTTCCAGGCTCACCGCGCCGGCTCGGGCCAGGGTGTCGGGACGCACCCCCAGTTGCCGTTCCTTGGTGTTATTGGAATAGGTGACAAAGCCCCCTTCGAACCAGTCGGAGCTGCCCGCCGTATGGGTGATCACTTGGGCCACCCAGCCGCCGGTGCAGGACTCGGCTGTGACCAAGGTGAGCCCTCCTGCCTTGAGGGCGGCACCCACTCGGGCTGACAGCTCGGCCAGGAGCGCATCCATCACAGTAGGTGGTCAGCGATATTCTTCAGGGCTGCCAGGGCCAGCAGCGTGTAGCCGGCCGCCACCAGGTCGTCCATCATCACCCCGAAACCGTTCTTCACCTGAGTATCGAACCAGCGGGCCGGCGGCGGCTTGACGATGTCGAAAAAGCGGAAGATCAGAAAGGCCATGAGCTGCCAGGCCAGGTCCGCCGGGGTGAACATCAACACCAGCCAGAAGGGCACGATCTCGTCCCAGACGATGGAGCCGTGGTCGCTGACCCCCAGATGGCGCCCGGTGATGTCGCAGACAATCACCCCCAGCACGAACATCACCGCCAGGGCTGCCAGGAACAGCAGATCCGTGGTGAACAGGGGGCGCAGCAGAGGATAGCAGGCCCAGGCGAAGGCGGTGCCGGCGGTGCCGGGGGCGAAACGGGACAGACCGCTGCCGAAACCGCAGGCGATCAGGTGGGCCGGGTCGGTGAACAAAAAACCCAGGGGAGGAGGGGGAGCTTTAGCCATGGCAAGGGTCATAATGCTGGATGTGAATGGAACTTGTGGAGTATCCCATGGGGCGTGGGTCCAGCTGGTTGCTGAAATTTCTGTTGCGGCTGGGCGCGGCGCTGTTGCTGGTCAATCTGGCAGCCTGCGTGATGCCCAGGCTGCCGGTGTCGGCACCGAGAGCCGACGATCTGCACGAGCGCCTCTCCTACACCATTCGCAAGCATGGATTCGAGCATGGCATCATGAGTCGGCGGGAAATGGACCGGGACACGGATGCCATCTATATCCCCCTGGCCCTGGACACCGTCAAGCGGCAGCACGCCAGCCTGGACGACATGATCCTGGAACTGGCCCGCATCCTGAGCCTGCCCCGGTATGAGGACCTTCCCGTACTGGTCGAACTGGGCGCCAAGGACAAAGCGGACCGGGAGTACCTGCATGCCCGCATCAGAGAGGCCATGGCCGGTCTGAGCAATGTGCAGGTGCGGGCCAATCCGGAGACCTTCAACGACATCACCATCACCGTGACTCATCCGCGGCTCCAGCAGCAATGACCCCCAAGGCGCTCCCCGCCTCCCTCTCCCCGCTGAAATGATCGTAGCCCCGGCGCCCCGGCGCCAGGGACTGACCCCGGGCATCAAGCAGGACAAGACTGCCGGCGCCTGCCCCACCGATTTCCCCGATCCGGATGAGACCAATCCCCATGGCGGACCCCGCCGCCTCGATGGACTCCCGTTTCGTCGGCGGCGCGGTGAATAGCAGCTCGTAATCGTCCCCGCCCGCCAGTAGACAGTCCCGGGCCAGCTGGGCATCTGCGCAGGCCGCCAGGGCGGCACCGGGCATACACGCCAGATGCAGGGTGGCGGAAACCCCCGACTGTTCCAGGATGTGACCCAGGTCCGCCAGCAGGCCGTCGGAAATATCGATGGCGGCGCTGGCCAGACCCCGCAGGGCCAGCCCCAGGGCGACCCGGGGCTGGGGCCGGTGCAGGGCAGCCAGACAGTCAGCCTCGTAGGCCGGCGCCAGACGGGCGCGTCCCTGCAGGCAGGCCAGGCCCAGGGACGCCCGCCCCGGCTGGCCCGAGACCCAGACATCGTCGCCGGGCCGGGCACCGGAACGGCGCAGGGCCTGGCCGGCGGGCACTTCGCCGCAGAGGGTGACACAAAGATTGAGAGGGCCCCGGGTGGTGTCGCCGCCGATCAGGTCGATGCCGAAGGTGTCCGCGCAGTCGAACAAGCCCCGGGCAAAAGCCGCCAGCCAGGCCTCGTCGACCTCGGGCAGGGCCAGGGCCAGCAACGCCCAACGCGGCTGCGCGCCCATCGCGGCCAGATCGGAGACATTCACCGCCAGGGTCTTCCAGCCCAGGGCCTCGGGATCGGTATCGGGCAGGAAATGGGTGCCTGCCACCAGCATGTCGGTGGAAATGGCCAGTTCCATGCCCGGGGCCGGCCGCAGCAGGGCCCCATCGTCGCCGACGCCCAGAATGGTGTGATGGACGGGGCGCCGGAAAAAGCGGTCGATCAGCGCGAATTCGGAAGGCATGGCTTAACGTGAAAGTCGCCTTAGTGACTCACAAAGCGCTCCTCCCCCTTCACGGGGGAGGGGTTGAGGGAGAGGGCAACGGGCCTTGGCACTTTTCATTTTCCGGGGTGGTCGCGATCCATGCCCGTTAGCCAGCCCCCGTCTGGAGGCTTCAGCGATTGCGTTTGGCTTCCTGGGGACGGGCCAGGGGCGCCAGCTTGTCCAGCACCCCATTGACGAACTTGTGGCCGTCGGTGCCACCGAAGGTCTTGGCCAGCTCGATGGCCTCGTTGATGATCACCCGGTAGGGTGTCTCGGGATGATGCAGCAGCTCGCAGGCCGCCAGCAGCAGGATGCCCCGCTCGATGGGGGAAATCTCGTTCCAGGGCCGCGCGATATGGGGCTCCAGGGCTTCCCGCAGGGCCGGCGCCTGATGGATCGCGCCTTCCAGCAGAGCCAGGTAAAGGACGCCATCAGCCTTGTCGAACCCGGGAACGGCTTCGGCCTGAACCTGGATCGAGGCCAGATCCTGACCGCCCACCTGCCACTGGTAAAGCCCCTGAACCACGAACTCCCGGGCACGGCGACGCGGATTTGCAGACCCACCCCCCGCCCCCCGCCCCGAGGGCGGGGGTGACTTTGGTTCGGCCGCTGGCGCGGCCTCCGGACGGGAGGCTGGCTCCGCCTTGGGACGGCCCGGCGGCGGCGCCTCGTTCCCGCTCCCCGTGCTGGACGGGGAAGCAGCGATTTCGCGGGCCTCCTCCTGTCCGCCTTTGTTGACGGGGTCCAAGGGCGCCGCGCTCACTTGACGGCTTTCAGCAGATGAAACATCTCCAGGGCCGCCTCGGCGGCCTCCTTGCCCTTTTGCACCATGCGCACCAGGGCCTGGTCATCGTTCTCGGTGGTCAGCACCGCATTGGCGATGGGCATGCCGGTGGCCAGTTGCACCTCGGTGATGCCCCGGGCCGATTCGTTGGAAACGATCTCGAAATGATAGGTCTCGCCCCGGATCACACAGCCCAGGGCCACCAGGGCATGGTACTTGCCGCTCTGGGCCATGGTCTTCAGCACCAGGGGAATTTCCAGGGCGCCGGGCACGGTGACCAGGGTGATGCACTCGGCGGCCACGCCGCGGCGGATCAGCTCGTCGCAGCAACCGGAGAGCAGGCCGTCGCCGATGTCCTCGTTGAAGCGGCTCAGCACCAGGCCGACGGACAGGCCGGTGCCGGACAGATCGGGTTCGATTTCACGGATGTCGTTGCGACGGGGCATGGTTCAGTCTTTCGGAAAAGCGTCTTCGGGCAGCAGATGGCCCACCACATGGAGGTCGAAGCCCTCCATGCTGGGAATGCGCTGGGGACGGGCCATCAGGCGGATATTGCGGGCACCGAGATCCCGCAGGATCTGGGCGCCGATGCCGTTGGTGCGGGGGTCCCACTTGAATTTGGGCGGCGGGTCGCCGGCATCGCGCTGGAGCGCGGGCACCAGTTTTTCCTGCACATCCTTGCGACTCAGCAGCACGATCACCCCCTTGCCCCGGCGCACGATGACCTCCATGGCCTGGTCGATGCTGTAGGACTGGAAACGGGGCGTGCTCTCCAGCCAGTCCAGCACCGAGCCGGGCGCATGGACCCGCACCAGGGTTTCCTCTTCAGCGTTGATGTCGCCGTAGGTCAGGGCCAGGTGGGTCTCGCCACTGGTCTTTTCCACGTAGGCCAGCGCCCGGAAGGTGCCATGGCGGGTATGGATCACGTTCTCCGCCACCCGCTCCACCAGTTTCTCGTTCTCGCTGCGGTAGTGGATCAGGTCGCGGATGGTGCCGATCTTGAGACCGTGCTGGGGAGCGAATTCCAGCAGGTCCGGCAGCCGCGCCATGGTGCCGTCATCCTTGAGGATTTCGCAGATCACGGCAGCCGGCTCCAGGCCCGCCAGGGCGGCGAAGTCGCAGCCGGCCTCGGTATGGCCGGCCCGCACCAGGACGCCGCCGTTGCGCGCCATCAGCGGAAAGATGTGGCCAGGCTGGACCAGATCGGCAGGCTTGGCATTGCGCTTGACGGCGGCCTGCACCGTCAGAGCCCGGTCGTAGGCGGAAATGCCGGTGGTGACGCCTTCGGCCGCCTCGATCGACATGGTGAAGGCGGTGCCGTGGGGGGTCCGGTTGTCGGAGACCATCAGAGGCAGATCGAGCTGCTCGCAACGGGCCTGGGTCAGGGTCAGGCAGATCAGGCCACGGCCGAACTTGGCCATGAAATTGACGGCCTCGGGCGTCACGTGCTCGGCGGCCATCACCAGGTCGCCCTCGTTCTCCCGGTCTTCTTCGTCGACGAGGATCACCATCTTTCCGGCACGGATGTCGGCAATGATTTCCTCGGTGGAGCTGATGCTCATGGTGGGGGTCTTTGCTAGGGGAAGGGGCGCATTTTACGCTGGAAAGGCTAGGGCCTGTTCTCATTCAGGCGACGGTCGCGACTGAATGAGAACAGGCCCTATGAACCCTTCCCGGTCGTTTTCAGACGACGGGCGGATAGAAATTCTCGCCCCGACCGGCCTTCTCCTTGAGCCAGGCCGAGGGTGCGAAATGGACACCATGCCGCGCCGCCAGACGCTCGCAGGCTTCGACAAAATTGGCAATGCCCAGGGTGTCGATCAGGGACAGGGTGCCGCCGGTATAGGAAGGGAAACCCCAGCCCAGCAGGGAACCCAGGTCCCCGTCGGGCATGTGCGTCACCACGCCGTCCTCGACACAGCGGGCGGCCTCCAGGGCCTGGGCGTAAAGCAGGCGCTGTTTTATCTCCTCAACCCCGGGCTGCTCGGCTGCTGGGGGGTAAAGGGCGGCCAGTCCCGGCCAGAGCCGCTTGGCACCACCCTCGGGGTAATCGTAGAAGCCGGTGCCGGACTTGCGCCCCACCCGGCGTCCCTGCCGCACCATCTGGTCCAGAGTGGCCACGGCACGACTACGGCCGGCCTCCAGGGTATCCACCTGGCGAGCGATCTTCAGGCCCAGGTCCAGGCCCACTTCATCAGCCAGGGCCAGGGGCCCCACCGGCATGCCGGCCTGGCGTGCCGCATCCTCGATCAGCGCAGGCGCCACGCCCTCGGTCAGCAGGTCCAGCCCCTCGTTGATGTAGGCATTGACCACCCGGGTGCTGTAGAAGCCGGGGCCGTCATTGACCAGGATCGGTGTCTTCTTCAACTGGCCTGCCAGATCGAAGGTTCGAGCCAGAGTTTCCGGCCGGGTCTCCTGCCCGGCGATGATCTCCACCAGGACCATCCGCTCCACCGGCGAGAAGAAATGCATGCCCACGAACTGGCCGGGCCGCAGCGACGTTCGGGCCAGACCGCCGATCGGCAGGGCCGAGGTGTTGCTGGCGAAGACTGCCGTGGCGGGCAGGGCAGCCTCGGCCCGGGCGATCACCTGGGCCTTGATTGCAGCATCCTCGAACACCGCCTCGATGGCGAAGTCGCAGTCCGCCAGCAGGGCGTAATCCGCGGTGGGGGTGATCCGGGCCAGCAGGGCATCGGCCTTGTCCTGGGCCAGCCGGCCCTTGGCCACATCCTGAGCGAGACGGACGGAGATGGCCGCCTTGGCACGTTCGGCCAAGTCCCCACTGCTGTCCAACAACACCACGGGAATCCCGGCTTGGGCGGCGGCGAAGGCGATGCCGCCACCCATGGTGCCGGCCCCCAACACCGCCAGCTTCTGCGCCGGCGCCTTGTCGATGCCCTTGGGGCGGCGCGCCAGCTTGTCGGCCAGACCCCGGTTGATGAAGGTGGTGCGAATCAGGTTGCGGGCTACGGGCCCGGCCAGCAACTGGCCGAAATAGCGGGCTTCCACTTCCAGTCCATCGTCGATGGGCAGGGGCACGCCCTCCGCCACGCAGCCCAGAATGGCCAGGGGCGCCGGATAGTTGCCATGGGTCTCGCGCAGGGTGCTGGCCCGGGTCTCGGCGATGAAGACGCTGGCCGGCTCCACCCGGAAACCCGGCTTGTCCCAGGGCTGGCGCGGGTCGGGCTGGCTATCGATCCAGCGCCGGGCGACGGCCACTTCCTCGCCGGGAGTCGCCAGCTCATGGACGATGCCCAGCTTCAAGGCCTCCGCCGGCTTCACGTGGCGACCCGAGAGCATCATCGGCAGGGCATTCTCAACGCCGATCAGGCGGGGCAGACGCTGGGTGCCGCCGGCACCGGGCAAGAGGCCAATGCCGCATTCCGGCAGGCCCACCACGGCCTTGGGATTGTCGCTCAGCACCCGATAGTGGCCGGCCAGGCACAGCTCCAGGCCACCCCCCAGGGCCAGGCCGTTCATGGCGATGGCCACCGGCTTGCCACAGGTCTCCAAGGAACGAAACAGGCGCTGGAACTGCCGGCTGCGCTCGGCGCCCTGGGCCTGGGTGGTCTTGCGCTCGTAGGCTTCGACGAATTCCTTCAGGTCGGCACCGGCAATGAAGCCATTGGCCTTGCCGGAGACGATGATCAGGCCACGGATTCCGGCATCGGCGCGGACCCGGGCCACGGCTTCGGCCAGCTCCGCCTCCACCTCGGGCATCAGCACATTCATCGGCCGATCGGCCACGTCGATGGTGAGCAGGGCAACGCCCTGGGCATCGGTGTCGAGTTTGAGGTGTCGCATGGTGGTGATTCCGTTGGAAAAGCGTCGTTCGGAGAAGGGCGGAAGGATACCAGAGCCCTCCCGCCGGCCCCTCCGCCCCGGAACGATATCGGACTTGTGAGGTCCTATATTGCAAGCGAGGTGGCGAGCATGTTGCGAATGCGAAAACTGACTGACTACAGCACGGTGATCATGGCCTATCTGGCACAGTCGCCTCTTGGTGTGCATAGCGTGGCCGAGATGGCGGCGGCGGTGGGCGTGGCGGCCCCCACTACCAGCAAGATTCTGAAGACCCTGGCGCGGCAGAATCTGGTCTTGTCCTCCCGGGGCATCCATGGCGGCTACCGCCTGTCGCGGCCGCCGGAGCAGATTTCCATCGCCCAGGTGATCGACGCCATGGAAGGTCCCTTCGGCATGACCGAGTGCAGCATCGAGGCCGGCTTGTGCGCCCAGGAGGCCGCCTGCCCCCAACGGGAAAACTGGCAGCGCCTGAACCAGGTGCTGCGCCGGGCACTGGATCAGGTAAGCCTGGCCGACATGACCGGGCCGTCCGCCCATCCGGTGCCGGCGAACACTCGGGAGCCCAGGCCATGACCACCCATCTCGACCAACTCCTCAATCAGGACTACCCCCAGGGCTTCACCACCCTGCTGGAGAGCGACACCGTCGCCCGGGGACTCAACGAGGACGTGATCCGCCTCATTTCCGCCAAGAAGCGGGAACCGGAATTCATGCTGGCCTGGCGCCTCCAGGCCTACCGCCACTGGCTGACCCTGACCGAGCCGCGCTGGTCCACGGTGGAGCATCCGCCCATCGACTATCAGGACATTTCCTACTATGCGGCGCCCCGCTCCCAGACCGACGGGCCCCGCAGCCTGGCCGACGTGGACCCGGAACTGCTGCGCACCTACGAGAAACTCGGAGTGCCGTTGCAAGAGCGCGAGCTGCTGGCCGGCGTGGCGGTGGACGCGGTGTTCGACAGCGTCTCGGTGGCCACCACCTACAAGGAAAAACTGGCCGGACTGGGCATCATCTTCTGCTCCTTCTCAGAGGCGGTGCAGGAGCATCCCGAACTGGTGCGGCAATACCTGGGCTCGGTGGTGCCCTACACCGACAACTACTTCGCCACCCTCAACTCGGCGGTGTTCTCCGACGGCTCCTTCTGCTACATCCCGCCTGGCGTGCGCTGCCCGATGGAGCTGTCCACCTACTTCCGCATCAACGCCAGGAACACCGGCCAGTTCGAGCGCACCTTGATCATCGCCGACCGGGGCGCCTACGTCAGTTACCTGGAAGGCTGCACCGCGCCGATGCGGGACGAGAACCAGCTGCACGCGGCGGTGGTGGAACTGATCGCATTGGAAGACGCCCAGATCCGCTACGCCACGGTGCAGAACTGGTATCCCGGCGACAAGGACGGGCGCGGCGGCATCTACAACTTCGTCACCAAGCGCGGCGACTGCCGGGGCGCCAATTCCCGGATCTCCTGGACCCAGGTGGAGACCGGCTCGGCCATCACCTGGAAATATCCCAGCGTGATTCTCCAGGGGGACAACAGCGTGGGCGAGTTCCGCTCCGTGGCCCTGACCAACCATTACCAGCAGGCCGACACCGGCACCAAGATGATCCACCTGGGCCGCAACACGAAGAGCACCATCATCTCCAAGGGCATCTCGGCCGGCCATGGCCGCAATGCCTACCGGGGTCTGGTGCGGGTGGCCCGAAGTGCCGTCGGCGCGCGCAACTACACCCAGTGCGATTCCCTGCTGCTGGGAGACCGCTCGGCCGCCCACACCTTCCCCTATATCGAGGTGAAGAATCCCACGGCCCAGGTGGAGCACGAGGCCAGCACTTCCCGCATCGGCGAGGACCAGTTGTTCTATTGCCAAAGCCGGGGCATCGGTGCGGAGGAGGCGGTGGCGATGATCGTCAATGGCTTTTGCAAGGACGTGTTCCGGGCGCTGCCCATGGAATTCGCCGTGGAAGCCCAGAAGCTCTTGGGCGTCAGCCTGGAAGGCGCAATCGGTTAGAGGAAAGCACTGATTTATGGAAACACTGATTAAGTCCGTCACACCGGCGCATGCCGGTGCCCAGGTTGTTGATTCTCCTGGATTCCGGCTTTCGCCGGAATGACGAAATTGAATTAATCAGCATTTCCAGAGAGTGAAGACAAATGTCCGCCATGCTCGAAATTAAAAACCTCCACGTCGGCATCAACGACGGGACCGCTCTGAAACCCATCCTGCGCGGCATCGATCTCACGGTGGCGGCCGGTGAGGTCCATGCCGTGATGGGCCCCAATGGCTCCGGCAAGAGCACTTTGGCCCAGGTGCTGGCCGGACGCGAGAGCTACACGGTCACCGCCGGCAGCATCCGCTACCAGGGCCGCGACCTGTTCGAGCTGCTGCCCGAGGAACGGTCCCGGGAGGGGATATTTCTCGCCTTCCAGTACCCGGTGGAAATTCCCGGCGTCGCCAACATCTATCTGCTCAAGGCGGCCTTGAACGCCCAGCGCGTCCATCGCGGCGAGGCGGAGCTGGACGCGGTGGACTTTCTTGCCCTGATCAGGGATCAGTTGCGGCGCATGGGCATGGACGAAGCCCTGCTCTACCGGCCGGTGAACCAGGGCTTTTCCGGCGGCGAGAAGAAACGCAACGAGATCCTGCAAATGACCGTGCTGGCACCGAAACTCGCCATCCTCGACGAGACCGATTCCGGCCTCGACATCGATGCCCTCAAGGTGGTCGCCGACGGCGTCCAGGCCATGCGCCACCCGGAGCGCGCCATCATCCTGGTGACCCATTACCAGCGCCTGCTCGACTACATCGTGCCCGACCGGGTCCATGTGCTGGCCCAGGGGCGCATCGTCCGCTCCGGCGGGCCGGAGCTGGCCCTGGAACTGGAGCGCCGCGGTTACGGCTGGCTTGATGCCGGTGCCACGCCGCCCGAAGGACGGACGGGAGCGGCGCCATGAACGCATCCCTGCACTATCTGCATGAAATCACCCGCCTCACGGCCGTGCTGCCGGGCCGGCAACTGCCCTGGCTGAAGGGCCTGCGCAGCGAGGCCATGGGCGCCTTCGCCATCAACGGCTTCCCGACAACGCGGGACGAGGACTGGAAATACACCAGCATGGCGCGGATCGAGCAGGGGAAATTTTCCTTCCTCGCCGCCGCCCCGACCATCCTCGGCGCCGACGACATAGCTGCCCTGGCCCTGCCCGGCGCCCATCGCCTGGTCTTCGTGGACGGCCGCCATGCGCCGGGGCTGTCCAGTCTGAGCAAGCTGCCTGACGGCATCACCGTGGCCAGTCTCGCCGCCATGCTGGAGCGCAATCCCGAAACGCTGCGGATCTGGCTGGCCCGTCCCGGCGTCGGCCGCGCCGCCGGCTTTGCCGCCCTCAACACGGCCTGCATGACCGATGGCGCCTATGTGCATCTGGCACCGGGCACCATCCTGGAGAGGCCGCTGCAACTGCTGTTCGTGGCCACCACGCCAGCCCTGGCCAGCCATAGCCGCAACCTGGTGGTGGCCGAGGCGAACAGCCGTGCCTGCATCGTCGAGCACCATGCTGCGGTCCCCGGCGCGGCGGCGTATTTCACCAATATCGTGAGCGACATCGTCGTCGGGCAGTGCGCCTGCATCGAGCACCACAAACTCCAGGAGGAAGGAACCCAGGCCTTCCATGTGGCCGCCGTAAACGCGGAGCTGGCCCGGGACAGCCATTTTATGTCCACTTCCTTCGCCCTGGGGGGCGTCCTGGCCCGCACCGACATCAACGTCGGACTCCAGGCCGAGGGGGCGGACTGCACCCTCGATGGACTCTATCTGGCCGACGGCCGCCAGCACATGGACCATCACACCCGCATCGACCACGCCCGGCCCCACGGCACCAGCCGCGAGTTCTACAAGGGCGTGCTGGCCGGCGCCGCCCGGGCCGTGTTCAACGGCAAGGTGATCGTCCATCCCGGCGCCCAGCACAGCGACGCCGAGCAGATCAACCGCAACCTGCTGCTGTCGGAACAGGCGGAGATCGATACCAAGCCCCAGCTCGAAATCTGGGCCGACGACGTCAAGTGCAGCCACGGCGCCACGGTGGGCCAGCTTGATCCTGAGCAGATTTTCTACCTGCGGGCGCGGGGCATGGCCGAAGCCGAGGCCAGGACGCTGCTGACCCACGCCTTCGCTGCGGAAATGGTGGAGCGGGTGCACCCGGCGCCCCTGCGCGCCCGACTCGACCGCCTGCTGCGGGAGCGGCTGGCGCCAGGAAGCAAGGCCACATCATGAACACTACGGAACAAAAGGCATCGCCCACTCCGACCACAACCGCCCCCTTCGACGTGATGGCGCGGCGCCGCGACTTCCCCATCCTGAGCCGGCGCGTCCATGACCTGCCCCTGGTCTATCTGGACAACGCCGCCACCAGCCAGAAGCCCCGCTGCGTCATCGACTGCGAGACGCGCTACTACAGCGAGTACAACGCCAACATCCATCGCGGCATCCACAGCCTGAGCCAGCAGGCCACCAATGCCTACGAAGAGGCGCGGGACGCGGTGCAGCGCTTCATCCACGCCGCCCGGCGCGAGGAAATCATCTTCGTGCGAGGCACCACCGAGGCCATCAACCTGGTGGCCGATAGCTACGGCCGACGCCTGGGACCGGGGGACGAAATCCTGGTGACCGAGATGGAGCATCATTCCAACATCGTGCCCTGGCAACTGCTCTGTGAGCGCCGGGGCGCGGTGCTGCGGGTGGCGCCCATCAACGAGGCCGGCGAGCTGATCCTGGAGGACTTCGAGCGCCTGCTCGGCCCCCGCACCCGGCTGGTGGCCCTGACCCATCTATCCAACGCCCTGGGCACCATCAATCCCTTGAAGCGCCTGATCGTCCTGGCCCACGCCCAGGGCGCGGCGGTGCTGGTGGATGGCGCCCAGGCGGCGCCCCATCTGGGGGTGGATGTGCAGGCCCTGGACTGCGAGTTCTATGCCTTCTCCGGCCACAAGGTCTATGGCCCCACCGGCATCGGCGTGCTCTACGGCAAGGCCGCGCTGCTGGCCGAGATGCCGCCTTACCAGGGCGGCGGCGACATGATCCGCCAGGTCAGTTTTGCCGGCACCACCTACAACGACCTGCCCTACAAGTTCGAGGCCGGCACCCCCAACATCGCCGGCGGCATCGGCCTGGGCGTGGCCCTCACCTATCTCCAGTCCCTGGGGCTGGCGGCGGTGGCGGCCCACGAGCAGGCCCTGCTCACCTATGCCACGGTGCGGGCTGCGGCGACGCCGGGCCTGCGGGTGATCGGCAACGCCCGGGCCAAGGCGAGCATCCTCTCCTTCGTGCTGGACGGCGTCCATGCCCACGATGTGGGCACCATCCTCGATCGGGAGGGCGTAGCGGTGCGCAGCGGCCACCACTGCGCCATGCCGGTGATGGACCACTTCGGCCTGCCAGCGACGGTGCGGGCCTCCTTCGCCCTCTACAACACCCACGCGGAAGTGGACGCCCTGTTCGCGGCCCTGGCCAAGGTGCGGGAGATCTTTCCATGAATGAGGACCTGCGCAACCTCTACCAGGAGGTCATCGTCGATCACAGCCGCCGGCCGCGCAATTTCGGCCCGCTGCCCGGGGCCAGCCACCACGCCGAGGGCTACAACCCCCTCTGCGGCGACCGGCTGACCCTCCATCTCAAGCTGGCCGACGGCATCATCGAGGCGGCCACTTTCGAGGGCAATGGCTGCGCCATCTCCACCGCCTCGGCCTCCCTGATGACCGAGGCCCTGATCGGCAAGACCGAAGCCCAAGCCGAGGACCTGTTCACCGGATTTCACGCCCTGGTGACCGGCGCCGCAGACAGCCCCGGCCCGGCGGCCCTGGGCAAGCTGCAGGCCCTGGCCGGAGTGCAGGAATTCCCCACCCGGGTCAAATGCGCGACCCTGGCCTGGCACACCCTGCACGCGGCCCTGCACGCGGCCCTGCACGACCAGGTCGCGCCGATTTCCACGGAGGAGTAAGCGCCATGGGAATCCTCGACTGGCGGCACCGGAGCGAAACGACGAAGAACGCGCCCTCCCTGGAGGAGCAGATCATCGCGGCGCTGCGCACCGTCTTCGACCCGGAGATTCCAATCAACATCTACGACCTGGGCCTGATCTACGCCCTGGACCTGACCGACAACGGCCACGTCAGCATCCGCATGACCCTGACCGCCCCAGGCTGTCCTGTGGCCCAGACCTTCCCCGACACCGTGGCCGCCGCCGTCATGGAAGTCCCGGGAGTGCGCGAGGTGGAAGTGGAACTGGTCTGGGAACCGCCCTGGTCCAGGGAATTGATGAGCGAGGCAGCGCGCCTGGAACTGGGGCTGTTATGACATGAACACATGGATCGATGTCGCCGCGACGGCGGACTTCCCCCCCGGCAGCTTTCGCACCCTCGACCTGGAGGGCGTGCCGGTGGCCGTATTCAATGTGGACGGCCACTACTACGCCATCCAGGACTGCTGCTCCCACGAGGCCGAGACCCTCTCCTACGGCATGGTCGAAGGCCTGGAGATCACCTGCCCCCGCCACCTGGCCCGCTTCTCCCTGGCCACCGGCGCGGCCCTGTCTCCTCCGGCCTACGAACCTGTCGCCACTTTCCCGGTGCGGGTCCATGAGGGAATGGTACAGATCCAGGATAAGCGCTTCGATTGAGCCAGGCGCCTCTGACGACCGGCAGGGACTGGATTTCGGCCGAAGCCGTTAGTCGTATCGCGGATCGGTTCCGTCCGCTATGAGATGCATAAGGGGCGCTTCGTAATTGCCGGAATCGCCGTTCCGGCAGCGTCGACTTTCAGACCACCATTTCCTCCAGCGAACGGTCCACCTTGAACCCCATTTCCTCGAAGTTCTTGAAATGCCGTTTTCTGCATTCGATGCAGAATTCCTCGTTCGGGCGCAGTAGATCCGGGGCGAACAGCCGGCACCGCTCGGTCGCGCACCTGTTCGCCGTCCTTAAGCGTGTTTAGCCCGCCTTCTCATTCTTCGTGCGAGACGCGGAAACCGCCTTCACCAACCGCGCCGCCTTTGGGTCGTAGACGTAGTTAGTTATCGTCCCGTCCTTGATGCGCTCTACGGCCTCGTCAACAACGAACAAAGGAACGAGGAACCATTCCTGCGGCTGCACTGGATGGCCGAAGCGGTCGTTGATGGCGATGTCCAGCCGCGCAGGCGCAAACAGCCTGTGAAACAGGTTCTCCATTCGCGAGCGGTTGATGCCTGCCAGCTTGTAGGTGGCAACCACCTCGACCTTCGCCAGAAGGTATGTGGCGTCATGCTCGGCGTCCGCGATGCGGGTCTCAACCTTGCTGCCGGTCACGCCGATCTTATGGATCAGGTCGCGGTGTTGCGCAACATAGGGATGATCGGACAGCGAGCGCAAGACATAGATCGTGCCGCTCTCGACATCATCGGCCTCGAACTCACCGCCGAAGGACATTTGCCCGCTCTCCGGCGAAACCAACCGCCGCGCGGCGGGGTCGTTGTAGAACGCGCGTTGAAGCGAGCGCAGCAATAGATTGCTCTCTGTGCCGTTGGCGAAGATCAGCCGCAGGCGGCGATCCACTTCCCCCGCTGTCGTCTTCAAAGGTTCTCCCACCTCGGCGACATAGAGGGTGATGCCGTCGAGGACGAAGAAGTCTCCGGCTTCAATCGCGCGGCGGCCCGCCTCGATGGGCTGGGATTGGCGCAGGCCAGTCTTGAGGTCGGCTGCCACGCGCTCAAACAGCGGCCTGAACGTCTCGAAGTCCTCGCACGGCTTGCGGTCGGCGATCTCCTCGGCAGCGCGTTTGTCGGCGCTGGTGCGGACATGGCGCAGGACGGTGATGTCGTCTGCGTTGGCAACCCCGCCTAGTTCGGCGGCTAGCTGATCCACGTTGTACGTGGCAAGAGGCTCGGCGACTCCCAGGGTGCCGGCAAGCAAGCCCTGATGGTCCAGCGGCTCTAGCAGGGCGCGGCAGTCAGGGAGCACCCGCAGGCGATCGAACCGCACGGCATACAGTCGCTCGAAGATGTCGCGGTCTTCCCCGTGTTGCGGAGCGCGACCGTGCTTCTCGACAAACCGCTGGATTTCCTCGAAGCCGGCGATGACGCGCTCCTCGCGCGGCGGGCGTCCGCCCTTGGCTTCCGGAACAGCGAACTCCGAAAGTTCCGCCGCCAGTTCGTCTAGGTCGGGGTCACTCATACCGACCCTCTTTCTTGAAGCGCATAAACGCGGCGGCACCTTCGGCCATGCGTCGCTCCCACGCATCCTGCGAATCGAGCGCGGGCACTCGTCCGCGCTCCTTCTTGAACTGGACAGCACGGATGGCGAAGTCTTTCGCTTCGTCCGGCGTCAGGTTCGCACGCTTGGCGGAGATTGCCGCCGCGACCTGCTTCAAGCTGTCCTCGCTCATGGCCTTGGCGAGGATGGCGTAGGCTTCGCCGAAGGGGTTGATACGGTCGATGAGGTCGATGTCCAGTTCGCGCACATCCATCGCAAAGCGGCGCACGCCATCGATCAGGGCAGTGTTGGGGGGTGCATCGTCGCCATCGCCACCATTGCCGCTCGTCACAAGCTGCTTCGCCTGCTGGGTCAGCGTAAGGGCGGCGATAGCGTGCTGGCGCACGGCTTCCTGATCTTCGGCGTCAAGGTCGGGGTACTTGTCCTTGATGATCTTACCCATGCGGACCTGCGTCAGTTCCTCCGGCACCAGCTCTTCATCGAACAAGCCTCGCTCGATGGCGGTCTTGTCCTGAATGAAGGTGGCGATCACCTCATTCAGGTCCTCCTGGCAAATGCGCGTCGCTTTCTTGCTCTTGGGTTCGGCGAGGCCCTTGATCTCAATCTGCACCTGTCCGGTCTGGTGGTTGACACCAACGTTGGACTTGTCGGGATCGTAGCCGCCCTCGCCGTAGTCGAAGCCGGGCGTCGGGATGCTGTCCGCGTTCTTGGGCTTGAACTCGAAGCGCGGGGCGAGAACCTGCTCCATCAGGAGGCTCGCAGCGATGGCCTTCAAGGTGTCGTTGACGGCCTCGGTCACAGCTTCCTCGGCTGCATCCGGCTCGGCGATCAGGTTGGTGAAGCGGGCGCGGGTCTTGCCAGACTAGGTCTTCAGCAGGCACATCCGGCCCAATGTAGCGCGACTTCGGCCCCATGTCGCGGTGGGTCAGCTTGAACCAGGCGCGTGCAAAAACTTGCTCGAAGTAGGCGGGATCATCGCGGAAACGTTCAGCGATCTTTCGGTATTCTGGATCGAAGCGCATCGCCATATCGGCGTCAGTCATGATCGGCTTGCGGCGGATTGTCGGGTCCTCAACATCCACCGGCATATCCTCTTCTTTGATGCCTATTGGCTCCCACTGATGTGCCCCGGCCGGCGACTTCTGCAGCCACCAGTCGTAGCGTAGCAGCAGGTCGAAGTAACCTCCTCTACCGGTATTCCACTTCATCGGATGCGTTGTCCAGGAGCCCTCAATGCCACTGGTAACAGTGTCACGACCAATACCGCGGGTGGTGTGGTTCTGCCAGCCCAGGCCCTGCTCCTCAAGTTCGGCACCCTCGGGGGCTGGACCCAGATTAGCTGCACTGCCGTTGCCATGGCACTTACCCACTGTGTGGCCACCGGCGGTCAGTGCCACTGTTTCCTCGTCGTTCATCGCCATGCGGGCGAAGGTGATGCGTACATCATGGGCAGTCTTGAGTGGGTCAGGCTTACCATCGACTCCTTCAGGGTTCACGTAGATCAGGCCCATCATTACGGCCGCAAGTGGGTTTTCCAGATCGCGTTCGCCCGAGTAGCGGCTGCCTTCGCTGCCGCTGGGCGCTAGCCACTCTTTTTCAGAACCCCAATAGGTATCCTTTTCAGGGTGCCAGATATCTTCACGGCCAAAGGCGAAGCCGAAGGTCTTTAAGCCCATCGACTCATAGGCCATGTTGCCGGCCAGGATAATCAAGTCTGCCCAGCTGAGCTTGTTGCCGTACTTCTTCTTGATCGGCCATAGCAGGCGACGGGCCTTGTCGAGGTTGGCGTTGTCGGGCCATGAATTGATGGGGGCAAAACGTTGATTGCCTGTGCCACCACCGCCACGGCCATCTGCAATACGGTAGGTTCCAGCGGAGTGCCAGGCCATGCGGATCATCAGGCCGCCATAGTGGCCCCAGTCGGCCGGCCACCAGTCCTGGCTATTGGTCATCAGGGCTTTGAGGTCATTTTTCAACGCCTCAACATCGAGCTTTTTGACTTCTTCGCGGTAGTTGAAACCCGCTCCGAGGGGATTTGTCTTGGTATCGTGCTGATGGAGGATGTCCAGATTCAGGGCTTTTGGCCACCAATCCAGGTTTGTCATGTTCGCTGAAGTTACACCGCCATGCATCACGGGGCATTGGCCACTGCTATTCATCTTCTCGATAGACATTTGATCTCCTTTTCTGTATCCAGTGCATGAAACAGTCTGGTCACATTACGCCAGTCTGATTCATTGTGCTAATCAATAGATCCTACTGCCCCGATTGGGGAAGTTGATCGGCTGCACCTATCAGTCTTCAAGTCAGCTGCGAAGATTCGTGGGATTTATGCGATTCAGATAAATGTTGCGGCGGGTGAGTTGAAGTCCTCGGAGGGGACGGCGAGCTTCTCAATTAGCCGGTTATTCCAGTTCAACCAGATATCCCGGCCAGTCGCAGGTGCACAGTGAATATGTGTATCAGATTAATTGGTGAGAATATCCCCCTGCCGATTGTCTACTGTAACAACAGTGGGGTGATATTCAATAGTTGGAATGACACCCATATTCTGTTGGAAAGACTCTAAGAACTGAGGCGTAAAAAACGCATCAGCGTGTTCTCTGGACTCCCATAGGTAGACCGATAGACCTTGGCTGGTTTCTGTATCAAAACAGAACTGCTTACTGTAAAGATGAGGAAGGCCCAGGAAAATATTTTTTGCGCCATGGAGCAGTATGGCGTTGATTTCATCCTGAGTGAATTTTTTTTGGGTCTGGTATTTAACAATAACGGTAATCATAGGGTTCTCCATGGGTTGATGATTGGACAAAGGTAAAGTCGATACGGGAACACGATCAACAGACCGGATGATCTTCGAGTATCAGTTCTGAAGCCCGGAGGGCAATGGCCATGATGGTCGCATTGGTGATTCCCGCAACCATTTCCGGAATGATGGAAGCATCGACGATCCGCAACCCATCCGTCGAGTGAACTCTCATTTTCGAATCGACGACCGAGTTCTGAATGGTCGAGCCCATCGCACAGGTACCAACAGCGTGAAAGCCCGGTAAGCCATTTCTCTGGTACAGGTCGATAATTTCGTCATCAGTTTGTGCTTCAGCAGAGTTTGTGGCCTCCTGCATGATTCGTTGTGCCAACGGTGTTTGAGCGGCGATATGACGTATATGACGAACTGCAGCAACACTGATCTGACGGTCATATTCGTCACTCAAGTAATTGGACTGGATGGATGCAGGCTGTTGACCATCGAAAGACGTAATCTGTATCTGCCCCTGGCTTTGTGGATAGATTGGGTAACCTAGAAGTGTGACGCCAGGCGAATTACTAAAGGCATCTCCTTGACGGGAGAATGGGTTGAACATCAACTGAATATCCGCGCGTTTGTTAGCTGCATTGGTTGAGATAAATGCTGCGGCATGACAAGGTGACTGCGACATAGGGCCAGTGCGGTTAATGTAGTAACGCAAAACATTGCGCACAAGTGGCAGGCCGGCGTATTGATGGTTCTCTGAGTCATTCGGGGAATGAACTTCGAAGTTGATACCCAATAGCAAGTGTTCTCTCAGATTAGCCCCCACCTTTGGGTTATCACATATCACCTGTATTCCCAGCGACTTGAGCAATGACGACGCTCCCACCCCAGAGCGTTGCAGAATTTGTGGAGACTCAATTGCCCCAGCGCAAAGAATGACTTCTCGCCTAGCGCTATAACATACTGCGTGTCCTCGGCAAGTCGCATCGACACCGCTTGCCCGATTACCGTCAAAAATTATTCGGTTGGTGCGCGTATCAATTTCAATACGGAGGTTTTTTCTTTTTATCGCGGGCTTCAGGAAAGCCGTAGCCGCACTAACCCGCTTGCGATCAGCACTAATATTGAAATGTAGATAAGCCGCACCGGTTCTGCCGATATCGCTTACCTTATCCAAGTAAGGCAGTCCGCTGGCACGTGCTGATTCAATGAATGCCTGGGTAATAGCATGTTGTCTGTCATGGGGCAGGATAGGGATGATCCCCTTACTCCCAGAGCCACCATCCAGTTGATTAAAACACCGCTCAATCTCGGGCCAGTGCCAATGATGACCTCCGACATGCGACATTGTTGCAAAGCCCTCCTGCTGGGCGCGTACCCACAACATACCGTTGACTGAACTCGACCCACCAAGTGTTTTCCCCCGTAGCCAGAACTCTAGTGATGACGGCAAAGCCGGGCGTGGTACCGGATGGCGACTAACATAGCGATCTCCAGACAGAAGAGCTCCAAATCCTTTCGGCATAGTCAGCAGTGGGCTACTGTCTCGTGGCCCCTGCTCTAGCAGCAAGACAGAATGGTGTCCATTAGCACTAAGTCGATTAGCTAAAACAGAGCCGGCGGACCCCGCACCTACAATAATGAAGTCGAAGGTTTCTGTGCTCGAATTGGTCATGGTAGCTTCCTTGATCATCAAAAATGACGTACTTGATCAGCTATTGGACTGACCGGTTCTTAGCTCAGTTGGTGTAGAACCGGACCAACGTTTAACCGCACGACGAAAAGCGCGATCATCACTAAATCCCAACTGAAGGGCTATACACTTCATGGGCCGACTGGTCGTACGGAGCGCATGACTGGCATATGACATCCGGCATCGGTTGAGGATGTCGGAATAGCTGGTGCCTTCACCCCGTAAACGACGCCTCAAGGTTGCGGGACTTAAATTGACTAATTGAGTGACTGTTTCAAAGGTAATGTGAGACTTCTGGTTACGCAGAGAAGCTTGGATCAGGGTCTCGATCTGACTGGACAAACTACTGCCTTTCGGCCCGACCACAGAAAGATCCAATGGGAAATGGTCGATAACCTGCTTGAGTTGCTCACTATTCCTAGCCACCGGCAGGGTCAGGCACGATACTGGAAATACTATCCGGCTATGTCTCTGCTGATAAAACAGCGGTACGTCCGGCAGTCCGCCCAGCGGAGGAGAAAACGTGGGTTTGTCACAGCACAATCCAAGTTCTGAAACCGGCAGATCGACTGCTGTAATCCAGCTAAATAGCTGATAAAAAATACTCATGGAAGCCAGCAGTAGCAAGAGCGATGGTGTGTCCTTCATCGGACGGTCCAGCTCTATGCGCAACTCCGCAAATTCACTGCCCTGCACCAACTGAAGTGACAGCCCAATGGCCTTCACTAGCTCACAATAGACTATTGAGCGTTCAATCACACAAGCGAGGTTATCGCAGGTAATAACACAGTGCAGCAGCATGTCTGTGACATCTTTTGTCACTATCGCTTGGAGTGGCAGGGTGGTCGCCTCAGAGGAGAGAAGGCTGCAGATGTAATTAAAAAATCTACTGCATTCGCTGGGCGAGACCATATTGGGAGAAGCTTGGTTGTCCCACTTAATACCGGCTTGTTCAAGCAAGGTTGATCGGTCATATCCCCGGTTCTCCAGTTCTCGGAGCATAAAAGGTATGAGCCTTGCGGTCGAATACATGGTGGTGGAACCATCATCCATCGAGGGCCGCTCGCTGCGCAACGATAAGGCCTCTTTGATCTGAGGGTTTTCCATCCAAAAACTCCGGCCAATGATGATCTCCGGATTCTATGACTGTGTAAGAGGCCCAGGAAGGACCCTGGCGATCACCATCGGGACCTTCGTGTCCTTCACTATTGATCCTGGCCCAGATGTCCTTCGGTTTGAGCGGTGGCTTCTGGCCGACGAGCTTTCCCTTGTTCCAGGCTTCTCATTTGTTGACGGTTTCCATGATCGGAGTCCTATGTTCGGACTATGCTGGAATGGTTGCTGTTGAGGCAGGTGGCTTACGCGGAGTGTCGACCCTCTGCGGTATCCGAGGTACTACGGCCGGTTACCGAGTTGAGCAGCCATTCCTGACGACTGATCACCGACAAGTCCTCAGCCTTATATTGAGCTCCACATAAGGCCGAAACCCAGTCATCTGAAATCGGTTAAAAAAATGGCCTGCACAATTCAGTGCAGGCCATTTGATACCAAAATGATTCCGTTCTCACGAAATCCAGAATTTTGGGAAAGATCCAGACTTCAGTGAGATCCTACAGGTCTAGACATCGATGTTTTTGGCATAAAGCGCATTGCTCTCGATGAAATTTCGCCGGGGCTCAACGTTGTCGCCCATTAGAGTCGTAAAGATCTCATCGGCAGCGATGGCGTCGTCGATCTGCACCTTGAGCAGGCGGCGCACGGCGGGGTCCATGGTGGTTTCCCACAGCTGCTGGGGGTTCATCTCACCCAGGCCTTTGTAGCGCTGCTTGGAGAGGCCGCGCTCGACTTCGTTGAGCAGCCACTTCATGGCATCGGCGAAGCTGGCGACGTTGGCGCTCTTTTCGCCGCGCAGCATCTGGCCGCCGGGACCCATCAGGCCGACGATCATCTGGGCGGTGCGCTTGAGTTGCTGGTAGTCGCCGGAGAGCAGGAAGTCGGCGTCGATGTTGGAGACGCGCCGGTTGCCGTGGCGCATGCGCTCGATGCGCACTTGCCAGCGTTCGTTCTTCTCGTCGTAATGGGGCGCGATGACCAGATCGGCCACGTGGGCGGCAAGGCCTTCGGCGCTACGGCGAGCGGAGGGCTCGTCGTCCAGGCTGAGGGGCACGTCGTGGGCCAGGATGGCGTGGAGCACCTGGCTGTCGACAAAGTCGGTGAGGCGACGAACGATGGCTTCGGAGGTGAGGTAGCTGCGGGCCAGTTCGCCCAGGGCGTCGCCCTCGATGGCTGCGGCGCCTTCCCGGGGGATCAGCACTGCGCCGTCCAGAGCCAGCTTGAGCACGTGTTGGGAGAGGGCGGCGTCGTCCTTGATGTAGAGCTCGGTCTTGCCGTGCTTGATTTTGTACAGCGGCGGTTGGGCGATGTAGATATAGCCCCGCTCCACCAGCTCGGGCATCTGGCGATAGAAGAAGGTGAGCAGCAGGGTGCGGATGTGGGCACCGTCCACGTCGGCATCGGTCATGATGATGATGCGGTGGTAGCGCAGCTTCTCCGGTTTGTACTCCTCCTTGCCGATGCCGCAACCGAGGGCGGTGATCAGGATGGCGATTTCCTGGCTGGAGAGCAGCTTGTCGAAGCGGGCCTTCTCGACGTTGAGGATCTTGCCCTTGAGGGGCAGGATCGCCTGGAACTTGCGGTCGCGGCCCTGCTTGGCGGAGCCGCCGGCGGAGTCGCCCTCCACTAGGTAGAGTTCGCACAGGGAAGGGTCCTTCTCCTGGCAGTCGGCCAGTTTGCCGGGCAGGCCCATGCCGTCCAGCACGCCCTTACGGCGGGTCATTTCCCGGGCCTTGCGGGCAGCTTCCCGGGCTCGGGAAGCTTCGACGATCTTGCCGCAGATGGTCTTGGCATCCAGGGGGCGTTCCTGCAGGTAGTCGGTCAGCTTCTGGGCTACCACTTCTTCCACAGCCGGGCGGGCTTCGCCGGAGACCAGCTTCATCTTGGTCTGGGAGGCGAACTTGGGATCGGGCATTTTCACCGAGAGCACGCAGGCCAGGCCTTCGCGCATGTCGTCGCCGGTGATCTCCACCTTGGCCTTCTTGGCGATTTCGTTCTCTTCGATGTACTTGTTGATCACCCGCGTCATGGCGGCCCGCAGGCCGGTGAGGTGGGTGCCGCCGTCGGACTGGGGAATGTTGTTGGTGAAGCAGAGCACCTGTTCCTGGTAGCTGTCATTCCACTGCATGGCCACTTCGACCGTCATCTCCACGTTCTGCACCTGTCCGGTGGTGACCAGGGTGGTGCCTTCGGCGTAGAAGACGTTGGGGTGGAGCACGCTCTTGCTGCGGTTGATGTATTCGACGAAGCCCTTGACGCCACCGGAGAAGGCAAAGTCCTCTTCCTTGCCGTTGCGCTGATCAACGAGCTTGATCTTGACGCCGTTGTTGAGGAAGGAGAGTTCCCGCAGACGTTTGGCGATGATTTCGTAGTGGAATTCGATGGTGCCGAAGATTTCCTCGTCAGCCATGAAATGCACTTCGGTTCCATGGTTCTTGGTTTCGCCGAGAACCTTCATGGGGCTGACTTCGACGCCACCTGCCACTTCAATCAGACGGTCGATGGCATGGCCTTGGTTGAACTCGATGAAGTGCTTTTTGCCATCGCGGCGGATGGTCAGGCGCAGCCACTTGGACAGGGCATTGACGCAGGAGACACCCACGCCGTGCAGGCCACCGGAGACCTTGTAGGAATTCTGGTTGAACTTGCCGCCGGCATGGAGTACGCACATCACGATCTCGGCGGCGGAACGCCTGGGTTCGTGCTTGTCGTCCATCTTGACGCCCACCGGAATGCCCCGGCCGTTGTCGGTGACGGAGATGGAGTTATCAGCGTGGATGGTGACGACGATGTCGTCGCAATAGCCGGCCAGGGCCTCGTCGATGGCGTTGTCCACCACCTCGAAGACCATGTGATGCAGGCCGGTGCCGTCGGAGGTGTCACCGATGTACATGCCCGGACGCTTGCGCACGGCCTCCAGGCCTTCCAGTTGCTGGATGGAGGATTCGTCGTAGCCGCCATGGGCGGCCGGGGTCTGCTCGGTCATAGATGCTTCCGGAAACGTGAGAGGTGAAGAATGAGGAGTGAGGGATGAACTCACTAGATTCTCATGGGCATGACGACGTATTTAAAGTGCTCGTTGCCGGGCAGCACGAAAAGGGCGCTGGAATTGGCATCGGCCAGGCGGCATTCGATGGTTTCCACGTTCAGGTTGTTCAGCACGTCCAGCAGGTAGGTGACGTTGAAACCCACGTCCAGAGCCTCGCCGGAGTATTCGATCTCGATTTCTTCCTGAGCCTCTTCCTGCTCGGCGTTGCTGGAAATGATCTTCAGGCTGCCGTTGCTCAGCACCAGGCGCACGCCGCGGAATTTTTCGTTGGTGAGGATGGCCGCCCGTTGCAGGGACTGCAGGAGCAGTTCCCGTGAAAGGGGCACGCACTTGTTGTGGCCCTGGGGAATGACCCGCTCGTAGTCCGGGAACTTGCCGTCGATCAGCTTGGAAACGAATTCGATGTCGCCAAAACGGAACTGGACCTGGGTGGGGGCGATGACGATGTCCAGGGGGTCGTCGTTGTCGGCCAGCTGGCGGGAAAGTTCCAGCACGGTCTTGCGGGGCAGGATCACTTCCATGCGCGGATGGCTGTCCGGCAGGGTTTCGCTGGCATAGGCGAGGCGATGGCCATCGGTGGCCACCACCCGCATTTCGTTGCCATTGACCACCAGCAGCAGGCCGTTCAGGTAGTAGCGGATGTCCTGCTGGGCCATGGCGTACTGCACCAGGGCCAGCAGACGCTTGAACTGCTTCTGGGAGAGATTGAGCTTGGTCTGCTCACCTTCGGCGGCTGCCATGCGGGGGAAATCCTCGGCGGGCAGGGTCTGCAGGTTGAAGCGGCTCTTGCCGGCCTTGAGCTGGAGACGGCGATCCTCGAAGCTGAGGCTGACCTCGGCGCTCTCCGGCAGGGAACGCAGGATGTCCTGCAGCTTGCGGGCTGCCACGGTGAGGGCGGTGCTTTCCGAGCCCACGGCTTGGGTGCTGGTGCGAATCTGGATTTCGATATCCGTGGCGAGCAGCGTCAGGCGTTCGCCGTCTTTTTCCATCAGCACGTTGGAAAGGATGGGTAGGGTGTGCCGTTTTTCGACAATCCCGCAAACCGATTGCAGGGGAGACAAAATCTGATCTCGTGGTCCTTTAAACAAAAGCATCTATAAGTCTCCTTTGTTAACTAATAAGACCTCGACTGGTCCTGTGGAAAATAGGAAATTACTGTTAGGGTTCAATGAATTAACCCCTTAGTAAAGCTCTTGGCAAGTTACTGGTTTGGCTGTGGGCAAATGTGGGGGAAATCCGCCCAGGGGGAAAGACAAGGGGTTGTCCACAATCTGTCCAAAGGAAACTCAGTGCCTTTTCCATGCTGCTTTACCCCTTGATGGTCTGCAATAGAACGTGCAGGTCGTTGTTGAGTTGGGGGTCCCGGCTGCGCAAATCGATTATGGTGCGGCAGGCATGGAGTACGGTGGTATGGTCGCGGCCGCCGAAGGCGTCGCCGATTTCCGGCAAGCTGTGGGCGGTGAGTTCCCGGCACAGCCACATGGCTACTTGACGAGGCCGGGCAATGGCCCGGGTGCGCTTTTGGGAGTACATCTCGGCCACTTTGATCTTGTAGAAGTCCGCCACGGTCTTCTGAATCAATTCCACGGTCAGTTGCCGGTTGGTGGCGCCGATGACGTCCTTGAGGGCCTCCTTGGCCACGTCAATGGTGATGGGGCGGCCGTGGAAGCGGGCAAAGGCCAGTACCCGGTTCAGGGCGCCTTCCAGTTCGCGTACGTTGGAACGTAGGTTTTTGGCGATCAGGAAGGCCACGTCGTCGCTCACGTCGATATGGGAGGCTTCAGCCTTCTTCTTGATGATGGCGACCCGCATTTCCAGTTCCGGGGGTTCGATCTGGACGGTCAGGCCCCAGTCAAAGCGGGAGATCAGCCGGTCTTCCAGGCCCTGGATGTCCTTTGGGTAGGTGTCGCAGGTAATGACGATCTGCTTCTTGGCTTCCACCAGAGCGTTGAATGCGTAGAAGAACTGTTCCTGGGTGCTGTTCTTGCCATTGAAGAACTGGATGTCGTCGATCAGCAACAGGTCCAGGGTGCGGTAGTAACGCTTGAAGGCGTCGAAGGATTTGTTTTGATAAGCCCGCACCACGTCGGAAACGAAATCCTCGGCGTGCAGGTAACGCACCATGGAGCCAGGGCTGACACCGATCACGGCATTGCCGATGGCGTGGATCAAGTGGGTCTTGCCCAGACCTACGCCGCCATAGACGAATAGGGGGTTGTAGGAAACACCAGGATTGACTGCCACCTGTTGGGCGGCAGCACGGGCCAGATCGTTGGCCCGGCCGGTCACAAGGGTATCGAAGGTGAATTCGGGGTTGAGCCGGGTTTTGTCGTAGGCCGGATCGGAAATGTGGGCAAGGGGGCTGTTGGTGGTATAGGCAGACAATCCTGCCGCTGGGTGGGCCGGCTCCAGTAGCAGTGGAGCAAGGGCCTGGGTAGCGGCTTCGATCGGCGGAGCGTCGTAAATGGTGAGACTGACGCTGACAGGTTCACCGAAATATTCCTTGCCGAGGGTTTCAATCTGGCTCAGATAGCGGTCACGTACCCATTGCAATACGAAACGGTTGGGAGCAAGCAGACGCAACCTTCCCGTAGAGGCCTCATCATCCTCCATCCGGAGTGCCTTGATCCAGGTGTTGAACTGCTGGGCGGAAAGTTCCCGTTCAAACTGGTTCAAACAAGTCGTCCAGAAGTCGCTCATGAATTCCAATATCTCGGAATGCCTGTGGCACCGAGGAAATGTTTTCTTGTTTATGTGTTGGGAACCGCCGATCGAATCTACTGAGACTCGTCTTCGGGGCCGCTTTGGGGAGGAAGCATTGTAGCCACTAAACGGCAGGTTATCCACAGCTTGTCATGTTCCTAAAATTAATCCCTTACTTGACAGAGACGCCCGGAAAATATCTAATCGCACGTTTAACTTTCGCCGAAGGTAGTATTTCATGAAGCGTACTTACCAACCGTCCGTTGTGCGCCGCAAGCGTACTCATGGCTTCCTCGTTCGCATGCGTACCCGTGGTGGTCGTGCCGTGATCCGCGCCCGTCGCGCCAAGGGGCGTCATCGCCTGGCTGTTTAAGGGGCTCTGCCGGTGGCGGGAGAAATGCGCTTCCGCCCCGTACACAGGTTGCGTCAGGCCGGTGAATTCGGGGCGGTGTTTGCGTACCGCCGCGTGTTGCGAGGCACTTGGTTCAGCCTGCATTACTGCGCCAATTCGCAGGGTTCGGCGCGGCTTGGCTTGGTGGTGTCGAAGCGCAATGCCCGTCGGGCGGTGCAGCGTAACGCCATCAGACGCGTGATTCGTGAATGTTTTCGCGGCTTGCGTTCAGAACTTCCCTGCTACGATCTGATTTTCCGCTTGACCCGTTCCAGCCCGAAAGGGGAACCGCATCGGGCCGACTGGAAGAACGACGTCGAGATTCTCCTGGCCCGCTTGCCCAGAAACGAATCCAGATGAGAAACTTGCTGGCGGTTTTTCTTGTGGGACTGATTCGTGTCTACCAATGGGGATTCAGCCCCTTCCTTGGGCAGAATTGCCGATTTCACCCTACCTGCTCCGATTACGCTGTGGAATCCCTGCGTCGGCATGGTCCGATCAAGGGGCTCTACTTGACGTTGCGGCGAATAGGGTGCTGCCATCCCTGGCACCCTGGTGGTTGTGACCCCGTCCCCTAGCCTATTAAGACTTATTGAGAATTTGAGCGCAATGGATAACCGACGTCTGATCCTTCTACTGGTCTTCAGCTTTTCCATCCTGATGCTCTGGGATGCCTGGCAAAAACACACCATGCCCAAGCCGCAGGTGGCAACGGTGACCAATTCCGGGTCTGCGGCGGTGCCGGCGCCGACGCTTTCCGATGCGACTCCGGCGGTAGTTCCTGGCGCCACTATGGCAGCGTCGGCCAGTACGGATGTTCCCCGAACGGTGATTCGAACCGACCTGCTGACCGCCGAAATCTCGGCCCAAGGGGGGGATCTGAGCCGCCTGGAACTGAACAAGCATCTGGCCACCGGCGACACCAGCAAGAATTTCGTGCTGTTCGAGTCGGATGGAACCCATGTTTATCTGGGGCAGGGTGGGTTGATCGGTGAGGGACTGCCCAATCACAAGACACTCTGGCGCTTGATTCCTGGTTCGGTGGAGCTGAAGGAGGGTCAGGACAGTGTGCAGGTCAGCCTGGAGGCCCCAGCGGGCGAGGGCTCGGTGGTCAAGACCTATACCTTCCATCGGGGCAGTTACCTGATCGATGTGGCCTATGAGATCAGAGGCAATGCCCGCGCCGATCATGCCTATTTCCAGACCCTGCGTGACGGCAAGCTGATCGAGGGTGCGGGTGGCGCCATGGGGGTCAGTACCTTCACCGGCCCCGCGGTCTATACGGAGGAGGGAAAGTTCCAGAAGGTCGCTTTCGAGGATATCGCCAAGGGCAAGCACAAGCATGTGACCAAGGCCAAGGATGGCTGGATCGCCATGGTGCAGCATTACTTCGTCTCGGCCTGGCTGCCTCAGGAAAGCAGTGAGCGGGAGTTCTATACCCGCAAGCTGGGGGATGATCTCTACGCTGCCGGCGTGATCCTGCCGGTGGCCGATGGCAAGGTCCAGGCCCGACTCTATGCCGGGCCCCAGGAGCAGGCCAAGCTGAAGCAGATTGCCCCTGGTCTGGAACTGGTGGTGGACTACGGCTGGCTGACAGTGATCGCTTCGCCGATCTTCTGGATGCTGGAACTGCTGCACAAGGTGATAGGCAACTGGGGCTGGTCCATCATCGCCCTGACGGTGTTGATCAAGCTGGCCTTTTTCCCCCTCTCGGCCGCAAGCTACAAGTCCATGGCCAAGATGAAAGTGGTGACACCCAAGCTGATGCGGCTGAAGGAGCTGTATGCGGATGACCGGGCACGGCTGAATCAGGAAATGATGGATCTCTACAAGAAGGAAAAGATCAATCCCCTGGGCGGCTGCCTGCCGATCCTGATCCAGATTCCGGTATTCATTGCTCTTTACTGGGTGCTGCTGGGCGTGGTGGAAATGCGCAATGCCCCCTGGCTGGGCTGGATCGTGGACCTATCCACCAAGGACCCCTATTACGTGCTGCCCCTGATCATGGGCGCCACGATGCTGATCCAGACCAGGCTGAATCCGACGCCGCCGGATCCGATGCAGGCCAAGGTGATGATGATCATGCCCGTCGTGTTTACCGGTATGTTCCTGTTCTTTCCTTCGGGACTGGTGCTCTACTGGATCGTCAATAACGTGCTGTCCATCGCCCAGCAGTGGCAGATCACGCGGATGATCGAGGGCGGTGAAAAGAAAGCCGCCTAGCGACACCATTGCCGCCATCGCCACGGCACCGGGGCGTGGCGGCATAGGCGTGGTCCGGGTCAGCGGCCCGGATCTGGCGCCTTTTGCCGAGGTGCTTTGCGGGCGCCGACCCGAGGCCCGACGGGCTCTCTTGAGCAGCTTCCGGGATGAGCAGGGCATGGCCATCGACCAGGGCATCCTGCTTTATTTTCCGGCGCCCCATTCTTTTACCGGCGAAGACGTACTGGAACTCCAGGGCCATGGCGGACCCCTGGTGATGCAATTGTTGCTCTCCCGCTGCCTGGCCCTGGGGGCCCGGGTTGCGGAGCCGGGGGAGTTCTCCCGTCGCGCCTTTCTCAATGACAAGCTGGACCTGGCCCAGGCCGAGGCCGTGGCGGACCTGATCGAGGCCGGTACGGCTGCCGCTGCCCGTTCCGCGATGCGTTCCCTGAGCGGGGAATTTTCCCGCGCTGTTCATTCCCAGGTGGAGCGGCTGATTGAATTGCGCCTGCTGGTGGAAGCGACCCTGGATTTTCCCGACGATGAGATCGACGTTATCCGGGACACCGATGCGGCGGCCCGGCTGGCATCCCTGGGCGCCGATCTGGCGGCCTTGCGGGCGCGGGCGCGGCAGGGCAGCCTGTTGCGCAGCGGGCTCCATGTGGTGCTGGCAGGGCTGCCCAACGCCGGCAAGTCTTCCTTGCTCAATCGTCTGGCGGGGGAGGAGCGGGCTATCGTCACCGAAGTGGCTGGCACCACCCGCGACGCCCTGCGTGAAACCATCCAGATCGAGGGTATTCCCCTGCACGTGATCGACACCGCCGGCCTGCGGGAGACCGAGGACGTGGTGGAGCGGATCGGTGTTGAACGGACTTGGCGCGAGATCGAACGGGCCGACGCGGTATTGCATCTGGTCGATGCGCGCACCGGGGTGACCCCGGCTGACCGTGTCATTGCGGTTCGGCTGCCCGGCGGTAACCGCCGCCTGGTGCTGCACAACAAATGCGACCTGGCCCATCTTCCGCCAGCCCGTTGGGAGGAGGGGGGGCAGGTGCATTTGCGCCTGTCGGCCAAGTCTGGTGCCGGCATCGACCTGTTGCATGACGAGTTGCTGCGCATGGCTGGCTGGCAGGGCCACGGCGAAGATGTGATCCTGGCCCGGGAGCGTCACCTGGAGGCCCTGGCCGAGGCCCAGTTGCGACTGGATGCGGCGACGGGTCAGTTGGGACGGATCGAGTTGTGCGCAGAAGAGTTGCGCCTGGCTCAGGAGGCCCTGTCCCGGATTACCGGAGAGTTCACTCCGGACGACCTGCTCGGAGCGATTTTCTCCCGGTTTTGTATTGGCAAATAGTTTCACGTGAAACCATTGGGGCAGTGGTTTCACGTGGAACAGGTGGCTTCGATTTTGTCGGTGGGAAGCGTATGATTGCGCCTCTTTTTCTCCGCTTCCCGTGATGTTGTATCCCACCCGTTTTGATGTGATTGTTGTTGGCGGCGGCCATGCCGGCACCGAAGCTGCCCTGGCGGCGGCGCGGGCCGGGGCCAACACCTTGCTGCTGACGCACAACATCGAGACCCTTGGGCAGATGTCCTGCAATCCCTCCATTGGTGGTATCGGCAAGGGGCATCTGGTCAAGGAGGTGGATGCCCTGGGCGGCGCCATGGCGGCCGCCACTGACGAGGCTGGTATCCAGTTCCGCATTCTTAATGCCTCCAAAGGGCCGGCAGTGCGCGCCACTCGGGCCCAAGCCGACCGCCTGCTCTACAAACAGGCGATTCGCAGTCGCCTGGAGAATCAACCAGGGTTGACCTTGTTCCAGCAGGCGGTGGACGATCTCACCCTGGAAGGCGACCGAGTGAGCGGGGTGGTAACCCAGATCGGCATCCGTTTCGAGGCCGCTGCGGTGGTGCTGACCGCCGGTACCTTCCTTAATGGTCTGGTTCATGTGGGGCTGGAGAATTTCCGCGCCGGTCGCTTCGGTGATCCCCCTTCGATCTCCCTGGCCCAGCGCCTGCGGGAGTTGCAATTGCCGGTGGGCCGGCTCAAGACCGGCACGCCGCCGCGTCTGGATGGCCGTACCATCGATTTCTCGGTGATGGAACCTCAGCCTGGCAATGATCCGGTCCCGGTGTTTTCCTTCCTGGGCTCGGCCGCTCAGCATCCGCGCCAGGTGCCCTGCTGGATCACCCACACCAATGCCCGCACCCACGACATCATCCGCGCCGGGCTGGACCGTTCGCCGATGTTCACCGGGGTGATCGAGGGGGTCGGACCTCGCTATTGTCCCTCCATCGAGGACAAGATCCATCGCTTCGCCGGCAAGGACAGCCATCAGGTGTTCATGGAACCCGAGGGGCTGAACACCCATGAAATCTACCCTCAGGGCGTCTCCACCAGCCTGCCCTTCGATGTGCAGCTGGCCCTGGTACGCTCCATCCGGGGTCTGGAGAATGTTCATATCCTGCGCCCGGGCTACGCCATCGAATACGATTATTTCGATCCCCGCAACCTGAAGGCGTCCCTGGAAACCAAGTCCATCGCCGGGCTGTTCTTCGCCGGCCAGATCAACGGCACCACCGGCTATGAGGAGGCCGCCGCCCAGGGGCTGCTGGCTGGCGTCAATGCCGCCCGCTACTGCCGGGAGCTGACTCCCTGGTGCCCGCGCCGGGATCAGGCCTATCTGGGGGTGCTGGCCGACGATCTGATCACCCGGGGCGTCTCCGAGCCCTATCGGATGTTCACCAGCCGTGCCGAATATCGGCTCTCCCTGCGGGAGGATAACGCCGACCTGCGCCTGACCGAGATCGGCCGGGAACTGGGCCTGGTGGATGAGGTGCGCTGGACCGCCTTCTGCCGCAAGCGGGAAGCCATCGCCCGGGAGGTGGAGCGGCTCAAGGCCACCTGGGTCAATCCGCGCTTGCTGCCCGAAAGTGAGGCCTGCCGGGTGCTGGGCAAGCCCATGGAGCGGGAATATCGCCTGTTCGATCTGCTGCGCCGCCCCGAGGTCTCCTACGCCAGCCTGCTGACCCTGCCGGATGCCGGGGTGGCCCTGGAGGATGCCCAAGTGGTGGAACAGGTCAGCATCCAGGCCAAATACCAGGGCTATATCGATCGTCAGCAGGACGAGGTGGAAAAAGCCCTGGCCAATGAAACCCTGGCCCTGCCGGTGGATCTGGATTATGGGGAGGTGCGTGGCCTATCCATTGAGGTGCAGCAGAAGCTGAACCAGCACCGGCCGGAAACCCTGGGTCAGGCCTCCCGTATCCAGGGGGTGACGCCGGCGGCGATTTCCCTGCTGCTGGTTCACCTCAAGCGGCGCTTACCTCGGGAGGGTGCCGCTTGACGCCGGCCGAAACCCTGCACCAGGGACTTGCCGCCCTGTCCCTTGGCCTGCCTGCCGAGGCCGAGCCCCGTCTGCTGGCCTACCTGGAGCTGCTGAAGAAATGGAACCGGGCCTACAACCTGACGGCAATCCGGGACGAGGGCGAGATGATTACGCATCATCTGCTCGATTCTCTTAGTCTGGCGCCCTATCTGACCGAAGTGCATAACCTTGCCGACATAGGCAGTGGTGCCGGTCTGCCCGGCATTCCCCTGGCCATTGCCCGGCCTGGCCTGGCAATCACCTCGGTGGAGACCGTACAGAAAAAGGCCGCTTTCCAGCAACAGGCCCGGATAGAGCTGAAACTGGAAAATTTCACCATGCATTGCGGACGGGTGGAGCGCTTTGAGGGACAATTCGAGGCCGTGACCTCCCGCGCCTTTGCCGAACTGGCGGATTTTGCCCGTTTGGCCGGCCATCTGGTGGCCGAGGGAGGGCGCCTGTTGGCCATGAAAGGTCTGTTCCCCGAGGCAGAAATCGCCCGTCTTCCCGCTCCTTGGCGGATGACGGAGAGTTATCCGTTGCTTGTGCCTGGCCTGAAGGCTGAAAGACATTTAATCGTGCTGGAGAGAAGCTGACGATGCATATCTTCGCCATCGCCAACCAAAAGGGCGGAGTGGGCAAGACCACCACCAGTGTCAATCTGGCGGCAGCCCTGGCCCAGCAGGGGCAACGCACCCTGCTGGTGGATCTGGACCCCCAGGGCAATGCCACCATGGGCAGTGGCGTGGACAAGGGCAGCCTGGCTTGCTCGGTCTATCAGGTTCTGCTTGGATTGAACGAACTGGCCGATGCCCGGGTTGGCTCTCCCAGTGGCGGTTACGATGTGGTGCCGGCCAATCGGGATCTGGCCGGTGCCGAGGTGGAGATGGTAAGTCTGGAGCAGCGCGAGGTGCGCCTCAAGCGGGCGCTTCAGGCCCACCGGCAGGAATATGACTTTGTCCTGATTGATTGTCCCCCATCCCTGTCGATGCTGACCCTGAACGGCCTGTGCGCCGCCCACGGGGTGATCATTCCCATGCAGTGTGAGTACTATGCCCTGGAAGGCCTGTCCGATCTGGTGAATACCATCAAGAAGGTCCATGCCAACCTGAACCGGGAGTTGCGCATCATCGGCCTGCTGCGGGTCATGTTCGACCCACGCAGCACCTTGTCGAAACAGGTCTCGGATCAGTTGGAGCAGCATTTTGGCGACAAGGTGTTCAAGACCGTGGTGCCGCGCAACGTGCGTCTGGCCGAGGCCCCCAGCTACGGCATACCCGGGGTGGTGTTCGACAAGGGCTCCAAGGGCGCCCAGGCCTATCTGACATTCGCCGCCGAAATGATCGAGCGGGTAAAAATCTGGAAGGAAGAACAATGAATCCGCCAAAGCTGAAGGGGCTCGGACGGGGTTTGGATGCGCTGCTGGCGGCCAACAATGCCCCCGAGAGCAGTCGTCAGGAAACCCTGCCGGTGAGCAACCTGCAACCGGGCAAATACCAGCCCCGGACCCGCATGGATCCCGGTTCCCTGGAGGAGCTGGCGGCCTCCATCAAGTCCCAGGGCCTGATCCAGCCCATCTCGGTGCGTCCGGTGGGCGGTGGTCGCTATGAAATCATCGCCGGTGAGCGGCGCTGGCGGGCTTCCCAGATTGCTGGGATGATCGAGGTACCGGTACTGATCCGGGATATTCCCGACGACGCGGCCCTGGCCATGTCCCTGATCGAGAACATCCAGCGGGAGGACCTCAATCCTCTGGAGGAGGCGGCAGGCCTGCAACGCCTGATCGACGAATTCGGCATGACCCACCAGCAGGCTGCCGATGCCGTGGGGCGTTCCCGTCCGGCCGCCACCAACCTGCTGCGCCTGCTGCATCTGGCCAAGCCGGCCCAGGACATGCTGATGGCTGGCGACATTGAAATGGGCCATGCCCGAGCTCTGTTGCCCCTGCCCAAGACGGAGCAAGGCCGGGTGGCGGCACTGGTGGTGGATAAAGGCTTCTCGGTGCGCGAAACCGAGCGCATTGTTAATCGGGAACTGCATCCGGTGGAGAAAAAAGCCACCGACCGGGGGGCTGATCGTGATCTGCTGCGTCTGGAGGAGGAGCTTTCCGATGGTCTGGGTGCCATGGTCAAGATCGCTGCCAACCGCAAGGGAGCCGGCGCCCTCACCATCCGTTTCTCCAGCCTGGATCAACTGGACGGGATTCTGGCCCGGTTGCGCTGACAATGGTCATCTATAAGATATATATTGAAAGTGTTGGCGAATTGGTGCCCGGATTTGACTTCGGCCGTCTTAAGCCGTATATTCCCGCCCCTTTGGCGTGGTCGGACCTGCTCAAAGGGAAACAGGGGCGTGCATAAAGTCCTGTTCCTGCAATTCGTGGCGGTGGTCCTGGTAACGGCAATTGCCGGTTTTTGGGTCGGCACGCGGGGGGCGGTTTCCGCATTGATCGGTGGCGCTTCCTACTTCCTGCCCAATCTGGCCTTTGTTCTACGCCTGAAAATCGCGGCCGCCAGCGGCCGCGCCAGCACGGCGACCTTTTTTGCTGCTGAGTTTTTCAAGGTTGTCGCGACGATCGGAATTCTTGCCCTGGCGCAGCGATATTTCGACGTGCATTGGCTGTCACTGCTCGTCGGTCTGTTCGCGGCGCTGAAGGCGAACTTATTTGCATTTTTGCTAAAGACTTGAATATGGCGACCGGTCACGAAGAAGCTGCCGCCCAGGCACCCAAGGCGGGCGATTACATTGTCCACCACCTCACCCACTTCAATTCCACAGGGCATAAACAGGCCGACATCATCGATTTTTCGGTGATCAACGTTGATACCCTGTTCTATTCGGTGACTCTCGGCCTGATCACCGTCTTCCTGCTCTGGCTGGCGGCGCGCAAGGCCACGTCCGGCGTGCCCGGCCGCTTTCAGGCGGCGGTGGAGTTCATGGTGGAGATGGTCTCCGACCAGGCCAAGGGCATCATTCACTCGGCGGAGTCCCGCAAGTACGTGGCACCCCTGGCTTTGACCGTATTCGTCTGGGTATTCCTGATGAACGCCATGGACTTCCTGCCCCTCGACGTGCTGCCCAATATCTGGCAGGCGATTACCGGCGACCATCACGCCTACATGCGCGTGGTACCCACCGCCGACCTCAACGCTACCCTCGGCATGTCCATCGGTGTGCTGCTGCTGTGCATCTACTACAACGTCAAGATCAAGGGCTTCGGCGGCTGGGTCCATGAGCTGTTCACCGCGCCCTTCGGCAGCCATCCGGTGCTCTATCCGATCAACTTCGCCATGCAGTTGATCGAATTCGCCGCCAAGACCATCTCCCACGGCATGCGGTTGTTCGGCAACATGTATGCGGGTGAGCTGGTGTTCATGCTGATCGCCCTGATGGGTGCGGCCTGGTCCGCCGATGGTACCGGGGTGGCACTGTGGATCGGCCAGGTGCTGGCCGGGTCCGTTTGGGCCATCTTCCACATCCTGATCGTGGTGTTGCAGGCCTTCATCTTCATGATGCTGACCCTGGTCTATATCGGCCAGGCCCATGAAGGTCATTGATTTCGCAGTCCCCTTTTTAACCTTAATCTTCAACTAAAGGAGTTGTCATGGAACACGTTCTGGGTTTTGTTGCTCTGGCTGCTGGTCTGATCATTGGTCTGGGCGCCATCGGTGCCTGTATCGGTATTGGCATCATGGGCTCCAAGTATCTTGAGGCTTCCGCCCGTCAGCCCGAGCTGATGAACGCCCTGCAAACCAAGATGTTCCTGCTGGCCGGTCTGATCGACGCCGCCTTCCTGATCGGCGTTGGTATCGCGATGATGTTCGCCTTCGCCAACCCGTTCATCCTCAAGTAATCGCTTCCCTTAAACACGCTTTTAAGGAGCGAATACCGTGAATCTGAACGCAACGCTGTTTGCCCAGCTGGTTGTGTTCTTCGTGTTGGCCTGGGTCACGATGAAGTTCGTGTGGCCCCCCATCATGAAGGCACTGGACGAGCGGGCGCAGAAGATCGCCGACGGGCTCGCGGCTGCGGACAAGGCAAAAGCCGATCTGGTCCACGCGGAAAAAAAGGCTACCGACGAGCTGCGCCGTGCACGCGAGTCCGCTGCCGATCTGCGCGTTGGTGCCGAGAAGCAGACTGCCCAGCTTCTGGACGAAGCCCGTGCCGAAGCTGCGCGCATCGTCGCCGCTGCTCGTGAAGCCGCCGAAACCGAAGCCGCCGCTGCTTCCCAGCGTGCCAAGGAGGCCCTGCGCGAGCATGTGGCCCAACTGGCTGTGGCCGGAGCCGAGAAGATTCTCCGCAAGGAGATCAACGCCCAGGTCCACGCTGATCTGCTGGCCCAACTCAAGTCGGAGCTCTGATCCGCCATGGCCGAGAACGTCACCCTGGCGCGTCCCTACGCAGAGGCCGCGTTCCAGTTGGCCAAGGGCGCCGGTAACGGCGCTGCCCTGGCTGCCTGGTCCCAGTCCCTGGGGCGCATGGCGGCCGTGGCCGCCGCGACGGAGATGGGCGAGTGCATCGCCAGTCCCCGCCTGATGCCCGAGCAACTGGCCAAGTTATTCACCGACGTGGTCGGTGAGGGACTTTCGGCCGAGCAGCAGAACTTTGTCCGTGTCCTGGTGGATAACGAACGGCTGACTTTCCTGCCGGAAATCGCCCAACTGTTCGATGAGTTGAAGAACAGCCACGAAGGCAGCAAGGATGCCGACGTGGAGTCGGCCTTCCCCATGGACGATGCCGCCTTGCAGGTCCTCGTGGCCGATCTCGAGCGCAAGTTCAACTGCAAGATCAAGGCGACTGTCCGCACCGTGCCTGAACTGATTGGCGGTGTCCGCATCGCCATCGGCGACGAAGTCATCGACGCATCCGTCCGCGGCAAGCTTGCCGCCATGGCCACCGCGCTAAAGAATTAGGAGCAATTCCATGAACCTCAATCCCTCTGAAATCAGCGACCTGATCAAGAGCCGGATCCAGAACATGCAGTTGGCCGCCACCGCCCGCAATGAGGGCACTGTGGTTTCGGTCACTGACGGCATTTGCCGCGTTCACGGTCTGGCCGATGTGATGCAGGGCGAAATGCTGGAATTTCCCGGCAACACCTTCGGTCTGGCCCTCAACCTGGAGCGCGACTCCGTCGGCGCCGTGATCCTGGGTGAATACGAGCACATCACCGAAGGCGACACCGTCAAATGTACCGGTCGTATTCTGGAAGTGCCGGTCGGACCCGAAGTACTGGGTCGCGTGGTCAATGCCCTGGGCGAGCCGATCGACGGCAAGGGGCCCCTGAACAACAAACTCACCGACAAGGTTGAGAAGGTTGCTCCCGGCGTTATCTGGCGTCAGTCCGTGTCCCAGCCCGTGCAGTCCGGCCTCAAGGCCATCGACGCCATGGTGCCCGTGGGCCGCGGTCAGCGCGAGCTGATCATCGGCGACCGCCAGACCGGCAAGACCGCCGTCGCGGTGGATACCATCATCAACCAGAAGGGCCAGGGCGTATTCTGCGTCTATGTCGCCATCGGCCAGAAGGCTTCCACCGTCGCCAACGTGGTGCGCAAGCTGGAAGAGCACGGCGCCATGGAATACACCGTGGTGGTGGCGGCTACTGCCTCCGAATCCGCCGCGATGCAGTACATCGCCCCCTACGCCGGCTGCACCATGGGCGAGTACTTCCGCGACCGCGGCATGGACGCCCTGATCGTTTATGACGATCTGACCAAGCAGGCCTGGGCCTATCGCCAGATATCCCTGCTGCTGCGCCGCCCCCCCGGCCGCGAAGCCTATCCCGGCGATGTGTTCTACATCCACTCCCGCCTGTTGGAGCGCGCCGCCCGCGTTTCCGCCGACTACGTGGAAAAGGTCACCAACGGCGAGGTCAAGGGCAAGACCGGCTCCCTGACCGCCCTGCCGGTGATCGAAACCCAGGCTGGCGACGTGTCCGCCTTCGTGCCGACCAACGTGATCTCCATTACCGACGGTCAGATCTTCCTGGAAACCGACCTGTTCAACGCCGGCATCCGTCCTGCCATGAACGCCGGTATCTCGGTGTCCCGCGTCGGTGGCGCGGCCCAGACCAAGGTCATCAAGAAGCTTGGTGGCGGTGTGCGTCTGGCCCTGGCCCAGTACCGGGAACTGGCGGCCTTCGCCCAGTTCGCCTCCGACCTGGACGAAGCCACCCGCAAGCAGCTGGAGCGCGGCCGCCGCGTGACCGAACTGATGAAGCAGCCCCAGTACGCCCCCCTGTCGGTGGCGGAAATGGCGATCTCCCTGTATGCCTCCAACGAAGGCTACATGGACGATGTGGATGTGGCCAAGATTCTGCCTTTCGAATCCGCCCTGCATCAGTTCGTCAAGCAGAAAAACGCTGATCTGGTGAGCAAGATCGAGACTTCCAAGGACCTGGACAAGGACGCCGAGGCGCAGTTGAAGGCCGCGGTCGAAGAGTTCAAGAAGTCCTGGGCGTAATCCTTAAACCCTTTTAAGGAGAGCGATCATGGCAGTCGGAAAAGAGATCCGCACCAAGATCAAGAGCGTCCAGAACACCAAGAAGATCACCAAGGCCATGGAGATGGTGGCCGCCTCCAAGATGCGCAAGGCGCAGGAACGGATGCGGGCCGCCCGCCCCTACAGCGAGAAAATTCGCCGTCTGGCGGCCAACCTCTCCCAGGCCAACGTGACCGACTATCGCCATCCCTTCCTGGTCAAGCGGGAACCGGTGAAGCGGGTCGGCGTGATCCTGGTGACCACGGACAAGGGCTTGTGCGGCGGCCTGAACACCAACATCCTGCGCCTGCTGTTGAGCAACATGCGGCAATGGGAACAAGACGGCGTGAGCGACATCCGCGCCACCTGCATCGGCAACAAGGGTCTCGGCTTCGTCCAGCGCATGGGCGGCAAGGTCGTTTCCCATGTCACCCAACTGGGCGATACGCCCCATCTGGAAAAACTGATCGGACCCATCAAGGTCATGATCGACGCCTTCCAGAACGACGAGCTGGATGCCGTGTATGTGGCCTACACCCGCTTCATCAACACCATGAAGCAGGAACCAGTGATCGAGCAGTTGCTGCCCCTCACGGGCGAGCGGCTCGGTACTCCCGACGGCTCCTGGGATTACCTCTACGAGCCGGACGCCCAGACCGTGATCGACGATCTGCTGGTGCGCTACGTGGAAGCCCTGATCTATCAGGCCGTGGCCGAGAACATGGCTTCCGAGCAGAGCGCGCGGATGGTGGCCATGAAGTCCGCCACCGACAACGCCGGCAACGTGATCAAGGAACTGCAACTGGTTTACAACAAGGCCCGGCAGGCGGCGATCACCAAGGAGATTTCCGAGATCGTCGGCGGTGCGGCGGCTATTGCGGGCTGATCAGCGGGTTAACGGATTTTTAGCATTGAGGAAACAACCATGAGCAACGGAAACATCGTCCAGTGCATCGGCGCCGTGGTGGACATCAAGTTCCCCCGCGAAGCCATGCCCAAGGTCTATGACGCCCTGGTTCTCGACGACGCCAACATTGGCAACGCCGAGACCGGCCTGACCTTCGAAGTACAGCAACAGCTCGGCGACGGCATCGTGCGTACCATCGCCCTGGGCTCCTCCGACGGCCTGCGCCGCGGCATGAGCGTGAAGAACACCGGCGCGGCCATCTCCATTCCGGTGGGCCATGGCACCCTGGGCCGGATCATGGACGTGCTGGGTCGTCCCATCGACGAAGCCGGCCCGATCCAGGCGGATGAAATTCGCCCGATTCACGCCCGTGCACCCAAGTTCGACGAATTGTCCCCCGCCACCGAGCTGCTGGAAACCGGCATCAAGGTGATCGACCTGATCTGCCCGTTCGCCAAGGGCGGCAAGGTGGGCCTGTTCGGCGGCGCCGGCGTGGGCAAGACCGTGAACATGATGGAGCTGATCAACAACATCGCCAAGGCGCACAGCGGTCTGTCCGTGTTCGCCGGCGTGGGCGAGCGTACCCGTGAGGGCAACGACTTCTACCACGAGATGAAGGACTCCAACGTGCTCGACAAGGTGGGCATGGTGTTCGGCCAGATGAACGAGCCTCCCGGCAACCGTCTGCGCGTGGCGCTGACCGGCCTGACCATGGCCGAGAAGTTCCGCGACGAAGGCCGCGACATCCTGTTCTTCGTCGATAACATCTACCGCTACACCCTGGCCGGTACCGAAGTGTCCGCCCTGCTGGGCCGCATGCCTTCCGCCGTGGGCTACCAGCCCACCCTGGCCGAGGAAATGGGCCGCCTGCAGGAGCGCATCACCTCCACCAAGGTGGGTTCGATCACCTCCATCCAGGCCGTGTATGTGCCTGCGGATGACTTGACCGATCCGTCGCCCGCCACCACCTTCCTTCACCTGGACTCCACCGTCGTGCTGTCCCGGGACATCGCCGCCCTGGGTATCTACCCCGCCGTGGATCCCCTGGATTCCACCTCCCGCCAGCTCGATCCGCTGGTGGTGGGTGAGGAGCACTACTCCGTGGCCCGCGGCGTGCAGATGACCCTGCAACGCTACAAGGAACTGCGCGACATCATCGCCATTCTGGGCATGGATGAACTGGCGCCGGAAGACAAGCTGGCCGTGGGCCGCGCCCGCAAGATCCAGCGCTTCCTGTCCCAGCCCTTCCATGTGGCCGAAGTGTTTACCGGCTCTCCCGGCAAGTACGTGACCCTGAAGGACACCATCAAGGGCTTCAAGATGATCGTGGAAGGCGAATGCGACAACCTGCCCGAGCAGGCCTTCTACATGGTGGGCGGCATCGAGGAAGCCTTCGAGAAAGCCAAGACCTTGTAGTGAGGGCTGAGGGCTTCCGGGCCTTTACTCTTCACTCCTCACGGAGTACAAATATGGCAATGACCATTCATGTAGACGTCGTCAGCGCGGAAGAGTCCATCTTCTCCGGTCTGGCAGAATTCGTGACCCTCCCCGGTGAAGCCGGCGAGTTGGGGATTCTGCCTGGCCACATGCCGCTGATGACCCGGATCAGGCCGGGTGCCGTGCGCCTGAAACTGCCTCACGACAAGGAAGAGCTGATCTTCGTCGCCGGCGGCATGCTGGAGGTGCAACCGGGGCTGGTGACCGTGCTGGCGGATACCGCCATCCGGGGCCGTGACCTGGACGAAGCCAAGGCCATGGAAGCCAAGCGCAAGGCCGAGGAGTCCATGCACGACCGGGGCTCCGAAATGGACTATGCCCGTGCCCAGGCCGAACTGGCCGAAGCCGTGGCACAACTGGCGGCCATTCAGCGACTGCGCAAGCACGGCCACTGAATCTGCTTGTCCGACACGACAAAAAAGGCAGCCTCGGCTGCCTTTTTTGTCGTCTGCATCAGCGATAGTCGGGGAAGGGGGCGTGTATTGCCACGGCCACACGGAATATCGTTTATAAATAGAGTCCTGCAATCTTCAAGGGTCTGCTCATGAATCCCTTCGTCTCCAGCCATTCGTGGCGATTTTTCCGAGCCGGTGGTTTCGATCAGGTTCGCCTCGACAGCGGCGCCGATCTGCTGGCCATCGGAGACCTGGACCAGAAGCTATGGGTAGCCCTTTCCTGCCCTACCCGGGGCATAGCGTTCGATGAAGAAACCCTGCGCCTGATCGACAGCGATGGCGACGGCCACATCCGTGCCCCGGAGCTGATTGCTGCCGTGGCCTGGGCCGGCCAGCGTCTGAGCCGTACCGAGGTGTTGGGACAGGATCTGCCCGGGGTGCCTCTCGATGCCATTCGGGAAGAGGCAGATTCGGCGCTTTACCAGGCGGCCCGGGCGATAGTCGCCGATCTGGGACGGCCCGAGGATCAGCCCATCGGCGTGGAGGAAATTGCCGCGGCGGAAACCCGCTGGCTGGAAGCAGCCGAGGGCGCCTGGCGGGAGGCTGCCGTCAGCAGTCCCCTGGGAGAAGCCACAGCGGTGGCCCACGAGGCGCTGGAAGCGGTGCGCGGGAAGATCGACGACTATTTTCTGCGTTGCCGCCTGGCCGCCTTCGATGACTGTGCCGGCGCGGCCCTCAACGCCGATGAGGCCACCTACAGAACCTTGTCCGCGCCGCCCCTGCTGGCGGCTGACACCCTGGCCGGCCTGCCCCTGGCTCGCATCGAGGCCGGGCGGGCGTTGCCCCTGGATATCGGCCTGAATCCAGCCTGGGCGGAGCCGGTGAAAACTCTTAACCAGATGCTGCTGACCCCCTTGCTGGGCGCCCTGGACGGGCTGAGCGAAGCCCAATGGACGGCCGCCAAGGAAGCCCTCGCTCCCTATGGCCAGTGGCTGGCCGCCCGGCCCGGGGAGGTCGGTGTCGCCGCGAGCGCCCTGGCCGATCTGGAGCGGCTGGCCCGCTACGTGCGCGACCTGATGCCCCTGGCCAACAACTTCGTGGCCTTTCGCGATTTCTATACCCGGCGGGGCAAGGCCGTGTTTCAGTGCGGCACGCTGTATCTGGACGGCAGGGCGGCGGAACTGTGCGTGACCGTGGCCGATCCGGTCCGTCATGGGGCACTGGCCACCCTGTCCCGGATGTGCCTGGTGTATTGCGATTGCGTCAGGCGAGGCGAGGCAGGCGAGGAAAAGACCACCATCGCCGCGGCCTTCACCGCCGGCGATGCGGACCAGTTGCTGGCGGGGCGCAATGGCGTGTTCTATGACCGCAAGGGCCGGGACTGGGATGCCACCATCACCCGTATCGTGGATCACCCCATCAGCCTGCGCCAGGCCTTCTGGTCGCCCTATCGCCGCCTGAGCCGCTTCATTTCCGAGCAGGTGCAGAAAATGGCGGCCAGCCGGGCCGGCGCGGCCGAGGCGCGGATGGCCGCGGCGGCCTTGGAAATGGGGCAGCGGGCGGCCTCGCCCCAGGCGGCGCCGGCAGCTCCGTCTCCGCCCTTCGATGTGGGAAAGTTCGCCGGCATCTTTGCCGCCATCGGCCTGGCGGTGGGTGCCCTGGGCACCGCCATCGCCGCCACCGTGACCGGTCTGCTGAACCTCAAGGCCTGGCAGTGGCCATTTGCCCTGATGGCACTGCTGCTGATAGTCTCCGGCCCGGCCATGGTGATTGCCTGGTTCAAGCTGCGCTCCCGCAACCTGGGCCCCCTGCTGGATGCCAATGGCTGGGCCGTGAATGCACGGGCCCGCATCAACATTCCCTTCGGCACCTCCCTGACCGGTCTGGCCCAGTTGCCGCCGGGCGCGGAACGGGCGCTGACCGATCCCTATGCCGACAAGAGCGCCCCCTGGTGGCTCTACCCCCTGCTGCTGCTGGTTGCCGTCGGTTGTCTCTATGCCATCGCTGAACTCGTGACATGAAATACACCATCATCCCCGTGACACCCTTCATGCAGAACTGCTCCCTGCTGATCTGCGAGACAAGCCAACGCGCCGCCCTGGTGGACCCGGGGGGCGACACCGAGCGCATCCTGGCCACCGTTGCCAAGGCCGGCGTGACCCTGGAAAAGATTTTCCTCACCCACGGCCACCTGGACCATGCCGGCGGCGCTGGCACCATCGCCCATCAGTTGGGAATCCCGATCGAAGGCCCCCAGCGTAGCGAAGAAGCCCTGATCCAGTCCCTGCCCGAACAGGGGCGGCATTTCGGCCTGGGTTTCGGCGGCGAGGCCTTCACGCCCAACCGATGGCTGGAGCAGGGCGATGTAGTGAACTTCGGCGAGCAAACCCTGGAAGTCAGCTATTGTCCGGGGCACACCCCAGGGCATGTGATCTACTTTCACCGCGCCAGCGCCATGGCCTGGGTGGGGGACGTGCTGTTCGCCGGTTCCATCGGCCGCACCGATCTGCCTGGCGGCGACCATCGCGCCCTGATCCGCTCCATCCGGGAAAGGCTCTGGCCCCTGGGCGATGAGGTGGAATTCGTCCCTGGCCACGGCCCCAACTCCACTTTCGGCCGGGAGCGCCGCACCAACCCCTTCGTGGCCGATGACCTGTTCTGAGGCAGGACCTTGAAAGCGCTGTAGCGGACCTGAAAAAATGAAAAACAGAAACCTGGAACACCTGTTCGAGAACAATCGGCGCTGGGCGGAAAAAATCCGTGCCGAGGACCCGGACTTCTTTTCCAAGCTGGCGGAACTGCAATCCCCCGAATACCTGTGGATCGGCTGTTCGGACTCTCGCGTTCCGGCCAACCAGATCACCGGCCTCCTGCCGGGCGAAGTCTTCGTTCATCGCAATATCGCCAACATGGTGGCCCATACCGATCTGAACTGCCTGTCGGTGGTGCAGTTCGCGGTGGATGTGCTCAAGGTGCGCCACATCATGGTGGTGGGGCACTATGGCTGCGGCGGCGTGCGGACTGCCCTGGACAACGAGCGCCTGGGCCTGATCGACAACTGGCTGCGGATGATTCAGGATGTGCGGGACAAGCACCAGGCCCTGCTGGATCGCTTTTCCGGCGAAGACCGGACGGATCGACTCTGCGAACTCAATATCGTCGAGCAAGTGGTCAATCTCTCCCACAGCACCGTGGTGCGCGATGCCTGGGCCCGGGGCCAGGAGCTGACCCTTCACGGCTGGGTCTATTGCCTGACCGACGGTCTGATGCGGGATACCGAAATCACCATCTCCCGACCGGAAGACGTGGCTGCCAGCTACCAACATGCCCTGGCCGACATTGCTGCCGGTGGTTGCTGCACCTGCGACACCTCCTGCGGCTAGCCCGATTTCATCGGGAGACGAACATGCCGCGCCCCCCATTCGATCGTGTTCCCACTGTTTTCGCGCTCTCCTTGCTGGTCGGGGGCTGCCTGTTGGTGTTGTGGCCCTTTCTTACCGCACTGGTCTGGGCCGCCATCCTGGCCTCGACCAGTTGGCCGGGTTTTCTCTGGCTGGATCGCCGTGTCGGAGGGCGCCGGGTCGTGGCGGCCAGCCTGATGATTTTGCTGGTGGCCGTGGTTCTGCTTGGGCCGGTGGCCATCGTGGCATTGGTGCTGGCCGACAACGTCGCCGAACTCGACCGAGCCGCCACCGCCCTGTTTCAGAACGGCTTGCCTGACGCGCCCGCATGGCTGGCCAAACTGCCCCTGGTCGGACAGTCCGGCTACGACTACTGGCAAAGGTTCGCTCACGACGGGGCGCAACTGACAGTCGAATTGCAGAAACTGGCCAAGCCGGCGAAGGATGCCGCCCTGGTCGGGGGCCGCATTGTCGGCCAGGGCGTGATTGACATTGCCCTGTCCATATTTCTCGCCTTCTTTTTCTTTCTGCATGGCGAGGCGCTGTCCCGGCGTCTGGGCATCGCCCTGGGCCGTCTGAGCAGAGACCGCGCCAGCTACCTGCTGGGGATCGCCAGAGGAGCCGTGACCGGGGTGATCTACGGCATTCTCGGTACCGGACTGGCCCAGGGCATCCTGGCGGCCATGGGTTTTGCCATCGCGGGCGTACCCGGTGCGGTGCTGCTTGGGCTGGCCACCTTTTTCCTGTCCGTCGTCCCCGTTGGCCCACCCCTGGTCTGGGGCGGCGCGGCGATCTGGCTGCTCCAGCAGGGGGAGCCAGGCTGGGCGGCCTTCGTTGCCGCCTGGGGCTTTTTTCTGGTCAGCATGGCGGATAACCTGATCAAGCCTTTCATCATCAGCCGCGGCGCCAGCCTTCCCTTCGCCGTCGTCTTCCTGGGCATGCTTGGCGGGGTGCTGGCCTTTGGCGTGATTGGCGCCTTCCTTGGCCCGGCCTTGCTGGCGGTGGGCTACCGCCTTGCCATTGAATGGACCGCCATGGAGAGCCCCGCCTGACGCACTCCTCGGGGGTAGTGCTGGCGACCCTGCGCGTTAGGGGCGGGGAATGGACAGAATGTGCCGGCTGATGAAACTGCCCAGGAACCAACGCTTGCCCTGGGGCACCGCCACCGTGGCGCCCTCCAGGGCCGTTCCATCCTGTCTGAACAGGCGGGTCGTGGCCAGGGTCGAGGAATCGAGGGCAGTGACATGGAAGGGCGCTGGACAGTGCCCTGCCACCTTGCCGCAGACATCGGCCCGGTAGGGGCCTTCGAAGCCCGTGGCCAGCAGGCGCCGGCCATCCCAGGACAGCCGCTCGGCCTGGAGCCCGGGCGCCGTCGCCACCTGTGCCCCCGTTGCCACGACCACCTTGCGCACTTCGGCCCGCAGCCCGCCGACGCTGTAATAGACATGGCGCCCGTCGCTGTCGCTCTGGATGCCCTTGGGCAGGGTGCCCCCGGAGCCGGGTATCTGCTTCCAGCCCGCGCCGGGCGCCCAGGTCAGGACAAACCCGGTGTCCTCCCCCCGGGCCACGACAGCGCCGATGCGCGCCACAAGATCGAGCCGGTGGCCATCAATCATGTTGGTGGCGGCAAAGGCTCCCCCGGGCAGGGCCGCCACATCACCCAGCAGGCTGGTCGGCGGCGCCACCACGCAGCCCCGCCATTGGAGACCGTCGCGGCCCAGCTCGAAGAACTCCACCGACTCGCGCACGCCATGGTTCACCACCAGCACCTGCCAGACACCATCGTTCCGGCGGGACAGGTGCAGCCCCCCTGGCGACAGGGCGGAACCGATTTCCTCGGGGCAGGCGGGATCGCCCCAGCCCTTGCGCGGGTTGCTGCGCACCAGGGCACCGGGTCGGGGGTAGGCCGGCACCCTCTCGCCGCTGGCCCCATCCACCCGGGTCAATTGCCCCGGCTTCCAGCTCACGCCGAAAGTGGTGTTGCCCATGTTCATCTGGGTCACCAGCAGATGCCGTCCATCGGGCAGGGCCTCCAGATCGCCGGGCTGATGCAGGCCGCAAATGGGCTTCAACCCGTCCTGGGGCGCACACTCTGCTGGCCCCGCGGCCAGGGCGAGTGGGGGCAAGGCGGCCAGCAGGACGGCGAAAAGGCGGAGCATCACCCCATCGGGGCGCAAGACACGGGGGCGGGCAATGGAGATTTTCATGATGGAACTGTATCGCTTATGGGGGACCCAGAGCGACGTTTTATGGCTTAGGCCCGGAATCAGCCAAAAGACAGGAATTAAGCTTCTGTCATGCAAAGTCGGCTTCCCTGACAAATCACAAGGACGCGGCTTTATGTGCCCCACAAGGTCGACAACGGCGCCGCCCAGATTCCGTCTCCGAGCGGCATCGTCTCGGCACCGTCATAGAGCAATACGCCCATCTTGAATGGGTCGCCCGCGATGCTGGCCAACTTTCTCGGGCCACGCAGATCCCTTTCCTTGACGGTGGCGGCCGCTTTCACCTTGACGCCCACCAGTTTCCCCGCCGCGTTCTCGATCACGACCTCGACCCCTTCTCCACTCGCTGCGACCGAAGGAAGTCCCTGTGGGAGAGAGGGGCCGGGAGAGAGAGGGGAACTCCCCTTAAACGATCTGCAACGCCCTCAAAATCGGCAACTGCTTCTCCGCAAAAGCCGTGGCCTGGGCGGTGAGTTCGGCGAGGTTTTCCTCCGGGGTTTCCAGGGTCTTGATTTCCTTGACCAGCTTTTGGCCTTGAGCGGCGATGGTCTGCCAGACGAGCTGTGCCCATTCGGCGGGCTGCTTCTTGCCCTGGGCGATACTCAACAGAAACAGTTGCTGAAAGCGATTGACGGCAAAGCCACCGCCAGTGACCGGGCTGGCCAGATAGCTGATGTCGTTGCTGCCGCGAGCTTTCTGACACAGGTGAGCGTTGAGCTTGTCGGTTTGCTTCTTGGCCCTGGCTGTCACGGCATCGTCCTGCACCAACGCCAAGTGACCAGCCCCGGTCAGCACCATCGTGGCCTGGGTGATCTGGGCGAAGGCAATCCCCTTGTCTTTCACGGATTGCTCGATCTGGCCGAGGGTTTTGGCCTTGTGGTCGGTGAGGAGGTCGAGGATGGGAGCGTAGACCGCCTCGCTCATGTCGGCCTCGCCCAGAGCACCGGTGACTTTCAACGATACGTCGGGGCGGTGGGTCACCAAGATGACGTTCTGTTGTCTGAGCTGCTCGGCCTGCTCCAGCGCAGTGAGCTTGCGTGCACCCTTGACCCAATAGTCACGGCGGAACTGCTGGTTGACCATGAAATCGCGCACCGTCTCGCGGAACATCGGGTCAGGAATTTCTTTGAGGAAGGCTTGCTGTTCGGCGGTCAGATTGATCGCATCAATATGATCCAGATAATGGGCCGAGCAGGCGTATTGAAGTTTGGCTGGCGCCAAGCATTCGGCCATGGTGGCGAAATGCATGGGGTGCCAGTCACGGTTGAAGTACTCGTGCGCCAGGTAGTGGCGGTTGTAAGCCTTCATGCCTTTGAGGCGGTCTGCCACTAAAGGATTGGCACGGCTAAATGTAGGGTTGGTAGCCAAGAGCTTCTCAGCGAAGTCCAACGCACCATCAATGCGGCTGACAATACCCCGCCCTTCGGTTCCCAGCACCTCGGCATGCTCGGTCATCAGGTGGCGCATCGGCGCAAAACTGGCCCAGCCCGGCAGGGTGTTGTAGCTGATGTAGAGCACACCACCAACCTTTAACTTCTTGCGGATGAAGTCGACGATCACCTGGCGGTTCTCATCGCTAATCCAGCTCCAGATGCCGTGCAGGCCGATGTAGTCAAAATCTGGCAGGTCTGGACGGTTGGCGAACTCGGCAAAGGCCTCGTCATAGAGCTTGGCACCTGCGCACGAAGCGCCAGCCAGTTCCTTGGCAAAGCTGGCTTGGCTGGGGTTGAAGTCGGTGCCGTGCCAGTGCGTCACTGAAGCGGCAGCGTGAAAGTTGGCACTCAGGCCTTGACCAAATCCAAGCTCGCAAGCGCTGCCAACTTCCGGGAAGACCAGCCCCTGGTTCAGAAACGCGAGTTTGACGCGGTGGGGGTTGAGTTCTTGATAGTAGCCAAAGGTGTAGCCAATGTCGGCCACGTAGCCGGCGGTCCAGTCGGTCATGGTTTTCCTTCGCAGATTGCAGATGTACGGGGCTTTTCTGAACACATGGGGAGTGTGCTAAGAAAAACCCCGCCTCCTTTTGAGAAGCGGGGTTTTGAGTACTACGCCCTCAATCAGCCGAGGGCTAGGGTGCTGGACTGATTAACTAGGTCCGTTTCCTATTATCGTCCTTACACGAGTGTAATAACTTCAGCGGCCAGCGTGGAACTGGCGAGATCAACCACACCAACCAGTTCGATCACCAAATCGACACCGTCAGAGTACGTGGCAGCTGCCGCGTTATCGACGGTAACGTAGGTGTTGCCGTTGTACTGGAACCAGTTGGCAATAGCGTTGCCGCTACCGTTACCCGCGTTGGCTGCATCCAGGTAATTGGCGAATGTGGCTGCACCACCCAGGGTGATTTTGGCGCCCAGGGTCGCTTCTGCCACCAATGTACCTACGCTAGCACCGACCAAGTCGATCTTATCGCCGGCAGCGATACCGATGATCGAAGGATAGTAACCGGCAGCGCTCGTAACATGGTTGACATCGAACGTATCCACACCCGAACCGAAGGTGATGACGTTCAGGCCAGCCATAACTGCCGAGGTCGAGACCGTATTCGTACCGGTACCTACATCCACCGTATTGGCGCCTGCGCCGATGGTGATCGTGTCGTTACCAGCACCACCACTCAGGACGTCATTGCCCGAACCACCGGTAATCGTATCGTTACCAGCACCACCACTGATGGTGTCGGCCTTGCCAGCGGCAGAACTACCGGTCAGCGCGTCATTACCAGCACCACCGGTCAGCGTAACACCGGTCGTTGCCGCGGTCGTGACGGTCACCGCACCACCCGCACCCGTCGCCGTCACACCACTGGCATCAACTTTCGTCAATGCCGTCAGAGTGGAACCAGCCAGACTCAGGCCAGCGTCACCGGAGATGGTGATGGTCTTAGTAGCAGCAACAACCAGCGGGGACACAAATGCGGCCGTAGCAGCTGTCGTATCGGTGTCGTCGGTGGTAATGGTGAGAGTTTCGACGTTGGCGATCGTGTATGCAGCGGAGTTGGTAAAGCCATCGGTCGCGGCAAACTTAAGATTAACGTTGTCCGTGGTACCACTGTCGACTGCGAGAGCAACGCTACCCGCGACGGTAGTCGCCGCCGTTTGTACCAGCGTAAAGTCGGCAGCAGCACCTGACACTGTCAATGCAGCAGTCGAACCAGCGATAGACAAGGTGTTCATTCCATCTGCCTTGGACATGTCGATGGCAGCGGCACCAGCGGCATCACTCAACGACAGTACTTCAAAGTTTGAGACAGTTGCTGCAAAAGCAGTTGAACCCGTCGCAGTGACACCTTGAGCGCGTGTCATCACGATCGTATCAGTACCGTCACCAGCATCTACTGAACCACCCGTACCCATCACGCCAGCATAGGTCACGGTATCATTCCCTGCGCCGGTTGTAATGGCGGTTGTGCCCGAAGCAGACAGGGTAATCGTATCAGCGCCGCTACCACCCACATATTTCTGACCAGCAAGAATTGCGCCGGTGAATTTCACATCACCAGTGCTGGTGCTAGTAATTACAGCAGCCGAATTAAACGTATGACCAGAAACAGTCAGGGCCTTGTCGCCGCTGATGTTCACTGCTTTGGCGCCGGAGGCCGACAGGCTGTTCAGGGTGCTCGCAGCTGTGCCGGCAGCGACGTTCACCGTCGTGTAATCGCTGTCCAGAGTCACTGCGCCCGTGGTGGTGATGCCGTTCAGGTTCAACGCCAGGGTGGTGGCAGTCGCGGTGGTCAGCGCGCCCGAGGTTTCGGCAACACTGGTGCCTTTGCCGGCCAGGGTCAGAGTGGCCAACGCACCAGAATTGATGGTAGCTGCACCGAAGTTCTCCAGGCTGACCGTGGTGATCTTGCCAGCAGCGGTGGCGGAAGTGGAATTCACGTCAGTGATGGTGACATCACCGGCCGCAACGCCCACTACGCCTTGAACAAATGCAGCGCCCTGTGTCGTTACCAACGCATCAATAGCATTTGAAGCATCAGTTTCAGCAAGGTCTGTAACGTTTGAACTAGCGGTAGTACTCGTAAAAGTAATAACACCGCCAACGTTTGCACCACTTGAGAAGCCGGTCAGGGTGCCAGAGTATGTACCAGTAGCTGCAGCACCACCAGTAGTAGCACCAGCAGCCAAACTTGTAAAACCAGCGATCAATTGCGCTTGGGTAGTTACGCCAGTTGATGTATACGTCAATCCGCCAATCGTTACTGATTGACCTGCCGTCAAACCAGTCGCATTGATTGTGACCGCCGTTGACTCGGTTACGGCTGTAACACCCGTAACAGCAGCAACCGGAGCAGACTCCTTGACGGAAACGCTGGTCGTGTCGGCAGTACCAGTCACAGTAACGGCGCTACCGGTGGCCGTGCCATTGGCACCAACGGCTGCTGCGGTGGAGTTCGTCGCAGTTTGCGTAACCGAAACGGTCGTGCCGCCCTTGACGGTGATTGCGCCAACAGCAGAAGCGGAGGCAGCGGAGCCCACGCTCGTAACGGTCACTGCACCGGTGGGTGCAGTAGTGGCGCCCACAGAGATTGTGCCGGTGGTCTGACCTGCGGTCGTGACGGTAGTAGCAGCAGTCCCGTTCAGCGAGATGTTACCGGCCACCTGCGCACTGTCATTCAAAATCAGCGAAGTCAGGCCAGTATAGGTGGAGGCATCCAGGGTATAACCAGCGCCCGAGGTGTTGATCTTGAGGGTTTCAACGTTGGTAACGGTCGCTCCACCGGGTGAAGCTGTACCGATGGTGTTGATGGTCATGGTGTCAGTGCCCGCACCACCATCAATTGTGTCGAATGCAGACCAATTATCGGTCGTGCCGTTAGTACCACCATTGATCGTATCGTTACCCGATCCGCCGGTAATGGTGTCCGAACTGGTGGTGAGCGTATGACTTTGCCATGAAATACCTCCTTGAATCAGTAGCCACTTTTCCGGTTGCGATGATCATCCCATCAATCTTGCTGGGATGATCAAGCGGCAACTGCGCTTACTGAGGAGCGGTGTATTGATTTATTAGGGATATTTCCCTTCCCGGTACCATCCCAGTATCCCATGGGCCTGCAATCCATCTCACAGCCCGCATCGAGGTGGAGTAAGAACCTCCTTGCTATGTAGTCTCAGTGTGACTACAATTTACACTGCCAATTGGACTGGAGGTCCATCATGAATACCGCTGCCGACACCTACGTCCGCGCTCGTATAGATTCCGCTACCAAGGAGCGTGCCGCCACTGCCCTGGAAGCGATGGGCCTGTCCATCTCTGATGCCATCCGTCTGCTGATGCTGCGGGTTGCTGACGAGCGCCGGCTACCCTTCGAGGTCAAGGCTCCGAATACCGTTACTCGGAAGGCTATGGCTGAGTTGGAAGCTGGGAAGGGTAAGCGCTTTGCTTCCGTGGAGGACCTGATGGCGGACCTCCATGCGCACGATTGAGCGATCCTCAGCGTTTAAGCGCGACTACAAGCGGGAAAGCAAAGGCGCCCACCGGGCATCCTTGGACACAGATTTGGTTCACGTTCTCACAGCATTAGTGCATGACAAACCACTACCAGCAAAGCTGCGTGATCACGATCTCAGCGGCGATTGGGCTGGATATCGTGAGTGCCATATCAAACCTGATCTACTGCTGATCTATCGAAAGCCCGATGCAGAGACCTTGAGGCTGGCACGCCTTGGCTCTCACAGTGAGCTTTTCGGCTAACCGAGCCGCTGGCGCGGGGTGGGTTGGTACGGCCAGTGTTGGCCCATCAACAAATCTGACCAACCATGAAAAAACCCCGCCGGAGCGGGGTGAGGGTGAGTCAGTCAACATATGGCCTACGCAAAAATACCTGTCGCCTGTACAGCGGCATTGGCCTTATTTTGCTTCCGAGAATCCAACAGATGGAGATATACAGCAGTCGTCTTCAACTGTGTATGAGCCAAGGCTGCCTGCACATCGATAATGTCAGCGCCGGACTCCAACATCATACTTGCAAACGTGTGACGCAAATCATGGGTGCGCAATGTCGGCAGCCCAGCCCGTTTCCGAACCATTTCCCACGCGGCGCGGCAGGAATGGTAAGGCTTGCCGGTCTTGGGGTTCGGGAATACCCAACATGACGTTGCATTTTGTTGGCGTTTCTTCAACAGGTCGACAACCTCGGCGGCCAGAAATACACTGAAGCCCTGCTTGGCTTTGTCAGCCCAATCGGGTACGGTCAAAGTTCCGCGCTCCAAATCCAACCAGCTCCATTGCATGGACAGCACATTAGACCTGCGCAATCCAGTGGCAGCGGCTACACGGAGGATGTCGAGAAGATCAGGGTTTTCTGATTGCTCTGCGGCGGCCATTAGCCGTTGCAGCTGAGCTGCATTCAGAAATTGGCCAGTCACCTTACGGATCGTTTTCAGTTTGAAGGATTTGGTCGGGTTCTCAACGACGACGTATTTCCCATTTTCAATCGCCACATTGAAAAGATGCCGAATAAGAATCATGATTCGCTTCACCGTACCCTCTGACAAGGTCTTACCCTGCTGAGTCTTCCATCTGCCACCTGCAACCGGTTTGTTCTCCAGTTCATCCTTCAGGACCTGAAGTACCTCCTTGTTGATTTCCCTAAGGCGCATTTGTCCGAGGGCGTCTTGGAGGTGATTTCTGTATATGGAAGCATGGGTTTCAGCGGATCGACTGTTTGATCTTACCTCCGGCATATAGGTATCGAAAAAGAACTCCTCCAGCGTCGGGTTCAGCTTCTTGCGGTCACCAGGCGCCATGATGCCTTTGGCCTTGGCGATATCTTCTAATCGGACTTTAGCCAAGGACCGGGCAGCTTGTGCTGAGATCTCCCCGACTTTGGCAATCTTTTCCTGCCGTTGTTTGCCGTGAGGATCACGGTAGGAAACGATGTAGGCCTTTGATCCGGCCGCTGTTACAACCGCAGCAAAACCAGTCTGTTCTGTATCGAATACTGCAATCCATTTCTTGCCATTCGGAACTTCCAGACGGGACAAAGCAAGTTCGCTGATGTGAAATTTCATGACGGCTTCTCCTAGCCGCACTCATGGCAAAGCGCCGATACCCCGTTGAGGGGCTATCCAGTCGAAACCGTGCGAAATTTGACCTACTGCGTATAGGTTCACGAGCAGCTTTAGCCCCCCGAATACGAACAGGGGGCAATTCGATGTCTCCGGATTCTGAAAAACTCCCATCGCACGCGACTGGATTTTTCAGGTGCAGGGGCCATGGCAAATGCGAACATCAGCCCTTGGGCTGAGGCAAAGGGCGTCCAGCCCGCGCCAGAGCAAAGCCGCGATTGCGGCTGCGCAGCGCCCCAGCGCGAAGAGCACCCGTAGGGCAGTGGCGGACCGGCGTCCGACAGTGGATTTGGCAGCGCCCACGCTGACAAATCTGCCCTATGGGGGGAGCCAACAGACCGGCAATGGCCCGTCCAGGGCCCATTGAGGCGCCCCAAGCGCCGACGGAGTGTTGGGGGGTGGAACAACCCCGGGGCCCCGACCACGGTCGGGCAAGGGGGGCACGTCGCAAATCCCTCGGGCCCCGGCTCACCCCGTGAGACAGGGTAGGGATTTAGCGCGGGGGGAATTTTGGCGACCCTGGTCGGCAACCCCGTGCGGCGGCGTGCGCCCCTTGCCCGAGCGCAGCGGAGGGCCCCCAGCGTGAGCCTGCCCCTAGGCAGGCAATCCCCGTTCTGCCCGTCCAGGGCAGACGCAGAGGGGATGGTCACGTAGCCCTTCCAAGGAAGGGCGCCTCGCCACGAACGCAAAATGCGTTCGTACCTGTCCGTCATAGTGGGCGACGTCGATTCCGGAGCTATACCGGGTATCAACTTGCCCAGGAGCGCCCACCATGACCAATTTTCTTGCAGCTTCCACCACCGCCAATCAGGACCGCGGGCCTCGTGGCAAAGCCGCTGATCACCGGCTCCGCGCAATGATCGCTCTGTCGAGATTGGGTTACGCAAGCACCCGCCAATTGGCTCGGATTGTTTGGGGAAAGATCACGGCATCCAGCCTCCGCCAGGCCCAGCGGTTGATTGCCGTGCTGTCTGACGAGCGGCTGATCGTTGTTCGGCGTGATTCGATGGCATGTCAGCAGATGGTGGCCCTGACGGCCACCGGGGTCCGCTGGCTCTCTTTTGAAATTCCTGGAGACAAGGCCCACGCCCGGGATTGGCTGCGGCATGCTCACGCCCACCGCACAGCCTGTAATAGTGTTTTTGCTGCAATTGGGGCACCCGCCTATGGCTACACGGAACTAGAAATCCAAAGCCAGCAGGCACCCTGCAAAAGCCTTTATCACAAAGTGCCAGACCTGCTAATTGCAGACAGTTCTGGCTGGACCTGGGTAGAAGTTGAACACAGCTATCGAAGTGCCAAGGATTTTGAGAAGGTCATCCAGTGGCTACGCTGGGTGTTTAACCAAGAAAACTCTCCGGTTCGAGAGGTCTGGTTCGTCATCACCCGGCCTGGCGCCAGCACCATCGGTCAGCGACTCCGAACAGCCCTGACCCATCAGGATTTTAGGGATGGCATTCCTCGGCAGATTCGCGAGCTCGATGCCCGGATTCTTTCCCGCCATATCCAGATCTGGAAGCTGGATCACGATAGCCTGGAGCTGGAACCGGTACCGCTGATCCGTTCTGTCAGTTAAGGAGCACTGGCCTTTACTCCCCCCGGCCTGCGGCCGACCCCCAGGGGTAATGGCCGGCGGGGGAAGGGGATGGCCGGGAACGGCTCCAGCCAGTACAGCAGGACCGACAATTCACCCGCGAGGGCTCATCTTCTTCCCCGCTGGCCCCACCCTCAGGGTCGCCGGCTTGCCCGGCGGGGTGGTTTGAGAGGCAAGGAAGGGCGGGCCACCAGCCCCGCCCGACCCGCGCAGATAGAGATTCTTAGGGAATCTTAGAAGGACGGATTGGAATCCGCTGAAACCCTTGTGCCAGAAGGATTTCCATGAATCGCAGCGGGAACGTTATCCAGGGGTTTGGGGAAGGTTAGCCGGGGGTCGGGGGAATGTTGGCCGGGGGGGGAGCGATGGCTGGGCGCTCTCCTGGGTTCCCGACTTGGGCCGGCATATCCAAAACTTCCCCGGGGCGTATTCCTCGACACCCCAGCCAATGTCGGATAGTTCCGCCAGTGCCTTGCGGGCCACCTGCCGGCGCTTCTTCATGGTATCCGGGTTGGCTTGATCCGGCCAGACATAGGAACAGAGGGTATCCAGCATTACCCCTTTCCGCTGCCCGGCATTGATCCAGTGCAACCGCTGGTGCATCAACCGGGCTGGGTCGGACTTCAACGCCCGGACCTCGGCCAGATCAATCCTGAAATACTGCCGATCTCCCAGAATGGACTCGGTCAGTCGGGGATTCAGTGCCACCAGCAGTTGGCCCGATGCCGAGTCGCTGGCATAGCAGGACAAAATCCGGAACCCCATGCGCCGCCCCTCCCGTTCCACAATGATCGATACCTTCCAGAGCCGTTCAATGCATTCCCGAAGCTGGCGGGCATCCTCGATGTCGCTGTAACCAATTTCTCGGGCCAGCTGGCGGAAACTGCCTTTGACCACCAGGGCATCTTGATCGGCGGCATCGGATTCTGCCTCCAACAGCCGCCGCAAAGCCTTGCCTTCATGGGTGGCTGGGGTCGGCGGCAGGACGATGCCTCCGCCTTCTGTCCCACACACAGCTGCCATCGCCACCAAACCCTGAAGCACCCGCAGATCATCAGCCCCCAGGGGTTCCGGACCAGAAAACTCAATCCGATCGCTCCCAGACTGATAAACAACCGAGAGTTTCAGGCGTTTTCGGTCGCCTCGCTTCAGGCTGCGAAACAGGCCAGGAGCCAAGCAATGGGCCGGATCGTGCCGAGCGTGGGTAAGCTCAAAGGGTTTCATAAGCCCTCCCCCGCTTCCGGCCCTGGTTTGCCGGCTGCAAGGACACCGGCCTCAATATCCCACCCTGTCCCCGCTGGTACCACTGGCCGGCCTCTACCTGACCATAGTTCTGTTTGCCGGTCTCGTATCGCACATAAAAACCCCGGTCTCGCTCAGCAATGGGCTGGCCATCAAGGGTCAATTTTTCCGCATCGTCCTGACTCATCTTGACCAAGCTGGCGCAGAACCGGGCATTGTCGATGAGCGCCGAGGCCCCCCGGGCCGCCTGCTGCATGGCACCCTGCCCGGCCAGGGCGGTGGCTTTGCTGGTATGGTGCAGGAAGAGGATCGCTGCTCCGGTTTGGCGTGAAATACTCTCCAGCCGTGCGATCAGCGCGGCCATCTGGCCGTTGTCGTTTTCATCGCTGCCGTGGCACCGGCTCAGGGTATCCAGGATTACCAGTCTCATACCAGCAGCAGCCTTTAACAGGCCCGCATGGAATTTCGGGTCCATGATGTCCGAGCGAATACCCTGCCGAGCCGAAAGAGTCAGGTTCCCGGCGACGGCCTGACGAGTGATAAGGTCGAAGCATTGGCCCAAGTAAAAGAGCCGGCGCTGGATCTCTTCCGGGGGATCTTCAAGGTTCAGGTAGAGCACTTTCCCCTGGCCGTGGATTGCCAAACCAGTTGTATTGGCCTGGGCAGTACCCCCGGCGATGGCGGCAGCCAACTGAAGCGCGAGGAAGGACTTCCCTGCACCTCCAGGGGAAATCAGCGCACCCACCGTACCTACCAGGAAGCCCGGCAGTACAAAATCCTGTCGGGCGGGTTCATGTGAAAAGGCATCCAAAATGTCAATGCGCGGCATGATCAGCCTCCCACCGCAGATAATCCGCGACATCCTTGATACCGGGGGGCGGTAGCCAAAGTCTCACGTCGTCCGTCAGCACCCGCAGCCGCTCCGCCTGACGTTGGTGCTGGGCGTCGGTCCGAGCCTGTATCTCGTTGGTCGACTCACGATCCCGGGCGACGATGACAGTGAAGGCCACTGCCAGCAGGGCCTGGATGTGGGGTTGCTCGATCCAGGCCAGGCAGCCCGCGCCCCCTGAAACAATCACCGTGGGTGGGCTATCTGAATGACGTGTGTGCAGCGCCAGGGCATCGACGCCGCCTTCCACTACCCAGACGGTCTCAGGGCATCCTGGCAGTATCGGGGGGTAAGCCTTGTCACTCCCGGCCAAATCCCGCTTAGGTACAGGATCAGCAGACAAATACCCCCGGCGGGTGGCGCTCCTGGGCTGATCGCCGTCATAGCCAACAAACAGCACCGCCCCGGGGATATAGCGCAGCATGCCGCAGGCCTCGGCCATGTCCAGCGCGGATGGGGCGATGTGGCGGCTGCGCAGATAATCCCGGCCGGCAATTCGGTCAGCTTCAGTCCCCCGAGGCAGGTGCAGGTGTCGTGGGAGCGCGGATGGCTGGGGAGTCGCCGGGATAGCCGCTTGGCCCAGCAAACATTCCAGTGCCGGCTTAAAGCTCAGGCTCAGTACTGCCTGGACCAGGGCAAGGTTGTCGCCAATGCCGGTCCCGTCGCGGTGGCACCAAACCATGCGGCCCCCTTTATCGGTGCCGCGCATTCCGTTCGCAAGCTCGACATGCCTTCCCTGGCGGTGGATTTGGTGGCCCAACAGTTGGGCAACCAGCTCCGCATCCAGAGACCGCGCGACTTCCACCGGCAGCCGCACCGGTGACGTGTGGTGCCGTTTCTTGAAGTGATCCAGACTCATGCCGCCCCTCCCCTCTGGCGATGGGGGTGGGCATCGGCTGCTGAAACCTCATGACCCTGAAAAGTCGCGGCCCCGCAGGGGCCAATCTCACTATCTGTGTTTCGCACAGGACGTCTCCAATGACGCCGGGCGATCAATGTCCAGCGCGGAAATCTTCCGCGCTGGTCTGGTTTGTCCTGTGTGTCGCACTGAGCGACGATTATTTACCTGTGCCCGACTGGGTTTTACCAAGTCAATCTGACTTGGCAGCTGAGTATAGGAAAAGAATGGTGTTTGGCCGGTTCGTATAGCGAAACACACCGTGCCAGCATGAAAAAAACACCGGGGGGCTCCTTGCCTCCCCCCGGTGCCGGGCGCTCGATTACAGCGAAAGATTCAGTTACTTTTTTGGGTGTGGGTGGTCAGCCAGTTCTCGACATCTACCCTTCGGAACCGATGCAAATTGCCAAGTTTGATACCCGGCGGCAAGGATGCTTTCCTGAGGCGGCGCTGATAAATGGCCTCCACGCGCACGCCCAAAACCCTGGCCAAATCTTTGGCCGTCAATAGCTCTTCCATCTCGAAATCTCCTGGTAATTCCCGGCAGTTTTTGCGTCACGCCCGATTGCGTGGCCACCAGGGCATTCCTGCTTGCCGGGAATACCCCCCCTGTGGGGGGCACTACCGTATAGGGAGATTCCTCGGGTTAGCCTGAGAAATATTTCGGGAATGGAAAATCGTGTGCCATCCCGCTCTGCGGCGTGGATGAGCGGGTTTTATTGGTTCAATACACTACACTATCGGTGCCGCGAGAATGTGCATGTCACCGTACTCCGAGTAGGGCATCGTATCTTGCTGAACCTGTAGGAGCAGGTCGTGTCCCAATGATTTCGGCGAGACCCGTGCGTAAATAAAGCATCCAGGCAGGACATCCCTCTCGGCAACTTGCATTACGGATCGCTGTATTGGAGCAACCCAGAAGGTGATCCTGGGTTGCTGAGGGCCGTAAGGATTTTCCAGCACGGCATGATATTGACCACCGGGTTTTTCTGGCTTTGGCGCTTCCACTGGATAGTGTTTGGGGGATGCGAGAAGGTGAGTCGCCACTTGCTGCAAGCGGTCGAGTGTACGGAGGTCAATGCGTGGAATGTTGGTCCTGCGCTTTATTCCATTCAGCACGGGTGTCGGCTTCTTGATCGAGGGATGGAATGTCAGATGTAGATGATCTGCCACGTCATTCCCAGAAAGACCATCAATCTTTTCTGGTGCTGTTGTTGGCTGAAATCTGCCATGGTCAAAATTTCCCATGACCTCAAAGAGGTTTCGACCATTGGAAAAGGCACGGGTAACAAGATCACCGTTGTTTGAGCACCGGAACCAGAGCATGATCCGAGTACGTTCGCCGTCTTTTACATAGAGACGGAACAGGTTGTCAGCAGGAAGATCGTGCACCGGTAGCATTTTTTCCTAACCTACACAAAGACAACGTCTTAAACGGTGAGTTCGGCAAAGTTTTCTGGAGTGCCTTCACGTCGGGAATATCCCCTCCGCCAGTTCTCGCACAGCACCTTCTTCCATCGGCGCCTTTGTCGCCACAACCCATAAATCCAATGCCGACTCACGCCGTCTTCCTGCAATGGTTCTAAATCCAGCGGATTGCAAAGCCTGGGTCAGGCTTTTGAGCGTAAATCCGGACTTGTGAGCCATGTATTCATGGCCAGCAGCCAAAGCTGCCCCATGTCCATACAGAATGTCCAGGGGAGTGATCGGTCCGGCAGGCGATTGATAGGCGGCTTCCGTCAGCTTGTCCTCTGCCACCCAGGCACACACACTCTGCAAATCGGGACAAGTGATAACCGCATACCCCTCCGGCTTAAGCACGCGTAAAAACTCCTTCAGCACAACCGGGACTTCATGAGCATAGACATGCTCAATGTTGTGGGCCGAGTAAATGGCATCAATGCTGTTATCGGCCACGGCAGACATTTCCTGCATGGACCCAATGATGTCTGGTTCATTGCATGGGTCAATATCCAGTCGAAGTTCCGTCCAACCTGACGACCGAAATGCCGCAGGCAGCTTGGCGCCATTATCCCGGTGACCAGTGCCCACATGAAGGATGGTCTTGCTTGTCATGATCTTTTGTTTTTCCTGCGCTTCGATGCTGCGATAGAGGCTCACTAAGATACCTTCAAGATTCCGGGTAAAGCCTGTGACATCCATCAGGGAGCTATCCCGCATCCGTTGCCGCAGGCTTCTTCTCAGGTCGATCAGCCGTTGTCTATCCCCGGCCAAGCTGGCAGCTATACGTACGTAGTCCTCTGCATCCTGAGCCGCCAGTTCGGCAAGGCCAATAGCACAGAGAAAGGCGTAGGTCTGACGGCTCACCACCCGCCCCTGGGGCCAGGTCACCACTGGCACCCCCATCCATAGGGATTCGCAACTGGTCAGCCCGCCGGTAAAGGGGAATGGGTCAAGCGCAATATCGATATCCCCATATTCCTTCAGCAAGTCTGCATGAAAGCTAGGTCCACGCAATTCGACTCGTTCTGCTTCAATCCCTCTTTCGCAAAAGGCGGTCTGGATTGATTGACAAAGGGGTTCGTCATTAAAGGTACGCCACTTCAGCAACAGTCTGGAGTTTGGCACCGCAGTCAGAACCTTGGCCCAAACATCAAAGACACCATCGTTCAGCTTGGCTGTATTGTTGAAGCACCCGAAAGTGATATAGCCATTCTCCTCGAATGGGGGTGGAGCCACATCAAAAGGCGCCCAGGGTACAGGCTGATAGCAGAAGCGTCCTCCTGAAAGTCTCAGGATTGGTTCCACGAATTGAGTCTCGATCCCTGGCGGTGCATGCCACTCATCCAACAAGACAGCATCCAGCGTTGACAGGCCCGTGGTGGCGAAATAACCCAGCCAACTCACCTGCACAGGCGCAGGTCGATGAGCAAAAACAGTCAGTTTTGATCCTGCCGTATGCCCGGAGAGGTCGACCAGGACGTCGATCTGGTCCACTCGTATTTTCTCAGCCAGGCGCTGGTCATCCAGATGGCGAACATCGATGAATTTGCAGTAGCGGCGTATCGTGGCCGTAACCCAGTCGTCCACTGGCCCGGCACTGTAGGCAAAGACAGTTATCCGTTCAGGTTCGTGTCGGGCCAGAACTTCTTTGACGAAAAGACCCACAGTATGCTGGCAAAAATCAGCCGATACATAGCCGATGCGCAATCGTCGATGAGTCAACGCACTCATCGCTGGCCTGGGTCGTGCGCCCCCGGCCTGGGCAATGGCCCAGGCGCCCCAGGTCTTCGCCTGGATCAATCTTGCATCATCACCAATCTCCCCATCGTATTCCTGGCAAACCAAGGCATTCCGTCGCACGACAGGATGATGGGGGGCCTGTTCCAGCAAGGCTGCATAGCGGCGCCGCGTCTCAGCATGTAGGCCCATCTCACGACAGACATTTGCCAGATTGATCTGGCTGGCAATGTCCTTTGGCGTCAGGGACTGGGCTTGCTTAAAACAATCTGCTGCGTCAGTCAGGTAACCCGCGTTCAGCAGCAAGCCTCCTGTTTCCTGGAGTACCTGCTCGTCTTTACGGAAATCCCGGACCAGTATTCGGCAAGTGGCCGTCAGGTCCTGAAATCGGCCCGATAGAGCAAACGCACGGGCCGAATGCAGCAAATCTTCAGCAGAAGACAATGCTTGCTCGCCCAGTCACTCATTCATCAAGCAATCTGCAAGGCCTTCATGATCGGCAGATGCTTTTCTGCAAATATCGCGGCCTGAGCGGTAAGTTCTGTCAGATTTTCTTCCGGGGCATCCAGCGCCTTTCCTTCCTTGACAAGCTTCTGCCCCTGCATGGCAAATAGTTGCCACACAAAAGACGCCCATTCGGCAGGTTGTTTCTTGCCTTGGCTTAAGGCTAAAAGGAACAACTGATGAAAGCGCCCCACAGCGATTCCCCCACCGGTTACCGGGCTGGCCAAATAACTGATATCTCCCCCACCTCTCGCCTTATTCATCAGATAAGCATTAAGCCGGTCACAAACTTTTCTTGTCTTGGTAATGGCGCTATCTTCCAACACAGCAAACAAATGACCGCTGCCCGTAAGTACCATCACAGCCTGGAGTATTTGGGAGAAAACAATATTCCGATCTCGCATTGCCTGTTCTATCTGCCCCAACGTCCTGGGCCTATGATCTGCGAGTAAATCGAGAATCGGATTGTAGATGGACGCATCCATGGTGGCCTCACCCAAGGCGCCTCCGACTTTGAGAGGAACATCAGGCCGATGTGTCGCCAGCATAACCTTTTGCAATCGGAGAGCTTCAGCTTGCTCCAGAGTAGATAGTTTTCTTGCTCCCTTGACCCAATAATCTTTACGGAATTGTTGGTTGATCATGAAATCCCGGGTACTCTCGCGAAACATCGAATCAGGGATTTCCTGCAAAAATGCCTGTTGCTCCCCACTCAGATTAATCGCATCAACATGGTCCAGATAATTGGCTGAACAGGCGTATTGAACTTTGGCTGACTCCAGCCATTCCGCCATGGTGGCGAAATGCATTGGGTGCCAGTCCCGGTTGAAATACTCATGGGCCAGGTAATGGCGATTTTGTTCCTTGATTTTCTTGATTCGATCAGCAATCTGGGGATTTGCCCGCGCATAAGTTGGATTGGTTGCAAGAAGTTTCTCGGTGAACTCCAAGGCACCATTAATGCGGCTGACGATTCCATGCCCTTCCGAACCAATCACTTCGGCATGTTCTGTCATCAGGTGTCGCATAGGGGCAAAAGCGGCCCAACCTGGTAAGGTGTTGTAGCTAATGTAAAGTACGCCCCCGACTTTGAGCTTACGGCGAATGAAATCCACAATTGTTCTACGGTTCTCGTCGGATATCCAGCTCCAAATGCCGTGAAGACCGATGTAATCGAAATCAGGTAAGTCGCTACGATTCGAGAAATCAGCAAAGGCTTCATCATAAAGCCGTGCGCCAGAACCTGAGACAGAAGCCAACTCTTGTGCAAATCCTGCCTGGGAAGGGTTGAAGTCAGTGCCATGCCAGGAGGTTACGGTCGCAGCAGAATGGAGGTTGGCACTCATCCCCTGACCGAAGCCCAGTTCGCAAGCAGCCCCGACCTCAGGCGCCACCAGACCTGCATTCAGGAAGGCTAAGCGGACTCTGAGAGGGTTAAGTTCTTGATAATAGCCGAAGGTATAACCGATGTCGGCCACATAGCCGGAAGTCCAGTCAGACATGAGAGGATCCTTTACATATAGCGTAGAGATTCGGGGCTTTTCTTGGCACAGCCTGGTACTGTGCTAAGAAAAACCCCGCCTCCTTGTGAGAAGCGGGGTTTTGAGTACTGCACCCTCGATATGCTGAGGGCTCCTTCACAACATGTATTAGTTGATCTGGATGGAAACGTCGGTGGTATCGAAAGAGGCAGTGCTCAGATCGACAACGCCGGTCAACTTCACGATCAGGTCGGTGCCGTTAGTGAAGCTGGCGCCATTGCTGATGTTTTCGACAATGTAAGTATTGCCACCGAAAGCAAACCAAGTGACATCACCCGTATTGGTGTTGTTGATCGCGGCGTTGGCATAGTCCTGGAACACTGCGGTATCCGCCAAAGTCAGCGCGGAAGCGGCGAATGTCTCGGTCGTGCCCACGACATCGGAGAACGCAATCAAGTCACCCTTGCTCGCATCAGTAATCGTAGCGTACGTATTGACGTTGGTCGAAGCAGTCAGGATGTGGAACCAGTCATTGCCCGTACCGCCAGTCAAGGTTGCAAGACCCGCATTGGAGTACAGATGGTCAGCACCAGCACCGCCAATCAGGACATCCGCCACCGTACCGGTGGAAGCCTTCAGGGTGTCAGCACCGGAACCGCCGGTGATGGTTTCAGCTACCGTACCTGCGGCCTGCACCGTCAGCGCGCCAGTCATGGAGCCGGCGTTGATAGTCTTCAACGCGGTGTTACCCGTATTGAACAGGATCAGGTCGGCATCGCCATCGATGGTCAGCGTCGTTGCCGAAGTCGCTACCAAGGTCAGGGTGTGATCGGCATTAATCGTCGTGCCGCTGTCATCTGCTGTGATATTGATGCTTTCGATGCTGGCAGCGGTAACCTTGCCGCCGGTAACCGTAGCGTCACCCGAGAGGATGATGTTCAGGCTATCGGAAGAACCGGTTGCGTCAGTCAGAGTCACGGTGGAGTCACCCGTACCGGTCAGCATCAGGGTCGCTGCGTTAGCCACGTTGGAGAGAGTCAGCGCACCTGCGGCGGTGTTGCCGGTCACGGCTCCCTTCGTTGCCACTGCATCTATGGTGTTGGCATCAACAACAGATGTCGTCGTAGTGAGCGCAATACCAGCAGAGTCGGATGTGATGTTGAGAATACCAGCGGCACCAGCAGCTGCGGTGACCATATTGCCCAGGATCGCATCATTATTGATCGCACTGATAATCCCAGCAGCAATAAGCGTGGTGGTCGTATCGGCGGCCGTGGTCGTATATGAAACCGAGTAACCGTTAATGGTTACAGTAAATTTATCTCCAGCTTCCGCCGTAGTTACCCCCAGGTCGATTTTATCAACTTGCGCAGTGCCGGGGCCACCAGCGCTAATTACGTAGCTGATGTCATCCAGGTTCGCCAGATTGACCGTCTTGCTTTGGGTAGCAGTCACTGCACCTACGCTCAACTTTTCGAAACCATCAATTTGGGCTTCGAACGTTGCGCTAGCAGTAGCAGTAGCAGCATCAGCAGCAACCATCACCAAGGTGTCGGTACCGTCACCGCCAGACAGGGTGCTGGTGGAAGCCGTGGTACCGGAAGCCAGCGTCAGCTTATCGTCACCACCACCAAGGGAGATTGCCTTGGTGGGGGTTGTGGTCGTCACGGTGGTCACGTTGTCCACGCCTGCACCACCGGTATAGGTTGCAGTACCGGGGTTCACAGTCGCCGTTACGGTGCCGGTGGTAGCGGAGGTGTTGATGGAGGTGATGGTGTCTGCCTCATCACCATCCAGCGTCAGCCCGGCAGAGCCGGAAACCGTGACAGTTGCCAGTACGGCCAGGGTCGAGCCGGTCAAATCCAGCTTTTGATCACCGGCAACAGTCAGCGCCGTTACAGCACCGCCAGTGACATCTACATCGGAGGCTGCGCCAGTCGTGGTGATATTCAGTGTGGAATACTTGGCTACACCGTTATCAAGGGTCACTGCGGAAGCTGCACCCAGGTTGTTGAGGGTCAGGCCCAGCGTTGTGGCGGTGTTGTTGTATACCTTGAGCTCGCCGCCAGTGTTGTTAGCCAAGGACAGGGAGGTCAGAGCATCCGACTTGACTTCCGAGTTCGTAGCATAACCGCTCACCGTAGCAGTGGTAATGGTGTTGGTGCTCGCACCATAGGCGGCATCAACGATGGTGACGGCGCCGTTCACGATACCGCCCTTACCTGCTGCGGTAACAGCATTCACGCCATCCGTGGTCACTACGACGGTGGGGTTAGTACCAGTACCGGTATCAGCCAAGTCGGTACGCACGCCAGCGGAAGTGCCGGTGAAAACAACGGTCGAAGTGCCGGTGACAGCACCGCTAGTCCAGCCCTCTGCACTGAAGGTGCCGGAATAGGTACCCAGTGTCGAGGCACCCTGCACAGCACCAGCCGACAGATTGGCAAATGCGGCAGCAGTTTGTGCAGCCGTCGTACCAGCAGCACCGGCCGTGAAGGTCAGGCCGTTGATGATCTGGGTTTGACCCGCAGTCAACGCAGCGAAGGTCAGCGTGTTGACTTCGGTAACACCTGTCACCGCAGCTGTCGTTGCCACCTTGGATACAGCCGCAGTCTGAGTAACGGTTGCACTGGTGGTGCTCGTGCCACCGGTCACGGAAATGGCACCAACTGTCGTATCGGTGTTGTTGGTGGCCTGGGTGGCATTCACAGTGACGTTGACGCTGGAGCCGCCCACCGTGGTGATCGCACCACCCGTGGTGTTACCAGTACCATTTACATTCTGGACGATAGTAATCGCACCACTAGGTTTGGCAGTCGCAACAGTGCCGACATCAATGGTTGAGGTCGCAGTATCCGTGGTCGTCACATTGACCGAGGTACCGTTATCGACCTTAATGTTTTTAGTGTTCTGATTGGTGACCGTCAGCGAAACAGCACCGGCACCGCCATCAAGAGTAACGTTACCACCAGCCTTGGTAAGGGATACGGTTTGAGTGGAACCACCTGTCACATCAACAGTACCGCCGGTTGCCCCACTCAGAGAAACAGCAGTCGTAGTTGCAGCAGTAAGGTCGACATTACCGTTAGCCTTCGTGACATTAAGAGCAGTCAGCCCAGTCCAACCACTGGAATCAATAGTCAGAGCACCAGTACCCTGGAAAGTGGCAGTCTCGATATTGGCAATGGTTACACCAGCGCCCACATTCAAACCACCAGCGACATCAGAAACATTCAACGAGTCAGTTCCTGACCCGCCATCAAGGGAATCCAGACCCGTCAGCGTGGTGTCTGTGCCGTTATAGACATCATTACCCGTACCGCCCTTGAAGGCAGTGCCGCTATCCACACCCGTAGTGAGCGTGAAAGACAGGCCGAGCTAAATTTGGATAACTATCAACCCATTAGAAACGCCGCTAACGCTCTTTATGTGGATTACCTACCACGGTCCTACTTGGCGGTTTCTATCTACCCAGGAAAACTCGGGTACTTTCCGTTTGGAACGGTGCCATCTGTTTGTATCAACTCAAGATTCTGATGAAGTGCCCGAATCGTTGGTACCTACCAGATTCCGACCCGAACTACCGGCTGCTTCGCTAATGCCCTGTTCGGAAACCGTCAACGTATATCCGCCCGGCGGATAGTCATCGGCAATTCTGACGCCGGCAGTTTCTATGGCGGCCTTGAGCTTTGCCAGGGTTGAAAGTCGGGGACTCATCATGCCCGATTCCATTCGAGCAATTGTTACCAAGGCGACTCCGGAGTTCTTGGCTAAGTCGGGCTGTGTCCAATTGAGTGCAGCGCGTGCTGCACGTATGGCCGAGATAATCCGTGTCTCTTGTGAAAAGACAATATTCATACTACTATGGACACTTATAATGTCTTTAAATGACTTTAGCTTGTCGGAAAATAGATTATGCCTGTCGCCGTTCTGTCTGCCAAAGTGCTTAAAACCTTACTTTGTCCTGTGGGGCAAGCAAAGATCGATTACCACGATGCGGGTTGCAAAGGTTTGATGCTAGAAATTCGGGCTACCGGGGGGCGAACCTGGTATCTCCGTTATCGGGATGCACGGGGGAAGCAACGTCAGTTTCGCATCGCCGATGCTCAAGATCTTTCTATCGAGCTGGCGCGCAGGCGAGCCGATGAATTGCGGACCAGGATTGCCATGGGCGAAGATCCCGCTGTTGAGAAGGCCATACTTCGAGCCATGCCGACCTTCGCTGAATTCATCGCCGATCGCTACATGCCCTTCGTCAAGGGATACAAGCGCTCATGGAGTACAGACGATTCCCTGCTTCGCAATCATCTGTTGCCGATTTTCGGCTCCCGTTATCTGGATCAGATAAGCAGGGCCGACATTGTGTCCATGCATCATGGACGTCGGGCGGCTGGCGCGGCACCGGGTTCCGCCAATCGGTTGCTGATTCTGCTGCGCTATATTTTCAATCTGGCCCTGAAGTGGGAAATACCGGGCATCGCTAAAAATCCCGCCTCGGGGGTGCCGCTCTTTGAGGAGAACAACAAGCGGGAACGCTATCTCAACAGGGAGGAAGCCCGGCGCCTCTACTCGGCCCTGGAATCCAGTGAGAACGATCTTCTCCGGTTCATCGTGCCCATGCTGATTCTGACTGGCGCCCGCAAGCGCGAGGTGCTGAATGCCCGTTGGGGGGAGTTTGATATTCCTCGCCGTCTCTGGCGCATTTCAAAATCCAAGCTGGGGGTGGCGCGATATGTACCCATGTCGGACGGCCTGGTTCGGTTACTGGCGATTGTGCCCCACGTGGCCGACAGTCCCTGGGTGTTTCCTAGTCCCAAAACAGGCAGGCCATTCGTTTCGATCTATTACAGTTGGAACACTGCTCGCAAGCAGGCGGGAATGCCGGAGTTGAGAATTCATGATCTTCGCCACTCCTTTGCCAGCTTCCTGATCAACGCGGGCCGTTCTCTCTATGAAGTGCAAAAGATTCTCGGCCATACGCAGATCCACACGACACAGCGCTATGCGCATCTAAGCCAGGAAACTCTCCTGGACGCGGCCAACGCCGCGGTGGATGCGGTCGGTGGAGCCTTCGGCTTCATTGCGCAGGGGACAATGCCGGCTGCGCAGATTTCCGCCTGAATTTCAGTTTCCCGCCCTTGGTGGGACCTTGGATGGAGCCGGGAATTTGCATTGCAGAATTTCTTGGTTCCGGGATCAAGCCGCCCCCCGTAAATTCCTCTCCGCCAACGCTACCCCAAGGAGAGGAAATCATGTCGCTCAAGAGCCATACCCGTCACACCTTCATCGCCGCTGCCCTGCTTGGCGCCCTGGCCGGGGACGCCCTTGCCGATGTCACCCTGCTCAATGTCTCCTATGACCCGACCCGGGAGCTGTACCAGGATTTCAACGCCGCCTTCGCCAAATACTGGCAGGCCAAAACCGGGGAGAAGGTGAGCATCAAGGCTTCCCATGGCGGCTCCGGCAAGCAGGGCCGTGCCGTGATCGACGGCCTGGATGCGGATGTCGTCACGCCTGATGCGTGCCGCCTATTGGGCCAAACGCTGGAACAGCCGCCTAGTTAGTGCCGGCAACGCCGGCCATACAACGATGTACTGGAAGGGCAGCAAGGCAACGTCTGGAGGGACGAGGGCGGCGCCACGGGAACGACCGGCAGTCTGGCGGGCTATCTCGACAACCACGCCGAGTCCTTCAAACTGCTCAGCGCCAACAGCGGCGAGGCCGTGGATAGGGTCTACCAGGCCCTGACCGGCGAAGCCGCGCCCCAGACCGTGAACGAGTACTACCAGGCCCAGCTCGACAACGGCACCATCAAACTCAAGGGACTGGTAAACGCCATGCTCAACGATCTGGCCATCATGCCCAGAACCGACGGTAGCCTGGCCGCGCCCAATGGCTGGGCAGTGGACCATCACGACGAGATGACCCCAGTGGCCCTGATCGGACTTGTTCACAAACTCAACGCCACCGGACACGCGGACTTCGACAATCTGGATGCCAGCGGCAATCTGATCTGACCGCTGCCTCGCCCCTGATCGGGTCACAACTTGTCCGACAGTTGGAAGACTGGTTTCAATCTGCCGAGGCCAACGGTTCCCGGCCCTGGAGAAATTCCCCCGACAATTGCGCTGCTAAGGCCGAGCGCCGGTGCCTACCGCTGTCAGCGGGTAATCGGCGCGTTGCGCCCGGAGTATTCGTCGCTCATGCGCATCGCGGCCGTGGCGACGGTGGCTGCGGCGTGTTCCGCGCAATAGCGATCGACATACAGCGCCACGGCGGCGGCGGAGACTTCGCCGACCTGCCGGGACTGGCTGGCATAGTTGTGGCCGCTGAGAAAACCGCGCACCCACTGAAGGTAGGGCTCCCGTCGCTCGGGGTCGCCCTTGGTGGCCTTCCATGCCGTGCAGGACATGTCCTCCAATCCCAGCAGCCTGGGGGGTGCGGCGGACAGGGCACAAAGGGGCAGCAGCACTCCGGCCAGGATCAGGACGACGTGTCGGCTCGATGAGCTCATGATCATGGCTTGGGCGGGCGCACGTAAATCGTCAGGTGGGTGCCGTCGGTCTTTTCGAAATCCCGCAGTTGCAGGATGAGGTTTTCGCTCAGCACGTAGTCGGCCATCAACAGCACGATGCCCTCCCGGTTCAGCACCGGGCGGGCCAGGCGCATGCCGGGCATCAGTGCCAGGGTGGACAGCTCCAACTCCTCCGGCGGCAGGGCGTCGGCCTTGCCGGCCTTGCCCAGGAAGGCATCCACCACGGTCGGATCGTAGCGCTTGCCACGGGCCTTGGCGATGAACTGGCGGGCCTCCTGTTCGGGCAAACGCTTGCCGATCAGGTTGCCATGAACCAGTCCGTCGAACTCGTTGACCACCGCCAGGATGCGGGCGCCCAGGGGAATGGTCAGCCCCGAGAGACCGTCCGGATAGCCTTCGCCGTCGAAGCGCTCGTGATGGGCGCGGATGATGCCGGCCACGTCGCGCAGTTCCTCCAGGGCCATGAGGGCCTGCTCACCCTTGATCGGGTGGCGCCGCCAGCGGCCGAATTCCTCGCCATTCATCTGGTTCACCGGCTTGTTGAGCAGGTCGTCGGGCAGGCCGATCTTGCCGATATCGTGCAGCAGGGCGGCCAGGAACACGTCCTGGCTGTCCTTCTCGCTGAGGCCCATGTCGTTGGCCAGCTTGCGGGCGAAGGCCGCCACCCGGCTGGAATGTCCGGCCAGATAGCCCTCCCGCAACTCGGTCAGGTTGGAAAAGACCTGGATCGAGGTGAAGAAATTGCGCTTCAACTGCTCATTGAGCTGACGCAGTTCCTGGGTACGGGCCTGGACCTTCTCTTCCAGGCTGGTATTGAGATTGCGAAGTTCCTCGTTCTGCTGCCGGGTGAGGGCTTCGAGCCGGGCCTTCTCCTTGGACAGGGCGCGATGGGCCAGGGCGTCCCGCACTGTCAGCAGCACGTCGCTGTCGTTCCAGGGCTTGGCGATGTAGCGGTAGATCTGTCCTTCGTTGATGGCAGCCACCGTGGCATCGATCTCGGCAAAGCCGGTAAGCAGGATGCGGATCACGTCGGGCCAGCTCTGGCGCACCTGGGACAGGAAGCGGGTGCCATCCATTTCCGGCATGCGCATGTCGGAAATCACCAGATCGATATTGCCCGCCTCTTCCTCCAGCAGGCGCAAGCCCTCGGCGCCGCTGCCGGCAGTCAGGATGCGGTAGCCGGTGGGTCGGAACAGTCGCTTGAGGGCCGAGAGGATGTTGGCCTCGTCGTCCACGCACAACAGGGTGGCGGGCTTTTCGGTCTCGGCGGCGTCGGTCATTGGAGAACCCTCCCCCCAGCCCCCTCCCCGAGGGAGGGGGTTCGCGGGGCGAACCCCGTGGGGAACTGGAGAGCCCACCCCCCGGCCCCCTCCCCGAGGGAGGGGGTGACGAAGGTTCGCCGCGTTGCGGCTCCGGACTGTGTGATGCGTCCCTTCGGACGGCCGTGTGGGGCGCTCATGGGGACTGCCTCTCGGTTTCGCTCTGCTTGATCGGCAGGGTCACGCGGAAGGTGGTGCCCTGTTCAATCTGGCTTTTCACTTCGATGCGGCCATGATGTTTCTGAACGATGCCATAGGAAAGGGACAGGCCCAGCCCGGTGCCCTTGCCCACGGGCTTGGTAGTGAAGAAGGGATCGAAGATGCGCCCCAGGTTCTCGGGCGGAATGCCACAGCCGTTATCGGCCACTTCCACCCAGACGTCGCTGCCCTCCCGGCCAGTGCGCAGCGTGATCAGACCCCGGTTGGCCTTGATGGAGTGGGCGGCATTCACCAAAAGATTCATGAAGACTTGATTGAGCTGGGAGGAAAGGCATTCGACTTCCGGCAGATCGCCGTATTCCTTGACCACATCGGCCTTGTACTTGATTTCGTTATTGACGATGTTGAGGGTGCTGTCGAGGCCCCGGTGCAAATCGGTCCATTGCCAGGTCTGGTCGGAATCCACCCGGGAGAAGTCCTTGAGGTCGGCGACGATCTTGCGCACCCGCCCGATGCCCTCCTGGGATTCCCCCATCAGGTTGGGCACATCCTGCCGCAGAAAATCCAGGTCCTTCTCTCGGCGCAGGGCGGTGGCTGCCAGCAGGGCCGGGTGATCGGCCGGCAGGGCCGCCGCCGCCGCCTCGTAGGCGGCCAGCAGCTCGAACAGGTCCTGGAGATAGGAGTCCAGGGAGCCCAGATTGGACTGGACGTAGCCGATGGGATTGTTGATCTCGTGGGCCACGCCTGCCGCCAATTGGCCGATGGAGGCGAGTTTTTCCGACTGCACCAGTTGTTCGTGGGCGCTTTGCAGTTGCTGGTTAAGCTTGCTTAGCTCGGTATATTGACGCATCAGTTTTGTCTCCGAAACCTCCCGGCGGTGCACGTCGGCTTCCAGATCGGCCTTGGCCAGGGCGAGTTGCTCGGTGCGCTGGCGCACCTGGATTTCCAGGTTGTCGTGGGCGCGGCGCAGGGATTCCTCCGCCTGCTTGCGCCGGGTGATGTCGTAGGCGGTGGCGACGGTCGTGGGCTCGCCGGCGTGTTCGACGATGGCCATGTTCAGCGCTACCCAGCGATGCTCGCCATTCTTGGTGATGATCGGTATTTCCCGGCTCAGCAGGCCCTTGCCGCCGTCCTGCCAGTCCCGAATTTCCTGATTGATTTTGTCGCGTACGTCCGGGTGGATGAAAAACCCGATCGGGTTGCTGTCCATTTCCTTTCTGCTATAGCCGGTCAGGGTTTCCAGGGCATGGTTGGTGTAGAGCAGGCGCCGGCCCCGGCGCAGGGTGATGGAAGTACTGAGGGTGTCGGTGATGCCCCGGAAAATGACTTTCTGTTCTTCCAGACGCTGCTCGGTCTCGATCAGTTCGGAAATGTCGGTGCCGAAGCCCAGGCACATCCCCTCTTCTTCCCCGGCAGCGGAGAGCGGGATCATCGTCATCGCTTCCCAGAGGACGCTGCCGTCATGGCGACGAAAGGCGAAGCGGCCGTGCCAGTCCCGGCCGGTGATGATGCTCTGGCGGAGTTCCTCCAGCAACTGGGGCGGGTTCAGGTCGCTGCCCAGTTCAACCCACTCGCGCCCCATCAAATCTTCGGCGCGGTAGCCGGTGCTCTGGCAGAAAAGTTCGTTCACATAGACGATCCGGTGCTGTGTGTCGGCGACGCTCACCAGGAAATGATGGGCTATGGGGTGCTCAATCAGGCGGACGAGCTCAGGTGGTGAGCGCACGGCAGGTCTCCTCGAAATCATTCTCCACCTTCCGCAGTATGGGGCCCAGATCGGTCTGTTTCAGACCCAGCCGTTCCCAGGCCATGGAGGACAGGGGCGGCAGCGCCACTGGTGCAGTCTCGGCCGGCGTCAGGGCCAGGGCCAGGGCGTTGGCGAAATGGACGATGTCGGTGAGGCGGGCCGGCGGGCCATCGTCGGGTACCGGATGGCGGACGATGGCATCGGCGATGGCAGGGGGAAAATTCCATTGGTGGGCGATCAGGCCTCCCACCACCGCGTGATCAGTACCGATGACCGCCCGCTCGGCCACACGGGTGGGGCAGTCATGGCTGTTGCGCCACTCCAGGATTTCGGTGTACTGGCCGGGAAAGCAGGCGGCAAGCAGCAACTGGCCCATATCGTGGATCAGGCCGGCGGTGAACGCGGTTTCGGCATTTCCCCTCAACGCCAGGGCGATTTGCCGGGCGCACAGGGCGGTGCCCACGGAGTGGCGCCAGAAGGCGCCGGCATCGATGCCCTGGTTGCCGAGCCGGGACAGGGAGTCCACCATGGCGGCGGACAGGGCCAGGGAGCGCACGGTGCGAAAGCCCAGCACCACGATGGCGTCGCCAATGGTGCCCACCTTGCCCGACAGGCCGTAGAACGGCGAATTGGCGATGCGCAGCATCCGGGCCAGCAGGGACTGGTCGGCGCTGATGCGGCGGGCCAGGGTGGACACGTCCAGGTCTTCCTGGTCGAAGCTGGCCAGCAGATCGGTGGTCAGGGCCGGCAAGGCCGGCAGGGCGGCGATGCGTTTTGTCAGGACGGCCTGGGGGATGGGGTGGGTAGGGCGGTCCATCATTTTTGGGTCATCCTCGGTGCGCCCGCCCGGGATCCGAGGCGATGCTCGAAAATGGCCTGGCGCAGGGCTTCTACCGCAGGCCCGCTCCCGGCGTGGCGGAAGAGCTGGTCCAGATGCAAGCGCAGCCTGGCTTCCCTCTCGTCCGCGTTGGCTTCCGGCGGCTCCACTGGAGCCACGGGCAATTCGCGGATGCCGCGATTTGCCAGGCGGCTCAGCAGGGGGCCGGTGAGCAGGGTGCCGGCGGGCAACAGGACGCGGCCTTCCTCGTCCAGCAGGGATTCCGCCAGAGGCGTGTCGGGGGGAATGGACGGGATCGGAGTCATCACCATTCAATCCACTCCTTGGGGGCAAAGCAGGACGATTGTCCCCCGGCTGCCGGAAGAGCGGCCCATGGGGCGGCACAGGACACGATAGACGCCACCTCGGACCGTCAGGGTCTGGCAGGCGGTGGCGTCACCGTGGAGGAAGGCGAGCACCTCGGGCGGGAAAAAATCAGCTACCCGTGCGCCGAGCAGCAGGCTGCCGCTGCCGAGCAGGGCTTCCGCCTCGCCGTTGGCGACGGCGACCATGTCGTTGTCGTCGAGGCCCAGCAGGGGCCAGGGCAGCACTTGCAGGGCCTCGTGGAGCACGTCCAGGATGGTCTCGTCGCGCCGAACCTCGTGCCCCTTCTCCGAGAGCAGGGCCTGAAGCCGGGCGTTGCTTTCGGCCAAACTGCGGTTGGCGGTCCTGACCTCCTCGGCCAGACGCAGGTTCTCGTCGGACAGGCTCTTGCGTCTGAAGGCCTCGCGGATGTTGGCAAGCAACTGCTCATCGTCCCAGGGCTTGGTGAGAAACTTGTAGATGGCCCCCTCGTTGATGGCGCTGGTGACCGATTGCAGTTCCGTGTAGCCGGACAGTACCAGCCGCACCGTCTGGGGATAGAGGTCCTTGACCCGGCGCAGGAACTCCACTCCGGTCATGCCCGGCATGCGCTGGTCGGAAACGATCACATCCACCTCGTTCCTGGCCAGCACGTCCAGGCCCTCACCGCCGCTGCTGGCGGTGAGCACCCGGTAGCCCTCGCGCCGCAGCAGCCGCCTGAGGGCCGAAAGGATGTTCTCCTCGTCATCCACCAGCAGCAGCGTGGGCTCCCTCTTGCTCTGGCGCAGGTCCTGCTGGGTCAATCCTCTGTCTTCAGTCAGCATACATAAGGCCTCGTCAGCCGGTAGCGGCCGGCTGAAATAATAGCCCTGGATTTCGTCGCAATGGTTGGCGATCAGCAGACCCAGTTGGCCCTCGGTCTCCACTCCGACGGCCGCGACCTTGAGGTGCAGGGCGTGGGCCATGTCGATGATGGCCCGGGTGATGGAGGCGTCACCGGGATCGGCGATGATGTCGGTGACGAAGGCGCGGCCCACCTTCAGGGAATCGATGGGGAAGCGCCGCAGGTAGCCCAGGCTGGAATAGCCGGTGCCGAAATTGCCTACCGAAAGCCGGACTCCCAGTGTTTTGACCTGGCCCAGAATCATCGCGGTTTCCTCGGCATTTTCCATCAGCATGCTCTCGGTCAGCTCCAGTTCGAGCTGGTGGGCGGGCAGCCCCGTCTCCGCCAGGATGCCTTCGACTTCCGCCACCAGTTCCCGTCGCAACTGCCGCGCCGAGAGATTCACCGTCACCGGCACCGGTGCCATGCCCTGGGCCATCCAGGTCTTCATCTGGACGCAGGCGGTGCGCAGGACCCAGTTTCCCACGGGGATCACCAACCCGGTTTGCTCCAGGGCGGCGAAGAAGTCGGTGGGGGTCAGCAGGCCCCGTTGCGGATGTTGCCAGCGTATCAGGGCTTCCAGGGCGACGATGCGGCCATGCTGGCAACTGACCTTGGGCTGGTAATGCAGCAGGAATTCCCCCTGGGCCAGGGCCTGGTGCAGTTCGGCCTCCAGTCGCTGGCAGGCCCGGGCCCTTTCGTTGAGTTCCGGGACATTGAATTCGAGGGAACCGGGTCCCTTCTCCAGGGCGCGCAACAGGGCCAGTTCGGCCCCATGCAGTAGGGCCTCGCCGTCGTCGCCGTCGTCGGGAAACATCGCGACGCCCATGCTCGCCGTGATCTGATGGCGCTGGCCGTCCAGTTCCAGGGGCGCCGCCACCGCTTCCAGCAGCCGCCTGACGGCGTGGGAAATATGCGCGACATCGCCGACCTCGGCCAGGATCATGGCGAAATGGTCCTCCCCCAGGCAACCCAGAATATCCTCGTCGCGCAAGGTGTCGTGCAGACGCCGGCCCAGAGCCGCCAGAATCCGGTCGCTGGTGGCGTAGCCCCAGTTGTCGCTCTGAAGCTTGAAGCGGTCGATGGCCAGGGTGGCCAGGGCCATGGGCTGCTTGTGGCGCCGGCTTCGGCCCAGGGCATCGTGCAGCCGTTCCAGGAACAGGGTCCGGTTGGGCAGGCCGGTGACGCTGTCGAAATGGGACAGATGCTGGATATGGGCCTCGGCCAGCACGGCGGGGGTAATGTCGTAGGCAATGCCGGCGATCGTATGGGGCCGGTCCCCTTCACCCACGGTGAAACTGCGCAGACGCAGCCAGCGCAGCTCGCCATCGGGACGGATGATGCGGATCTGCTCGTCAATACCGCCATAGGGATTCTGGACCACCACGGAGCGGATGCGGTCCCGGTCGTCGGGATGGATGTAGTTCAGCCAGGAGAAACGATCCTGGAGCAGCTCCTCGGGCCGGGCGCCCCATATGGTTTCGTAGGCGGGATTGACGTAGGCCACCCTTCGTTCTGCCACGTCGATCAGCCAGAAGCTCTCCGGCATGTTGTCGGCGAGCAGGCTGAACTGCTCCCGCAGCCGGTGGCTGGAACCCGGATCACTGCCGGGCGCGCTGTTTTCCCTGTCCATCACCATGAAAGATATTTTCCCCGGGTCGGTCGGAGTTTCCCCGATAGTAACCGAGTTCTTCGTTCCGGAGCAGCCGAAAAACCGGCTGTCATTCACCAACCGGGAAAGCGTTGGCCTTGCGCCACCGCGCTGGCGCTCAAGCTCCGGGGAGTGACAGCCATTTCAGCAGGGTTATAAACAGCGTCACCGGGTCCACTGGCTTGGCGATGAAATCATTCATCCCGGCGGCCATGCAGCGGGACTTGTCCTCGGAGAAGGCGTTGGCGGTCATGGCAAGGATCGGAACTCCTGCGTACCCGGGCAGTTGGCGGATGCGGCGCGTGGCTTCCAGGCCGTCCAGATTCGGCATCTGCATGTCCATCAGGATCAGGTCGTAATCGTTCTGGCCGGCCAGGGCCAGGGCCTCGGCGCCGTCCTCGGCGATGTCGATAATCTGGCCGGTGGACCGCAGCAGGTCCCGGGTGACTTCTCGATTGATCGGTTCGTCCTCCGCCAGCAGGATCCGTCGGCCCCGGTAATCCCGCGCCAGCCGTGCTTCGGCGGCGCCGCTCGGCAGCGGAGTTGTCGTGCTGGTGGCGACGTTGTCCTTTCTCAGCCGGACCGTAAACCAGAAAGTGCTGCCACTCCCGGGACGGCTTTCCACGCCGGCATCTCCGCCCATCAACTGAGCCAGGCGCCGGGTGATGGCAAGGCCAAGGCCGGTGCCGCCGTATTGGCGGGTGGTCGAGTTGTCGGCTTGCTCGAAAGCCGAGAACAGCTTGGGCAGCGCCGCCGCGTCGATACCGATACCGGTGTCCTGGACTTCGAAGCGCACCAGTACGCTGTCCGCGCCCTCTTCCGCCGCCATGGCGCGCAGGGTGACGGTGCCGGTTTCGGTGAACTTGATCCCGTTGCTGGCGTAGTTCAGCAGCGCCTGCTGGAGCCGGGTGGGATCCCCCAGAAGACGGTGGGGCAGGGGCTGGGTCTCGACGATCAGCTTGAGTCCCTTGGCCTGGGCTCGCTCATAGAGCATGGAGGCCACATTGGCGACGATGCTGCCGACGTTGACTTCGGTGGTCTCCAGGGTGAACTTGCCGGCCTCGATCTTGGACAGGTCGAGGACGGCATTGATGATTTCCAGCAGGTGCTGGCCGGCGGCATTGATCTTGTCCAGGCGCTCGGCCTGTTCCTGCGTGATGCCGGAGCGCCGGACCAGATGGGCCATGCCGGTAATGGCATTGAGGGGGGTGCGGATCTCGTGGGACATGTTGGCCAGGAAGGCGCTCTTGGCGACGTTGGCCGTCTCGGCTGCCGCCTTGGCCGCGGCCAGCTCCCGCGTCCGCTCCGCGACAAGCTGCTCCAGGTGATGGCGATGGCGCTCCAGTTCGGCGGCGACCTGCTGGCGCCCGGTGATGTCCTGGGCGATCTTCGAGGCGCCGATGATCCGGCCCTCCCGGTCGCGGATGGGCGAAACCGTGACCGAAACGGCGATCCGGCTACCGTCCTGGCGCAGGCGTTCGGTCTCGAATTGCTGGATGGCTTCGCCGCGCCGGATGGCGGCCAGCATCATCGCTTCCTCGCCGTGGCGCTCGGCAGGAACCAGCGCGAGCGCCGAGCGTCCCACGATTTCCCTGGCCGGGTAGCCGAAAATCCTTTCCGCGGCCCGGTTCCAACTGGTGATGATCCCGTCCAGGGATTTGCCGATGATGGCCTCCTCGGAGGATTCGACGATGGCCGCCATCAGCACGCGCTCCTTCTGCAGGCCCGCTTCCGCCGCCTCCTTTGCCAGTCGCAGGGCTTCCTCGGCGCGGCGGCGAATGGCGATCTCGGCTTGCAGTGCTTCATTGACCCGCTGCAACTGGTCGGGGCTGGGCAGTTTCAGGGCGTGGGGGAGCAGGGGCCAGAGCATCACGGCAGTGATCACCGAGGCGACGGCGGTGATCGCCTTGACCAGGGCGTCCAGGCCGTAAAGGGGCTGCCACAGCACGATGGCGCCCATCAGATGGGTGGCGCCGCAGGCCATGATGAAGGCGGCGAACATCCACAACAGCCAGCGGTAAGGGAAGTCCCGGCGCTTGCGCGCGAAATAGCCCAGGGCCAGGGGCATGGAAAAATAGGAAAGGAAGATCAGCAGGTCGCTGACGACATAGGTCAGCAGCAGCGGCCGGGACCAACTGATGCAGTAGCCGTGTGGAAGAAAGCCGTTCACGGCCAGTAGTTTGACCAATTCGTCGATCATGATCCCACCCTCTGATGGATGGCGTCCCAAGTCGTCTGGCCGACGCCAAGATGTTCCCGTTGTGCAAATACATTACCAGAAGGCTCCCTCCTCCAGCATCCCGCCTGGCTAGTGGGGCCGGTGCGGGCGTCGCTACAATTGATGCTGGCATTCCGATGGGCCGGCACAACCATGAGCCTTTGCGATCCGAGGATAGAAAGCCAGTCACCCGAGGCTGCCCTGAGCAGTTTCGGGAGCGGTTCAGAGGGCCTGACCCGGGAAGAGGCGGTGCGGCGGCGGGCTGAATTCGGCCCCAATCGGGTCGAGGCCGTGACTCGCATACCCTTGTGGCGGACCTTTCTGCGGGAGTTCAGCGATTTTTTCGCCCTGATCCTCTGGCTGGCGGCGGGCATGGCCTTCGTCTCCGAAGGCGCCAATCCGGGCCAGGGCATGGCCGGCCTGGGCTTTGCCATCATCGGCGTCATCCTCGTCAATGGATGTTTCTCCTTCTGGCAGGCCTACCGGGCCGAGCAGGCCCTGGCCGCATTGCGCCAACTGCTGCCCCAGGTTGCGCATGTGCGTCGATCCGGCGAGACCCTGGCGCTAAACGTCGAGGATCTGGTGCCGGGAGATCTGGTGTTGCTGGCGGAGGGGGACAAGGTGCCCGCCGACTGCCGCATCGTCGCGGCCTGGGGGCTGCGCGTGAACCTGGCGACCTTGACGGGGGAGTCCCGTCCCAAGGCGCGCAGCGCGAAAGCGGATGCCGCCGCAGGGGGCAATGTCCTGGTGGCGCGCAATCTGCTGCTGGCCGGCACCCTGATCGTCTCCGGAGGCTGCCGCGCCGTGGTGTACGCCACCGGAATGCGTACCGAATTCGGCCGTATCGCCCATCTGACCCAGACGGTGGGGGCGGCCGAGTCGCCCCTGCAGCGGGAGATCCGTCGCGTGTCCCATCTGGTTGCCCTGCTCGCCCTGGGCCTGGGCCTGGTCTTTTTCCTCATCGGCGACTGGATCGGCCTGCCCTTCTGGGCCAACGCCATGTTCGCCATCGGCATCATCGTCGCCAATGTGCCGGAAGGTCTGCTGCCCACGGTAACCCTGGCCCTAGCTCTGGCAACCCAGCGCATGGCCAGACGCAACGCCCTGGTCCGCCATCTCCCGGCAGTCGAGGCCCTGGGCAGCACCACCGTGATCCTTACCGACAAGACCGGCACCCTGACCCGGAATTCCATGGCGGTGCGGGAGCTGTATGTAGCCGGTGCCCATCATCTGGCGGCGCCTCGCTGGCCCCGGGGGGCCGACCTGAGACTGCGCAGCGTCGCCCGCTTCTGTCATGCCCTCAAGTTTCCCGGGGGGCAGCCAAGCGGAGACCCGATGGAAATCGCCCTATGGCAGTTCGCCGGCGAGATTCCCGAGCCGGGCGGGCGGATCGGCGACATGCCTTTCGATGCGGAGCGGCGGCGCATGTCGGTGCTCATGGCGGAACCCGGCGGTGGGGCCTCCCTGTGGTGCAAAGGTGCCCCGGAGACGGTGCTGCCCCTGTGCCTGAGCTGGCTCGACGGAGATGCGGAGCGCCCCTTCGATGATGCTGCCTGGCAGGCCTTCCGGTGTGCCCACGAAGACATGGCCAATCGAGGTCTGAGGGTGCTGGCCCTGGCCTGGAAGCCGGTAGCGGAGGTGGCTGGCGCCGACGAGAGCGGACTCCGGCTTTGCGGCCTGATCGGTCTGGAGGACCCGCCCCGCCCGGATGTGCGCGAGGCTGTGACCCGCTGCCACGAGGCAGGCCTGCGGGTGATCATGGTCACCGGGGACCATCCCCGCACCGCCGTGGCCCTGGCCCGGGAGGTGGATCTGATTCGCACGCCGGCTCCCGTCGTGCTGAACGGCGAGGAAGTGCGGAAGATGAGTCCGGCGGCCTTGCAACTGGCCCTGGATGCGCCGGAAATCCTCTTCGCCCGGGTGACGGCGGAGCAAAAGATGGTCATCGTCCAGGCCCTGCAACGCAAGGGCGAGATCGTGGCCGTCACCGGCGACGGCGTCAACGACGCGCCGGCCCTCAAGACCGCGGACATCGGCATCGCCATGGGCCGCTCAGGTACCGACGTGGCCCGGGAGGCGGCCGACATCGTGCTGCTGGACGACCACTTCGCCACCATCGTCAATGCCGTCGAGGAGGGGCGGACGGTGTTCGAGAACATCCGCAAATTCCTTACCTACATCCTCACCTCCAATATTCCCGAGATCGTGCCCTATCTGGCCTTCGTGCTGTTCCGCATTCCCCTGCCCCTCACCGTCATCCAGATCCTGGCCGTGGACCTGGGCACCGATATCCTCCCGGCCCTGGCCCTGGGGGCGGAACGGCCCCACCCGGACATCATGCGCCTGCCGCCCCGTCCTCGGCAGGAGCGCCTGCTGTCCTGGCCCCTGCTGGCGCGAGCTTATCTTTTCCTCGGGCCCCTGGAGGCTTTCGGGGCGATGATGGTCTTCTTCCATGTGCTGGGGGCGGGCGGCTGGAGCCCCGGGCAGCAACTGGCGGTTGCCGATCCCCTTTACCTGCGGGGAACCACGGCCTGCCTGCTTGCCATCGTGTTGACCCAGATGGCGAATGTCTTCGTCTGCCGCCATCCGCTCCTGCCGACATGGCGCTTCCCGCTGCTCTCGAACCCCCTGCTGCTGCTGGGTCTGGTGGTGGAGGCTCTGTTGTTGCTGGCGCTGGTCTACACCCCCTGGGGCAACCTGCTGTTTGGCACCGTGCCTCTGGCGGGTTCCGCCTGGCTGTACGCAATGCCCTTTGGCTTGCTGCTCCTGGTGGCGGAGGAAATGCGCAAGGGTATCGTCAGAGGGCGGCAGGGCGCCCCGCTTCCCCGTTCCTGATCCGGCGGCCCCCATGGGGCTGCGGATTGGGGTAAAAACGGGTTCGCAAGACTTTCCGGAGCTTCGATCATGACCCTGCTGCTCATCTGGCTCATCAATTCCGTCGCGCTGATGGCGGTGGCCTGGCTGTTGCCCTCTATCCGGATTGCGGACTTCACCACGGCCCTGGTCGCCGCCCTGGTGCTGGGACTGGTGAATGCCTTCATCCGTCCCCTGCTGGTGCTGCTGACCCTGCCGGTGACCGTTCTCACCCTGGGGCTGTTCATCTTCGTGATCAACGGCCTCCTGTTCTGGTTCGTCGGCTCCTTCATCCGGGGCTTCGTGGTGGAGGGTTTCTGGTCCGGCGTGATCGGCGCGATCCTCTACAGCTTGATCTCCTGGCTGCTTTCGGCCCTGGTGTCGGGCCGTTCCTGAGCGCCCCGATGCTGCTTTCCTTCCCGCAAATCCCGTCTTATTGCGGCCGTTTCGCCCCCAGCCCCACCGGCCCCCTGCACTTCGGTTCCCTGGCGGCGGCGCTTGGCAGTTGTCTGGAGGCCCGCGCCCGGGGCGGACTGTGGCGGGTGCGCATGGAAGACGTGGACCTGCCCCGCTGCCGCCCCGGCGCCGACCGACAGATCCTGTCCACCCTGGAAGCCTTCGGTTTTGCCTGGGATGGGGAGGTGATCTATCAGACTGCCCGTCATGAGGCCTACCGGGCCGTCCTGGAGCGCCTGAAAGCCGGCGGCCGGGTGTTTCCCTGCGCCTGCACCCGGCGCGAGCTGGCCGACTCGGCCCTGGCCCCCGATGGCGCCCACCTTTATCCGGGCACTTGCCGCAACGGCCTGCCGCCGGGCCGGAAGGCCCGGGCCTGGCGCCTGGCGGTGCCCGAGGTCGAGGTGGATTTCCTGGACGCCATCCAGGGGCCTCAGCACCAGAACCTGGCCCGGGAGGCGGGGGACTTCGTGCTGCTGCGGGCCGACGGCCTCTTCGCCTACCAGCTGGCCGTGGTGGTGGATGACGCCGAGCAGGGCATCACCCATGTGCTGCGGGGCGCCGACCTGCTGGACTCGACCCCGCGCCAGATCCATCTCCAGCACCTGCTGGGCTATCCCACGCCGGCCTATGCCCACCTGCCGGTGGCGGTGAATGAACTCGGCGAGAAACTCTCCAAGCAGACCCAGGCCGCGCCGGTGGACCCGACGCAGCCAGTCCCCGCCCTGGTGGCGGCCCTGAATTTCCTCGGTCAAAAGCCCCCGACGGAACTGGCGAGGGCCGATCTGCGGGAAGTCTGGCAATGGGCCCTGGCCCACTGGGACCTGACCCGGGTACCCCGCCAGCGCAGCCTGCCGGCGCCGGATTCGGCGATCCAGGTGGAGCGAGGGATGGCGAGTGGAAGTTCGTAATGCTGTGCGAGTATGGCGCTGACTCTCTCGGTTCGGCCAAAAACGGACACTCGTTCCGTTCGTATGATCGGCGATTGATATGGAAGCCGGGCCAGGTTAATCTCCATGTCATTCAATGCGGCAAGGATATTTTCTTCATGTCTTTATCATTAGCGATAACCCAGATGTTTCTGTGCCTGAATAACTGCTAGCCACCTTCAGCACCTCGCCATACTTATCGCAAGGGAGATACAAAACATGACCGATAGCACAGATGCAATTGACAAACCGAAGGGTTCGGCTACCCCGTTGATATTCATCAGCCACGACACGAGGGACGGCGACTTAGCCGAAGCGTTTAGTAAGTTACTCAAGAGCGTTAGCGCGGGAATGCTCAAATCATTCCGATCTTCCGACAAAAAGGGCGCAGAAGGAATCGAATTCGGTGATGAATGGTACAAGGCTCTGATGACAAAGCTGCACTCTGCGTCAGACGTTGTGTGTCTGCTTACTGAGCGTAGCTTGGAGCGTCCATGGATACTGTACGAGGCCGGGGTGGCAAAGGGAAAGCTTGATACTCCTGTGCATGGTCTAGCACTCGGAGTGCCGTTAAGTCGCGTCAGTACCGGGCCTTTCTATCAATTTCAAAACAGTGACGATAGCGAAGACCTTCTTTCTAAGCTAACACTGCAACTGTGTCGTCGTGTTCCGGGATTGGAACCCGATACAGACGTAGTGAAGGCACAGGTTCAAATATTCAAGACGACCGCTGCCGAAATCCTGAAGAGCCTAGGAACAACAAAAGAACCCGAGAAGAAAGAGTCCATCGAAGAGGGCGCTGTCGCCAAGGTTTTGGAAGAAATGAAATTGCTCGTTCGAGAGTTGCCCATCCGTCTAGAGCAGAGAATGGTAGATGGCCCGGATCGTTTCCGCTCTCGCCGCCCGCGCCGCTTTCATCCAATGATGATTGACGAAATGTCCCACATGATCGCTCGTCGCTCCGACGATCCTGTCGGAATTCTCTTAATTGCCGGCTTTCTTCGCGATGATTTTCCGTGGCTCTACGAAATTGGCATGGAAGCATACCGAGTTGCGAAGGCCGAAGGTTCCGAGGCTGCACACGACGCGCTACACATGTTTCGAAACGCTTGCGAGGTGACTATGCACGGTCCGTTCCTCGATGAACTCGGGTTGTCGAACAAAGAAGCTCACATGATGTTTAGGGAGCTGCCGATGATTATTGACCACTACATGCATCGCATACTTGACGATAAGCCAGTTAGGAAGCGCAACCGCATGCAAAAAAGTGATGAATCACAATCCAATGGCAGATAACCCATCATCGAGAAAACCTCCAACGAGGATCCCTCGTTTCAGATTTTGAAGGTCTGTTTATCTGAAGTCAGAAGGACAGCTTTGGGTCGGGTGCCGCCACCCGTAAGTCATCGCCAACGCATCACCAGATGACGGATCATTCCCGGTATTCGCTGCCGACGCCGTAGCGGCTCAGGCCCACCGCCGCTCGCACCAGGATGTAGGCGCCCTGGCTCAGCAGCCGCTGCCACCAGGGCCGCTGTCGGGGGGCATCCACCGCCACGACGTGGGCGCCCAGGGCCATGGCCCGCGCCAGGCTGGCCGCGAGGGCGGCGGCGAAACCCTTGTCCCACACCACCACGTTGGCCTCCCGGGCCAGCAGCAAGCTGAAGGGATCGATGTTGGAGGAGCCTACCGTGGCCCACTGGCCGTCGATCACGGCCACCTTGGCATGGAGAAAGCTGCGGTGGTATTCGACGATGCGGATGCCCGCCCCCAGCAGCCGGCCATAGAGGGACTGGGTGGCGTAATGGAGCAGCAGATATTCCACCCGCCCCTGCAACAGCAGGGTCACCCGCACCCCGCGATGGGCGGCGGCAGCCAGGGCCAGTCGGAAGCGCCGACCGGGGAGGAAATAGGCGCTGGCGATCAGGATATCCTCCCGAGCGCCGTTGATCGCTTCCAGATAGGCCTCCTCGATGTCGCGCCGATGGCGCAGATTGTCCCGGATCAGGAAGGCAGCCCGAGTCTCCCCCTGGGGCAGGGATTCGATTTTCGGAGCGGGTGTCTTGGGCACATGCCAGCGCAGGGCCGCGGTGGCCACCAGGCGCCAGAGGTGATGGACCGCCTGATGGATTTCGGCCACCAGAGGACCTTCCACGGAGACGGCATAGTCGTGACGGGGCGGCACCTGGCCCGGCGTGTCCAGGTCGTCGATTATGTTGATGCCGCCGATGAAGGCGATGGCGCCATCCACCACCACCAGCTTGCGGTGCAGTCGTCGCAGCCGGTGGCGCCGCAGCCTTAGCCGCGCCACCTCGGGGCGATAGACCAGCACCTCGACACCGGCCTGATTCAGCTCCCGGCCCAGGCCATCGGGAAAATCCCGGGCGCCGAAGCCATCCACCAGCACCCGCACCGCCACGCCCCGCGTCGCCGCGCGGCCCAGGGCTGCCGCCACCCGCCGACCGGCCGCATCGTCGGCGAAGATGTAGGTCTCCAGGTGAATCTCCCGCCGGGCGGCGTCGATGGCCTCGATCAGCGTGGGAAAATACTCGCTGCCGTTCTCCAGCAGCCGTACCCGGTTGCCCTCGATGAACGCGGTCATGCCGGATCGTCCGGCGTCAGCAGCGCCGTCAGGGCGGCATGATCGGAAATCCGCGACCAGGGGGCGCCGTGATGCACTTCGGTCGCCTCGACCCCGAATCCGCGCACGTAGATGCGGTCCAGCCGCAACAGGGGCAGGGTGGCTGGATAGCTGCGGGCCGGCCTGCCTCCCGCCTCTCCGCCGAATACCTCGGCCAGTCCCAGGCGCTCGGCCAGGTGGTCGTGGGCCCGATTGCGCCAATCGTTGAAGTCACCGGCAATGATCAGGGGCGCCTCGGCGGGGATGATCCGCTCCAGGCGCTCGGCCAGGGCCGCCATCTGGTGGCGGCGGGAGCGGCCGAACAGGGACAGATGGACGCAGACGCAGTGCAGGGGCCGGGGCCAGCCCGGCACCTGGATGGTCGCGTGGAGCAGGCCCCGGCGTTCGAAGCGCAGGCGGGTCACATCCTGATTGTGGCTGTGGGCGATGGGAAAGCGGGAGAGGATGGCGTTGCCGTGGTGGCCGTGGTCGTAGATCATGTTGCGGCCGTAGGCGGTGCTGTGCCACACCTCATCGGCCAGGAACTCGTGCTGGGGTTGCTTCGGCCAGGTCGCGTGATGCTCCGCGTGGCCCAGGTGCAGGCCCTGCACCTCCTGCAGGAAGACGATGTCCGAATCCAGTGCCCGCAGTCGATCCCGCAACTCATGGACCACCATGCGGCGATTGAACTGGGAGAAGCCCTTGTGGATGTTGTAGGTGGTGATGCGGATGGTTGGCTGCATGGCGCAGGCTGGGGCGGTGTCTATATTTTCACCAGTTTGGCAGGCGGGCCAGGATTCTCCACCCCAGGCCGGGACCCGCGGCCCCGGCTGAGGGCTTGGGTTCTTGATCAGGCTTGATACCGGGGATAATCGACATAACCTCCCTCCCTGCCGCCATAGGCGCCTGTCGGATCTGCCATCGGACTCAGAGGAGCGCCCAGGGCAAACCTCTCGACCAGATCCGGATTGGCGATATAGGGTCGACCAAAGGACACCGCCTGGGCTTTGGACTGGAGCAGCGCTTTCTCGGAACTCTCGGCGTTGTACCCCCCGTTGATTACCAGCCGGCCTCCGTACACGGCGAGAATGTCGTCAATACTGAACTCGCTGGTGGCGCCTCCGGTGCTGATGCCCGCCGATTCATTGATGTTCTCCACCACTTCCAGAAACGCCAGATCCCGCTGGTTCAATTCGGCGGCGGCGTGCGTGAAGAGCGCCTTGAGATTGCTGTCGTGGCAGTCCCAGTTAACGGAAAAAGGGGAGATGCGTAGCGCAGTGCGGGCCGAACCAATGGCACCGCACACCGCATCGGTAACCTCCAGCAGGAAGCGGCAGCGATTTTCTATCGGGCCACCGTATCGGTCATTTCGCTGATTGACGCCATCGCGGAGGAACTGATCAATCAGATAGCCATTGGCGCCGTGAATTTCCACGCCATCAAAGCCTGCGGCAATGGCATTGAGTGCCCCTTGTCTGAACTGCTCGACAACACCCGGAATTTCCTCCAGCTTCAGGGCGCGAGGCTCGGGGGTTGGAACAAAGCCGGTGTCGATAAAAGTCTTGACGTCGCCCCTGACCGCCGATGAAGACACAGGCAATTCACCGTTTTTCTGGAAGAACGGGTGGGAGACTCGCCCCGAATGCCATATCTGGCAGAAAATCTTGCCGCCAGCTTCATGAACCGCGTCAGTGACGAGTCTCCAGCCGGCAATCTGCTCCGGTGTGTAGATGCCCGGTGTCGCCCAGGAGCCAGTACCCTGCACCGAGACCTGAGTGGCCTCGGTGATGATGAGGCCGGCACTGGCACGCTGACCGTAATAGGTAACGTTCAAAGGATTGGGAACGGTCGATGGTGTGCGCGCACGAGTCATGGGTGCCATGACGATGCGATTTTTCAGTTCGACAGAGCCGAGCAGTACTGGAGAAAGCAAAGTGCTTGTCATGGCGATAGTTTTTTAGTTGGGTACATTGGGTTGATATTTCACGCACACAGATGACACAGGAGCAGAAAAGATGCAGGCCGCCTCAGCGGGACAGTCTGCCTATCCGCTGTTCCAGTCGGGCCAAATCGGCTCGGAGCTGGTTCAGGTCGTCGGTGAAGGCCGATATCTCCGATGGACGCAGCAGTACGCCCTGTTCCTCGGCCAGATATTCGCTGAGGTTTTCCCCCAGCCGCGCCGCAGTTTCCCGCTGCCAGGCAAACAGGCCGGTCAGCAGGCCGGCGATGCGGTGGGCGGCGATATCCCCCACCAGGCGGGAAAGGTCTTCCTCGAAATCCCAGCGCAGGTTGCGCAGCACGAAGCCCAGGCTGTCGGCAAAATCGGCGTTGCCGCTGATGTGGGCCTGCTTGAACGCCTGTTCCGGGTTCCCCAGGGCCAGCAGGGGCAAGGCGGACAGGATGATGGAGACATCGGCGCCACCCTCCTCCGTGCTCCGCAGATAGCCTTCCTCATCCACCGCGAAGGACAGGGTGGGCAGGGGCGGCAGCTCGATCCGGGCCTGGCGCCCTGCAAAGGGCCGCAGCCGCCCCCGCGCCCAGTCCGCCTGGGCCAGGAGGTGGTTGAGGGCGGTCAGGACGGGGCTTTGCAGCATTAAGGAAACTCCGAACGGGAGTGGCTTAATCAGCGCTTTCTTAAGCCAGTTGCTGGATGCCGGCCACGCGCCAGCCGCCGCTGCCGTCGGCGGGCTTGACCAGATGCCAGACTTCCTCGAAGGCTTCCGGCGCGGCGTTGGCGGTTTCCCGGATCAGGCCGTGGAAGCGCACGCTGGCGATGTGGCGCTTTTCCTCGCTGGCGACATCCAGCAGGCCCGCTTCCAGTTGCACCACGTCGGTCTGCTGGGGGGCCGCGCTCCGCTCCCGGTACTGCATTTCGATTTCCGCATAGACCTCGGGCTGGGTGAAGGCCTTGATGTCCTCCATATTGCCGGTGTCATTGGCGGCCTGGAGTCGGATGAAATTCAGTTTGGCCTGACGCAGGAAGCCCTCCACGTCGAAGTCGGCGGGGATGCCGGTGATTTCGGCTGCGGGAGCCGCACCACCCGCCACTGCCAGCGGCTCGAAACGAACAGGTTCCGGTGCAGCGCCGGCCCCGGCGTACTGGGGCACGGCCTGGGGCTGACTGCGACGGAACAGCAGGCGGATGACGAAGAAGGCCACCATGGCCAGAAGCGCCATCATGGCGAAGTTGGCCATGCCCTCGCCCATACCGAAGTGGGAGAACAGGGCCGCCAGGCCGATGCCTGCCGCCAGACCGGCCAGGGGGCCCATCCAGCGGCTCATGCCCGAGGGCTGGGGTGCGGTCGGCTTCGCGCCGGCGGCCGGGGCCGCGCTCTGGGTGGGTGCCGCCGGCTTGGCCGGGATGGCGTCCCGCTTCATCACGGAAGAATCCCGGCTCATGCCGAAGGAGCGACTGCCCCCCAGGCGCCGGGCTTCGGCGTCCTGGACCAGCAGACCCAGGCCGACCACGGTGGCGAACAGTGCGATGAAAAGACGTTTCATGTTTTTCCTTTAACGAAAAAAATATCAACGGAGCCGAGTGTGACCGTCGAGCGTAGCGAGTTAGTGAAAACGCTGAACAAGTCCCAATGCGTCATTCCGGCGAACGCCGGTGTGACGGACTTAATCAGCATTTCCTTAAAGCTTGTAACCCCGGTGCAGGGCAACGACGCCCCCCGTCAGGTTGAAGTAGTCGACCCGGGACAGGCCCGCTTGTTCCATCATGCCCTTCAAAGTTTCCTGGTCCGGATGCATGCGGATGGATTCGGCCAGGTAGCGGTAGCTCTCGGCGTCCCCCGCCACCTTCTGCCCCAGCCAGGGCAGCACCTTGAAGGAATAGAAATCGTAGGCGGTCTCCAGGGGCTTCCAGACCTTGGAGAATTCCAGCACCAGCAGCCGCCCGCCGGGTTTGAGCACGCGCCGCATCTCGGCCAGGGCCTGGTCCTTGTGGGTCATGTTGCGCAGACCGAAAGCCACGCTGACGCAGTCGAAGTGGTTGTCCGGGAAGGGCAGCTTCTCGGCGTCGCACTGGGCTGTGGGAGCCACCACGCCCTCGTCCAGCAGGCGGTCGCGGCCCACGGTGAGCATGGCGTTGTTGATGTCGGTGAGCCAGACCTGGCCGCCGCCAGGCAGGCCCATGCCGACCCGGCGCGCAAAGGCGGAGGAAAGGTCGGCGGTGCCGCCGGCCACGTCCAACACCCGGTCGCCATGACGCAGGGCCGCCACCTCGATGGTGAAGCGCTTCCATATCCGGTGCAGGCCGGCGGACATCAGGTCGTTCATGATGTCGTACTTGCTGGCAACGGAGGAGAAGACGCCGGCGACGCGCTGGGCTTTTTCTTCCTCGGCCACGGTCTCGAAGCCGAAGTGGGTTTCCTTGCTCATGATCTAGTGCTTTCCGCAGCCGCCGCTCTTGGGGGCTGCCTGAGTGGTGGTGTCGATGTCGCGGCTGGCGCCGGCGGCCTCCAGTCGGGCCAGGTAGTCCTGCCAGTGCCACTCCTGGCGCGCCCCCAGGTCGTAGAGGATGTCCCAGGAGTAGAGGCCGGTGTCGTGGCCGTCGGAGAACACCGGCTTGATGGCGTAATTGCCCACGGGCTCCACGCTCTGGATGTCCACATTGCGCTTGCCGGTCTGCAACACCGCCTGGTCGGGGCTATGGCCCCGCACGGCGGCCGAGGGCGAACAGACCCGCAGCAACTCGTAGGGAATGCGGAAGCTGGCGCCATCGCTGAAGCTGACTTCCAGCAGGCGGGACTTCTGGTGCAGCTTGATTTCGGTGGGGATGGGGGTGTTTTTATCTATGCCTGCCATGGTGATAGGGCACGATTGGGGAGGGGGCCTATCATAGCGCGCCCGGCCCGGCGGAGCTATGCGTAGCCGGCCCGTTCGTGGTCGTCGCCCCGGCTCAACAGGGCGGTGAGCCGGCACTGGCTGGTCTTGCCGCCTTCCTGTACCTCCACTACCCGCCCCAGGCGGAAGCTGCCGGGGGGCAGGATCAGGCTGGAGGCCTCCCCTGCCGCCGCCGGGGGCAGACGAAAGCCTGGCCGCAGCGCTTCCTTGGCCTCGGTGCGCACCCCCACCGGAATCGCCGGTCCGGGCAGCAACAGCAGGCCCACATGAAGGCTGCCATCGGTTTCTGTCAACAGCCAGCGAGCCATGGCCAGGGTATAGGTTTTGGCGCCGGGGGGCACCACCGCAAACAAGCGGCCAGGGCCGATGCGGGCTCCTGTCGTCGCGGCCGGCCGCACCAGGCGCAGGCCGGTGGCGCTGGCGTTGATCAGTTCCCAGGCGTCTTCCGGCTCGAATTCGGGATGGGCTTCCGCGACAAGGTCCTTCTGAATGAACTGGCTGGTGCCGAAGGTGGCCATGCGCTCCCGTTCCTGGCGCAGTTGCTCGACGCTCTTGACCACGGGCTGTTTTAGGATCTTGCGTCCGTAGAGCTGATAGTGGGCCGCCGCCAGGCCGGGCACCAGGGGGCAGGGGCCGCTGCCGGCGTTGCGTTCCTGCTGGCGCGGCATGGCCCCTTTGCACCAGCGTTGGTAGAGCTGGGCCAGGAGCTGGCCGCAAGCGGGCTGGGGGCAGTCATCCCCCAGTTGCAATTCACCCGGAGCCACCCCCTGCTCCAGTTGGGCCATACGCTGTTTGATGCTCTTGCGCAGAGCCATCGTATCCAGATAGCGACTGTCCGCGTCCTTGCCGGGCATGACTACGGGCGGCCGGTCCCCTCCCAGGGCTACGCACAGGGGCAAGGCATCCATCAGGGTCGGCGGCGAGGAGAGCAGGCGCAGTTTGCCCCCCCAGCGTCTGGCCCAGCGCAGCATCCAGGGCAACTGCCGCTGGGAAATCTCATGGGGGCCAGCGGCCTGAATCAGCAGGGCAGCGCCGTAAGCCGCCAGGGGCGTGATCAAATGGCTATGGCCCGGCACATCCACCTCCTGCTCCACCACCCCCTGCTGTTCCGCCAGGGCAATCAACCCATGGAGGGTCCGCCAATGGCTGGCACCAGGCTGACGCCGGGCCAGAATCAGGATCTGCTGCACGTCCACCTGGGCCGCCAGTGCCCGTTGCAGGGCCAGGGCCGAGTTTGGGCCGGGCTCCACGGTCTCGACGCAACGCAGATAGCCATCCACCCGTGCCCGGCCCAGGGCCAGGGCCGCTTCCAGGGCCATCTGTTCGGCCACTGCCAAGGGCAGGGGCTTGCCGATGAAGCGCTGGCCGAGGCTCTGCTGCAATTCTCCAATCGCCGGCGCCAGGGCATCGAGCAGTGCCCTGCGGGCACCGGGCTCCAGGGGATGGCGGTTCAGTATCCCAATCTGCTCCGTCAGTCGCGCCGCCGCCTCGGTCGGGTTGGCCAGGGGGAGGTCCGCGAGCCACGCCAGGCCGCCGGCTGGGTCGATGAAGGCCGGTGTCTGGCGGCCGTCGAGAAGTGGGAGATCGAAGGCCATGGGATGCTCCTCTCAAGAAAACGAAGGGCCGCCCCGAGTTTTCTTGCCCCCCGGGGGCGGCCGCAAGGCGGTCTGGGGGTGCTCAATTGTTGCAGACTTCCGCCAGGGCCTGCATCAGTGCTTGACGCAGGGCGGCGCTGGTGGGGGCCGGCCGGTCAGGGGGCGGGCGGCTGGCCGGTGCCCAGATGGGCGCGGGGAAATGACTGTCGTCGCGCCAGCGGGGAATCACGTGCCAGTGCAGGTGGGGCACCACATTGCCCAGGCTGGCCAGATTGATCTTGTCGGGGGCCAGGAGACTGCGCAGGGCAATTTCCGTCGCCAGCACCACGTTGAACAGGTGACGTTGTTCGGTGGGTGCCAGATCGCTCATCTCGCTCGCATGGCCATGCCAGACGACCCGACAGAAGCCGGGGAAAGCACTGCCTTCCGGGCCCTCGACACGGATCACCCGGCACAGGGCATCCTCCCAGAGCAGTTCTCCTCCGGGATGGGTACACAGATCGCAATCAGCTTTGTTCATGGCCAGGTCTTTCACGCCAGTGGAGGGCTGTCCGTTGCCGGTTTAAAGGTGGCCCGCCGGGCCAGCCGATCCAGGTAAACATAGATCACCGGGGTCAGGTAGAGGGTAAGAAACTGGGATACCACCAAACCGCCTACCACCGCCAGGCCCAGGGGCCGCCGCACCTCGGCGCCGGCGCCGAGACCGATGGCGATGGGCAGGGTGCCGGCCAGGGCGGCCATGGTGGTCATCATGATGGGCCGGAAACGGACCAGGCAGGCCTGGAAGATGGCCTCCCGGGCGGGCAGGTCGCTGCTGCGCTGTTTCTCCAGGGCGAAGTCGATCATCATGATGGCGTTCTTCTTGACGATGCCCACCAGCATGATCACCCCGACGAAGGCGTAGAGGGACAGGTCGGTGCGGAACAGCACCAAGGTCAGCAGGGCGCCCAGGGCCGCCGCCGGCAGGCCCGAGAGAATGGTCAGGGGATGGATGAAGCTCTCGTAGAGAATGCCCAGCACCAGATAAACCACCAGCACGGCGAGCAGCAACAACACGCCCAGGCCCTGCATCGAGGAAGCGAAGGCCTGGGCGGTGCCCTGGAGGCTGGTGGTCAGGGATACCGGCAGGCGCAATTCCTTTTCCAGGGCACGGATGCGGTTCACCGCCTCGCCCAGGGAGACTCCGGGCAGCAGGTTGAAGGAAATGGTCACCGAAGGCAGTTGGCCCTGGTGGTTCACCATCAGGGCCTGGGTCTTGCGGCTGATCCGGGCCACGGTGTCCAGGGGCACCAGCTGGCCGTTGGCGGCGCGCACGTGAAGCTTGCCCAGGGCGGTCGGGTCGGCCTGGAAGGCGGGGGCCACTTCCAGGATCACCTGGTACTGGTTGGTGGCGCCGTAGATGGTGGATACCTGGCGGGCGCTGAAGGCGCTCTGCAGGGCATCCTCCACCTGGCCGAAGGACAGGCCCAGGGCGGCGATCTTGTCCCTATCCACGTCCAGGGCCAGCACCGGGCTCTGGTTCTTGAGGTTGCTATTGACGTCCACCAAGCCCGGCAGCTGGCGGATCTTCGCCAGCAGGGTGTCGTTCCACTGGTACAGCTCGTCCAGGTCGGTGTCCTGAAGAGTGTATTGGTACTGGGCCGAGGTGAGCTGGCCGCCGATGTTGATGGGCGGAGGATTCTGCAGGAAGACCTTGATGCCGTGGATTTCCGCCAGCCGGGGACGCAGCTGCTGGATGATCTGGTCGGGGCTGACGGAACGCTCCTCCTGGGACTTGAGGGCGATGTACATACTGCCGGTGCTGAGGGTGGGGCGCGAGCCACTGGTGCCGACGACGGACATCACCCGCGCCACGCCCGAATGGGCGCGCACCACGTCGGCCACCACCTGCTGCCGCTCCACCATGGCGGGGAAGGAGACTTCCTGGGGGCCTTCGGTGAAGGCGATGATGTAACCCGCATCGCCGCCGGGCAGGAAATCCTTGGATACCAGAACGAACAGGCCCGCTGTGGCCACCAAGGTGGTGAGGAAGCTGATCAGCACCAGGCGGGGCCGCGCCATGACCCAGGCCAGGCTGCTGCGGTAGGCCCCCAGCAGGGCGTCGAAGAAGTGCTCGAAGGCCTGATAGATCCTTCCGTGATGCTGGCCATGGCCAGCATCGTGTTTCAGGTAGCGGCTGCACAGCATGGGTGTCAGGGTCAGGGAGACCAGGCCGGAGACCAGGATCGCGGCGCAGATGGTGACGGCGAATTCGTGCAGCAGGCGGCCGACGATGCCCCCCATGAATAGCACCGGGATGAATACCGCCACCAGGGAGATCGTCATCGACAGGATGGTGAAGCCGATTTCCTTCGACCCCCGCAGGGCGGCCTGGAAGGGGGATTCCCCAGCTTCCATGTGGCGCACGATGTTTTCCAGCATCACGATGGCATCGTCCACGACAAAGCCCACCGAAAGGGTCAGGGCCAGCAAGGAGAGATTGTCCAGGCTGTAGTCCATCAGATGCATGACGGCGAAGGTGCCCACCACGGAAATGGGCAGGGCGATGCCGGGGATCAGGGTCGCCGAAATATTGCGCAGGAACAGCAGGATCACCAGGATCACCAGGCAGCCCGAGAGCAGCAGGGTGAACTGGACATCGGCGATGGCATCCCGGATGGTAACGCTGCGATCGTAGTGGATGTTCAGTTCCACTGACGCGGGCAACTTTTCCTTGAATACGGGCAGCATGCGCTTGATGGCATCCACCGTCTCCACGGTGTTGGCCCCAGGCTGACGCTGCACCGCCAGGACTATCGCCTCCTTGCCATTGAACCAGGCACTGGACTTGGTGTTCTCGATGCTGTCCAGCACCGTCGCCACTTCCTCCAGCCGTACCGGGGCGCCGTTGCGCCAGGCCACCACCAGAGGGCGATAGGCCGCTGCGGTTTCCAGCTGGCCGTTGGCCTTGATGGCCAGACGCTGGTAGGCGCCATCCAGGGTGCCCATGGGCTGGTTCACATTGGCGCTTCTTACCGCCTGAGCCAGTTCGTCGATGCCGATGCCCCGGGAGGCCAGTTGCGCCGGGTCGGCCTGGACCCGCACGGCGAACTTGCGGCCGCCGAACACCATCACCTGGGCGACGCCGGAAATAGTGGACAGGCGTTGGGCCAGCTGGGTTTGGGCATAGTCGTCCACCGCCGACATGGGTAGGGTGGACGAGGACATGGCGATGAAAAAGATCGGCGAATCCGCCGGGTTGACCTTGCGGAAGGATGGCGGCGTCGGCATGTCCGTCGGCAGCTTGCGGGCGGCCGAGGCGATGGCTGACTGCACGTCCTGGGCGGCGGCATCGATATCCCGGTCCAGATCGAACTGGAGGGTGATGGAGGTCAGTCCTTGGGCGCTGACGGAGTTCATCGAAGCGAGGCCGGCGATGGTGGAGAACTGGGCCTCCAGGGGCGTGGCCACGGCCGAGGCCATGGTTTCCGGGGGGGCACCGGGCAGGCTGGCCGATACCGCGATGGTGGGGAAATCCACGCTGGGTAGTTCCGACACAGGCAGGGCCCGGTAGGCGAACAGGCCGAAGATGAGGATGGCCGCCATCAGCAGCGTGGTCATTACCGGCCGGCGGATGGAAAGCTCAGGCAGTTGCATCGCGCTTCCCTACTGACCGGCAGCAGGCGCAGGTTTCTTGACCTGGGCCAGGGCGCCCGGGGTCAGGCGCAACTGGCCTTCGCTCACCACGGTATCGCCGGCGGTGATCCCTTTGGCGATAGCGACCTGTCCCTGGTACTGGGCCGCTACTTCCACCGGGCGCAACTCCACATGCTGATCGGCCTTGACCACATAGACATAGCTGCCTTCCGGTCCCTGCTGGATGGCCTGGGCGGGCAAGGTCACTGCGCCGCGCAGTATGTCGAGCACCAGACGCACCTGGACAAACTGGCCCGGCAGCAGGGTCTCCTGGGTGTTGGACAGGGTGGCCTTGAGCTGGATGGTGCCGGTGGCACGATCCACGCCATTGTCGAGAAAGCGCACCGGGCCTTCCCAGGCTGCGCCACCTGGGGCGGTGATCGTGGCCGTCAGGCTGCCCTTGCTCAGGGCGGTCTGCAGGGCCGGCAGATGTTTCTCCGCCACGGTAAAGCTCACCTTCAGGGGACGTACCCGATTGACCACGGCCAGGGCCGTGTCGTTGGCCTTTACCGCCGTCCCGGGAAACACCAGGCGGGCACCGATGATGCCGTCGAAAGGTGCTCTTATCGTGGTGTAGCTCAGTTGCAGCCGTGCCAGTTCCGCTGCGGCGGCCTGGGCCTCGGCGCTGGCCCGGACGTCAGCCAATTTTTCTGCGGAGACAAAGCCCTTGTCCTTCAGCTCCTCGTAGCGCCTTGCATCCAGCCGGGCCTTCTGGGCCAGGGCCTCCACCTGCCGCAGGCGTGCGGCGTAGTCGGCGGGGTCCAGGTGGATCAGGGCCTCGCCCTTTTTCACATGTTGGCCCTCGGTGAAGGGCACCGCCAACACCTGTCCTTCCACCCGGGCGCGCAGGGTCACGGTTTCCTCGGCCTCGGTACGTCCTGTCAGGTCCAGCACCACGGGCAGCTCATTCGAGCTTGCCACCACCGTGACTACCGGCACTGCCTGGGGCGTCGGACTTTGCGCCGATGAGGGCTGCCGGGTGAACCAATAGGCGCCGACGGCCAGGAGGACAATAGCAATCAGGAAGGGGGCTTTCTTCATGGGGCGGCAGTGGAGGGGTTTGGGGAGGCGGAACCGGGCCAGCCGATTTTACGCCCCAGACTTGCCAGTGGAATGAGGACAATTACCCAGCGTAACAATCCCTGTCCACATTCCGGACCGATAGGGCCGGTTGGCAGAGGTAAACTTGTGCCCATGCTTTCACGAACCCTATCGACGTGCCTGCTCATCGGCCTGGCGCTTTCCGCAGGAGCGGAAGAGGGTTGGGATCCCTTGGCCGTCGGCAGCTTGACCGCCTCCCCGCCCTCCCCCTGCCAGGCGCTGGACCCCGGTCGGGAACTGACCCTGGCCGACGCCATCGACGGCGCCCTCTGTGCCAATCCCCAGAGCCGTGAAGCCTGGGCCAATGCCCGGGTGCAGGCGGCCCAGGTGGGTGTGGCCCGGGCGGCCTACCTGCCCAGCCTGAACGCGACGGCCGCCACGGCCAGGGTCCGGACCGGGGATACCACCCGGGACCAGCGCAGCATTGCCGCCAGTCTGTCCTGGCTGATCCTCGATTTCGGTGGCCGGGCTGCCGGCCTGGAAAGCGCCCGCCAATTGCTCGCTGCCGCCAACGCCACCCAGGACGCCACGGTGCAGTCCCTGCTGCTGGCGACCCTCCAGGCCTACTATCAGACCCAGGCCCTGGGAGCCTCCCGGGAGGCGGCCCTGGCCTCGGAGCGGGCGGCGGAAACCAGCTTCCGCGCCGCCGAGGCCCGCTACAAGGTCGGCAGCGCGGCTCCCGCCGATCAGCTCCAGGCCAGGACCGCCTGGTCCCAGGCCCAGCTCAACCGGATTGCTGTCGAAGGAAGACTGAAGACCGCCCAGGGAGCCCTGAACACCCTGATGGGCCGGGATGCCCAGCGCCCCCTGCTGCTGGCGGGCCTGGCCCAGGGAGCGCTGCCGGCGAACTTCGAACAGGATCTGGATGCCCTGGTGGCGGAAGCCCGCCGCCGCCGTCCCGACCTGATGGCCGCCGCCGCCCAGACCCAGGCGGCCCGGGCCGGCATCGACGGGGCGCGGGCCGCCCATTTGCCCAGCCTGAGTCTGGGACTCACGGCCAGCGACACCCATAACGCCGGGCTGGGAGACACTCGCGGCGGCACGGTGGGCCTGACCCTGAACGTGCCCCTCTTCGCCGGCTTTGCCACCACCTACAAAGTGCGGGCCGCCGAGGCCCAGGCCGAGTCCCGGATGGCGGCCCAGGAACGGCTGAACCTCCAGGTGGCCCAGGATGTCTGGAATGCCTATCAGGCTTTGGTCACCGCCACCCAGACCACCCGCAGCAGCGCCGATCTGCTGGCCAGTGCCGAGCAGGCGGACAAGGTGGCCCGGGGCCGCTACCAGGCTGGTGTGGGCAGCCTGCTGGACTTGCTCAATGCCCAGAGCGCCCTGGCCTCGGCCCGGCAGCAGCGGGTACAGTCCCTCTTTGACTGGAATGTGTCCCGGGCCGCCCTGGCCCAGTCCATGGGTGCCCTGGACCTGGGGCTGATCCAAAACTTGCAGGAAGGCAGCACGCCATGAAATTCAAATCCGCCTGGCGCTGGCCGGCCGTCGCCCTTGTCGTGGTTCTTGCCGCCGGGCTCTATTTCGCCTTCGGCCCCCTCGGCAAGGGTGGCAAGGAACAGCGCTACCAGCAGCAGGCCCTGGAGCGGGGCAACCTGACCCAGAGCGTCTCCGCCAACGGCACCCTCAATCCGGTCACCCTGGTCAGCGTCGGCACCCAGGTGTCGGGCACGGTGAAAAAACTCCATGTGGATTACAACGCCCGGGTGGATAAAAACCAGGTACTGGCGGAACTGGACGACGTGCTCTTCGCTGCCCAGGTGGGTCAGGACCAGGCCAGCCTGAAATCGGCCCAGGCCAATCTGGAGTTGACCAGCGCCAACGAAAAACGGGCCCAGTCCCTGTTCGCCCAGGAATACATTTCCCGCCAGGAACTGGACCAGGCCGTCCAGGCCCGGAAGGCCGCCGTCGCTCAGGTGGAGCAGGTGGGTGCGGCCCTGCGGCGCAGCCGGGCCAACCTGGGTTATTCGGTGATCCGTTCCCCGGTCTCCGGGGTGGTGGTGGATCGCAGCGTGGACGTGGGTCAGACCGTGGCGGCCAGCTTCCAGACCCCCACCCTGTTCAAGATCGCCCAGGACCTGTCGAAGATGCAGATCGACTCGGCCTTCGCCGAGGCCGACATCGGCCTGATCCGCCAGGGGCAGAAAGTGCGTTTCAATGTGGACGCCTTTCCTGACCGGGCCTTCCATGGCGTGGTGCGGCTGATCCGTCTCAACCCGACCACGGTGCAGAACGTGGTGACCTACGACGTGGTGATCGCCGTGGACAACCCGGACCAGGTGCTGCTGCCGGGCATGACGGCCTATGTGAATATCGGCGTGGCCCGGCGCGAGGATGCCCTGCTGGTGCCCAATGCCGCCCTGCGTTTCAAGCCCGCCGAAGCGCCGCCTGCCGCCAAGCCCGGCGAAGGCAAGAAGAAGCGCGATGCCGCCAGTGGCACCGTCTGGGTGCTGCGTGCCGGCAAGCTCACTCCCGTCACCCTCACCCTGGGCATCAGCGACGGCCGCAATACCGAAATGCTGGCGGGCGAGCTGAAGGCGGGCGACCAGGTCATCATCGCCGAGAACGGCCAGGTCAAGGGCAAGTCCGGCGGCGGGCTGCAACTGCGTCCCTTCTGATGGCATCACCGACCGTCATCGAGGTGCGGGGCCTGACCAAGGCCTACGAAACCCCGGCCGGCTCCTTTCCGGCCCTGAAGGGCGTGGACCTGGCCATCGAGGCCGGAGAGTTCGTCGCCATCATGGGGCCCTCGGGTTCCGGCAAGTCCACCTTCATGAACCTGCTGGGTTGCCTGGACCGGCCCAGCACCGGGGAATACCGCCTCGACGGCCGCTCCGTTTCCGCCATGGACAGGGACGAGCTGGCCCGGGTGCGGGGGGGCCTGATCGGTTTCGTCTTCCAGGGCTTCAATCTGCTGCCCCGCATCAGCCTGGAGGACAACGTGGCCCTGCCCCTGGTCTATGCCAATGTGGATAGGGAGACCCGCCGCGCCCGGGCCCGGGAGATGCTGGACAAGGTGGGTCTGGGAAAATATGCCCAGTCCATGCCCAACCGCATCTCCGGCGGCCAGCAACAGCGGGTGGCCATCGCCCGGGCCCTGGTGAACCGACCCCGCCTGATCCTGGCCGACGAGCCCACCGGCAACCTGGACACCCATACCTCGGAAGAGATCATGGCCCTGTTCGAATCCCTCAACCGGGAAGGCATCACCATCGTCCTGGTCACCCATGAAGCCGACATCGCCCGCCACGCCCAGCGCCTGGTGAAGTTCCGCGACGGACTGATAGTGCACGACGGCGATCACGACCACGAGGCAGAAGGAGCTCTCTCGTGATTGCACGCAGCACTAAGGAACGCCGATTAAGTCCGTCACACCGGCGAAGGCCGGTGTCCAGTTTGTTGATTTCCTGGATTCCGGTGTTCGCCGGAATGACGCATGGGGACTTGTTCGGCGCTTCCCCAATTCCCCCATCCCCCTTCCCCGGGAAGGGGGTGACTAGTCGCCTCCCCCTCCTGGAGGGGGAGGATGGGAGGGGGTGCTCATCAATTTGCCAAGGCGCCGCAGGCGCCAATGGCATGCCAGGCCGTATTTATCGCTGGATTTATACCCCGGCAGGATTTTCCAAATGATCACCACCCTCCTCGGCCAAGCCTGGCATGCCATGGGTGCCAACAAGCTGCGTACCTTTTTGACCATGCTGGGCATGGTCATCGGGGTGTCGGCGGTGGTGCTGATGATGGCCATCGGCCAGGGCGCCCAGCTGGCGGTGGCGCAATCCATCAGTTCCATGGGGGCCAATCTGTTCATCGTGCTCTCCGGCTCCACCACTTCCGGCGGTGTGCGCATGGGCGGCGGCGCGGCACCCACCCTGACCGTGGCCGATGCCCAGGCCATCGCCGAACTGCCCGGCATCCAATTCGTGGCGCCCATTCATCCGGGTACGGCCCAGGTGGTCTATGGCAGCAACAACTGGAGCACCGCCGTCTATGGCGTGACGCCGGGCTATCTTGATGTGCGGAACTGGAACCTGGCAGCGGGCATGCCCTTCGCCGATTCGGATCTGCGCTCCGCCACCCGGGTCGCCCTGCTGGGTCAGACCGTGGCCCACAACCTGTTCGGCGACGAGGACCCGGTGGGCAAGTCCCTGCGCATCCGCAACAGCCCCTTCGTGGTGGTCGGCGTACTGGCCGCCAAGGGCCAGAGTCTGGACGGCCGGGACCAGGACGACACCATCCTGATCCCCCTTACCACGGCGCAGCGCAAGGTCTATGGCACCCAGTTCCAGGGCTCCGTGCGCCTGATCAACGTCCAGGCCACCTCGGCCGAAATGATGGATGAGGTGCAGCGGAGCATGACCGCCCTGCTGCGTCAGCGTCATCGCATCCGCGAGGGTCAGGACAACGATTTCTCGGTGCGCAACCTGACCGCTCTGGCGGATTCGGCGGCGGAGACCACCCGTGTCATGTCCCTGCTGTTGGGGGCCATCGCCTCGGTCTCCCTGTTGGTGGGGGGCATAGGCATCATGAACATCATGCTGGTCTCGGTGACCGAGCGTACCCGTGAGATCGGCATCCGCATGGCCATTGGCGCCCGGGAGCGGGACATCCTGCTCCAGTTCCTGCTGGAGGCCGTCATCATCTCGGTGGTGGGCTGTCTGATCGGCCTGGCCCTGGGGGTGGGCGGTGCCGTCCTGGTGCATTTCGTCACCGAGACGGCAGTCGTGATATCCGGCAGCTCGGTGCTGATCGCCTTCGGCGTCGCCGCCACTGTGGGCATCTTCTTCGGCTTCTATCCGGCCAGGAAGGCTGCTCGCCTCGATCCCATCGAGGCCCTGCGCTACCAGTAACCTCTGATTCGGATTATTGAATCAGAGAAATCCTTTCCGCACGTAGCTCTGAGCGGCGTACTTTCCCCGCTTCGTTGAAGAGGGCCGTCTGAACAAATTCAAAACTATGGGGAATCTTATAGCGGATCAGCAGATGCTCTAGATGTTGTCGCAGAGCTTCCTCTGTGACCGGTTTTGAGTTTTCTACAATTGCGTGAATCTTTTGCCCCATATCATCGTCGGGGAGGCCAACAACAACGCTGGCTTTGACTGATGGATGGGAATTCAGGGCTGCTTCAATCTCGGCAGGAAAGATGTTGCGACCGCCACATAGAATCATGTCGGTCCTCCGGTCGGCAATATAGAGATAACCCTCGGAGTCCAGATACCCCATGTCACCGACGGATTCCCATCCGTCCTCCGTCATGCGGCGCTCCGCACCGCGATAGATAAATGTGGACGCTGTTCCTGCTGCAGGCATCATGTAGATTTCGCCAACAGTCCCGACAGGAACCTCCTGCCTGTATTCGTCGAGTATCCGGATACTGCAGCCGTCCATGGCTTTGCCAACGGAACCGGGGTGCCGTAGCCATTCCGTACCGGTGATAAAAGTTCTGCCGATACGCTCGCTGGGGCCATATCCTTCGAACATGCGTTCTGGACCTAGCCATTCGATCCAGGCCCGGAACAGCCACTGAGGGCAGGGCGCACCACCGCTGCCGACAAATTTGAGGGACGAGATATCGTAACTGAGGCGTACCTTCTCGGGCAGGCGCCAGATTCTGTTCAGCATCGTGGGCACAAAAAACACCCGGTCAATACGATGCTTCTCAATCAGGCGCAGGCACTGCTCTGGATCGAAGCGACGCATCACGACGGCACATCCGCCAGAAAATACGCCGCCCCACGCAGTACTGTATCCCCCCGCATGGTAAAGGGGCCCCGGTACCAGAATGGTTTTCTCTGGTGTGAATAATTGCGGTGGATTCTGTTGGTCATAAATCGCGGGGTTTGCCGGGATGATGAGTTTGGGCCGTCCGGTACTCCCGCCGGAGGTCATGGCCCGCTCATGGGGCGATATCTTTTCTGGAAGCGGTTGGTCTGAGAAGGATTCGTCCGGTTCGTAGTCGGCCGGCAATGTCTTGTAGCCAAGCAAGGAGGCCATGCCGACGATCAAGCTCGGTTTGGCCTCGGCCAATATTGCCGCGAACTCGGCTGTAGGGAGTCCTACCGATAGTGGGTTGGGAATCGCCCCCAGCTTCCATATGGCGACGCAGGCATAAAAATACTCTGCATCGTTGGGCAGGCAGACGGTTACGACATCCCCCTCGGAAACGCCTTGGGCCGCATATGCCCGTGCCAGACGGTTAGATCGTTTTTCCAGCGCTTCACAGGTAATGTTGCCGCTATCACAGACAATGACAGTCCGTTGCGGGGTCTCCTCCGAGAATCTCCGAATAAGCCGGACATAAGGAATTTTGGACACGGATCACTCTCCACATTGATTCGGGCAAGCACTACCTGGAACAACCACTTCTCTAGACGCAAGACTTGGTGACGTGGAAATGATAGAGAGTGGCGTCATGGATGGGGCTTGCCACCTGAATGCCTAATTAACAAAATTCGGGTCAATTTAGGCATTTGGGTTGTAGTGCCGGTTTATAAGCGGTGCTTGCTCAACATGTGTCGTACCCACGATGTTGTCAAAACACGGAATACCCGCTTTCAGAGCGGTTTGTGCGTTGCACTATCTGTCATCTCCTGGGATTTCCTGATCGCTAGAGAATTGACTGGGCAACGTGCCCACAATTACATGGCAAGCACTTACAATCGTCTGACTAAATCAATAAAGTCAATTCGCGCTTATTTCAATGCACTGGGAAATAAGACATGAATTCTGAGCAGTCACTTACCGTGAGCAGTGATGGGCGCTCAATGACAGGAGGAGTTTCCATGGATGGCGGCATTTCATTAGCATCGACGATCCCTTTCAAGGGGGTGAAAAGAAGTTGTTCGTTGAATGAACAAAATTCGGCTGATATGGACGCCGATATGGCTGGGGGGCAACTGGGCGGAAACAGGATTGTTTTTTACTTGGCTAGAATGCGTGCCCGTGGATTTAGCAGCCAGGAGGTCCTGAGTGGCACTGGACTGACAGAGGAGCAGATTCAGGGTTTCTTCCTGGGCTCATCTGCGGTTTACCGACAAATCATCAGCAACATGATCCGGCTGACGGGTAACGAGTTCATCGGGGTTGAACTGGGTGCGGAATTCAAGATCAGCGACTTCGGTGTTCTGGGTTATGCGTCCCTCAGCAGTTCCACCCTGCGCCAGTCACGGAGAGTCCTGGCTCAGTACTGCCTGCTTAATCAACATATCATCCGCCCGGTCTCCACGATCACCGAGAAGCTATGGCTTGTAGAGATTTTAGAAATCCATCCCCTGGATAACTTGATCGCTTTTGCGGTGGAGGAATATGTCAGCAGGGCAATGGAATTGGCGTTTCATCTTACGAACCGGTATTTCCCAGTGCTGGAAATGCGGGTCACCTATGATGCGCCGAGTGATCTTTCCGTCTACCAAGAACGGTTCAATTGCCCCATTTATTTCAATCAGAAAAAAAATGTAATCCGGTTTGATCCGGATCACATTGACGATCCCATCAGCCTGGCCAACCCCGAAGTGTTCCGGATATGTGAGCAACAGTGCCAGCTGATATCCAGCAAAATATCCAAACGCGACTCCCTGGAGAGAAAGGTGCGGGATATGTTGATCAGCCGGCCGGGAAATTTCCCACCGGTGGACGACATGGCAGACCTGCTGGCAATCAAGCCCAGAACCCTCCGCCGCCAGTTGCAGGCTGAGGGCATAAGCTACCAACAAATTCTCGATGAAACCCGCCGCGATCTGGCATTGCAATACCTTGAGTACACGGCATTGACGCCCAAAGAAATCGGGTTTCTTCTTGGTTATAACGATGTGAGCAATTTCCGGCGGGCGTTCCGCAGCTGGACCGGAAGCAAGTTGTCCGATTATCGCTAAGGTTTATCGCCAGGTGTTTTACCGGGGCTAATCACTCATCTGGGTCGAGCGCGTGTTCAGCTGGCAGGTCTTTCCCCCGTCCACCGTCAAGGTCGTTCCCGTGATGTAGGAGGCTTCTTCGGAAGCCAGGAAAAGGATGGCTGAGGCAATCTCCTCTGGTTTGGCGATGCGCTTCAGAGGGATGGCCCTCAGGGATGCTGCCATGGAGTTGGCATCAGACAACGCGGCTGCTGTGGGCGGTGTCATCACTGTCCCAGGCACGACGACATTGACTCGGATATTGTCAGGAGCCCCTTCCAGAGCGGCCACTCGGGAAAACCCAATCATTCCCGCCTTGGCGGCGCTATAGGCGCCCATGGCGGGTGCGCCGAGCAGGCCGCAGACCGAGGAGATGTTGACGATGGCGCCATACTGCTGGCGTTTCATATAGGGTAGTGTGGCGCGGATGCAAAAATAGATGCTGGATAGGGAGCCTTGCAGACATGAAAACCAGTCTGCAGAAGCGCTGCCATCTATTTGTCCTCGAATGACGGTTGCAGCATTGTTGATCAATACATCGAGACTTCCGTGGCGTTTGATGGTTTCGGCAATGGCATCATTGACGGCCGTCTCATCAGTGATATCTGCAATCAACCAGTCAGCCTTGCCGCCTTGAGCGCGTATTTCTTTGACTACCTGCTCCAGGGGCTCCTGACGGCGGCCGCATATCACGGCCGTTCCCCCCTCTGCAGCAAGGCGCTTTGCGGTGGCAGCGCCAATTCCGCTGGCCCCGCCAGAAATAAATGCGATTCGATCGGTAAAGCGTGCGCTCATGAAGTTCACCTCGTTGTCAGAGTAAGTAACTACCGCCATTGGCCGCCAGGGTCTGTCCGGTAAATGCTGTTCCCTCATCCGAGGCCAGGAAGGCAACCGTTGCCGCGATCTCATTCGGTTCGCAAAGACGATTGATCAGGGTTCCCTCAATCAAAGCCTGAGCTCTTGTCGCGCCCAGGGCACTGATTCTGGTGGTGTTGGTTGGGCCAGGGCAGACAGCATTGACCCGGATGTGACGGGGGGCCAACTCACGGGCCAGGCTTTTGGTTAGCCCCAGCATCGCAGCCTTGGCGCTTGCGTAATGGACTGCCCCCTCCCCGCTGAGTGCAGAGGTGCTGGCGATATTGATGATGCTGCCCGGCGACTCGGCGGCAATCATTAATCGCGTGGCCTCTCTACAGAAATAGAAAGTGCCCCCTAAATTGATTTCCATCAGCTTCCAGAAGCCCCTATCTTCCATATCGATGATTCTGTCGGGGAATATGGTCGGCTTTTCTCCGCGTCCAACCTGCTCGAGATATTGCTGACGACGTAACTTGTGCGCCTCGAATGCATCGCCCGGGACAGTCCCGACCCCGGCGTTGTTGACCAGAATATCCAATCGCCCATAGCGTTGCGTGACTTGAGCCATGACTTGGGCAACATCCTTGCTGCTGGCCACATCGCAGGTGATCGCCAGGTTATTTTCTGGATGTTTCATTAGCCTGCAGGTCTCATCTGCTGTGACCTGATCAATATCGACAACGACTACGCTTGCCCCTTCACTCTCAAGTCTTAGCGCTATCTGATTACCGATGAGTCTCAGCCAACCTAATCGCGCTTTCATTGTGCGGCAGCATCCTGGCGCAATCACTGATGAGGCTCACGACGATGGTTCGGAGATCGAATCGGCGGTTGAAGCGGTAGGCGTATTCGGCGAAATAGCGCTTGGCGTATTTGGCGAAGCGGAAGGCATGATAGGTTCCCGACAGAGCGGTCTTGAAATTCGAGATCAAGGTATTCACCCAGCGGAACTTTGGATGCTGGGCCGCCTGCTTGCCGGAGCCGACCACGATGGCCTCGTGTGTCTCGACCGAATTCGCCAGTACCGAGAAACTCGGCAAGCCATCCGACAACGCGTGGGTGGTCGGCGCCAGCGTCTTGCTGGCCCAGGCGTCGATCCGCTCGTGAGTGAAAGGCATGGGGTCGAAACGGACGAAAAGAGGCCGACCATCGGCGGTCGTTTCCACCGCCGCCACGAACGGTACCTTATTCTCGGAACCCCGGCCCACCTTGCCGGCACGGGCACCGCCAAGATAAGCGTCGTCGATCTCGACACGAACATCCAGCGCCCGACCGGCCTCGGCATCGCCCATCACCGCCATCAGCTTGTGCTTGAGCAGCCAAGCAGTGTCGTAGCTGACGCCGAGGTGGCGCTTCAACGACAGCGCCGAGATGTTGTTCTTGGACTGGGTCATGAAGAACATGGCCAGGAACCATTTGGTCAAGGGCAGCTTGGTGTTCTCGAAGATCGTTCCGGCGGTGACGCTCACTTGGTGGCGGCAGCGATGGCATTGCCACAGCCTTTTTCCACCTCTCTCAAAACGGGAGTGCCGGGTGTCCCGGCAGCACGGACAGACGAATCCCGAGGGCCAACGCTGTTCGACCAGCGCCGTCTCGCATTTCGCCTCCGTTCCGTACCGCTCCATAAACTCGGCCATCGACAGCCCTTGTTGAAATTGCACCCGATTTTTCATGGCAGACCTCCGTCTCAATGTCTGCACTATTTTCAAACCCTTACTAGCTCACTACGTGAGCCGGCTGAGACTTGTCGGTAATCAGATAGCGCTATGGATCTCCCGATGCCTACCCCTGCGCCTGTTACCAGTGCAATCTTCCCATTGAGTTTCATAAAGTCATCCGTGTGTTTTCTGATTACTGACGCAATGTCTATCGCATCCCCACCTGGGGGATTTCATGCGGGAAGACATAAGCGTAGCGAAGCCGGCATGGGTTGCGTGCAGGTACAACATCCCATGACTTGTTCTGACCGGATATGACCCTAGCAGGATATTCATAGGGTCATTACTGGCGGGGCCGGATATGACCCATTTTGGTAGCTTATGCCTTGGGATTTCCAGAACAAATGGATTTCGAAAATTTAAAATCAATTATCTGAAGCGAGAAATTTTGATCGTCTTGCCTTTTGCACAGAGAGGCGTGTTTGGATCGGTATGCAGGGTAAGGCCATGAAACTGGGTGATGTCAGTAACGAAACCGCGATGAAATTTGGTAAACCGCTTACCGGAGTGCGCATTCTCGCCCTGGAGCAAATGCAGTCCTTGCCCTGGGCAACGCAATTGCTAGCGCGTTTGGGCGCGGAGGTAGTGAAAGTCGAGCAGCCCGGAAATGGGGATCCAAGCCGCTTGGCTCATCCCGGTGTGCTGGACCCTCAAGGGCGCCCGTTGGGCGCCACGTTTTTGCGCAACAATCTGAACAAGCGCAGCATCTGCATCGACTTCAAGCACGAGGAAGGACGAGCTTTGCTGAAGCGTATGCTTGCGCGCTACGATGTTTTCTGTGAGAACTTCAAGCCTGGCACATTGGCGGCGCTAGGATTGGATTATCCGAGCCTGTCGGCGGACAACCCGCGGCTGATTTATTTTTCTCTTTCCGGGTTTGGCCAGACAAGGGCATCGCCCTACAAGAACTGGCCTGCCTATGCAGCCGTGGCCGAGGCCATGTCCGGCGTTTACGAACATGCTCGCCTGCCCCATCAGCCCCCGATTCCCAACCCGGTCGCCGGCCTGGGTGATACCAGTGCGGGCATGTTCGGGGTGATCGGGGTACTGGCTGCTCTGCGGCATCGGGACCGGATCGGTCAGGGCCAGCATGTCGATATCGCCATGTTCGATGCGATGCTGGCCATGGCGGATTACGGGTTGAACGTATGGTCTCTCGGGCTGCGGCGCGAACCCGATGAGGAGTTCATCCAGCCGGGCATTCATCAACCCTTTCGCGCCCAGGATGGCTGGTTCATGTTGCAGGTGGTGCGGGAGCACCAGTTTGCGAGCTTAGTGAGACTGATCGGATGCGAATCCTGGCTGAGTGATGAGCGATTGAGTACCAGGCTCGGTTGGGGGCGGCACATCGAATCGCTGATCCGGCCAGGTATTGAGGGTTGGGCTGCGACCCGAACGCGCATGGAGGTTTGTCGGTTGCTGGCAGCCCAGGGTGTGGCTGCTGGGCCGTGCCTGTTCCATAAGGAACTTGTGGATGATGCCCATGTGTGCGCCCACGACGCACTGGTCGAAATTCCCCGTCCGAATGGCGACGGGCCACCGGTGCTGGTGGCTGGCAATCCGATCAAGATGTCTGCCGTCAGCGAAGGGCCGGAATCCCGTATGCCCTGGGTTGGAGAGCATACGGCGGGAATCTTGCAAGCCGATCTGGGACTTGACAGCGATGAACTCACCAGTCTTTATCGCAACGGTGTCATTGGCTGAACCATGGTATCCATAACTTCATGGGTCGTCCGCTGTTAAGTTTCCGCCATGGCGATGCTGCAAGCCGCTTTCTGCTTCGCGCCTTTTTCATCAATGGGCGCATTGGTGCCTTCTTCCGTACTCTTGGTTTCGGCCAGGGCCTTGGCATAGGGTTTCAGGCATGAGGCAAGTAGCAGCACACCGCCCAAGCAGGAAGCACCAGCCACCAAGGCCAAGGAATAATGAATGGAGTTGTCGTCGTGAAAGACGAAATCGTTCAGTGCGGCAATCGATGATGCACCCACCGCCAGGCCGATGATATTGCCGAAGAATATTTGCAACGCGGATACCTGAGCGCGCATCTGGTTGGGCGTTACCAATTGCATCGCCGTGCCGGTGCTGCCGTAATAGCTGCATTTGAGAAAAATCGTCGGTATCAGCATCGCCAGCGCCAAAGGCGCCGAGGGCATCAGTGGCCCTAGCACGCCCGGTACGATCATCACCAGAGCGGAAATCATCACGAAACGGATATGGATATCGGGATATTTTTTCTGAAGACTCTCGGCAATGCGGGCGCCAAAGTAGGTCCCCAGGGTGCCGACGAACAAGTATGTCAGCCCGAAATATGTGCCGGACTCACCGATCGACATGCCGAAAGTGCGAATCAGGAACGTCGGGTACCAGGCCATCAGTCCAAAGGAGAAAATGCCGAGAAAGCCGGTGGCAATCGGGAAAACGAGATAGAGACGCCAGCGAGTCAGCAGGAAACGCAAGGTTTCCCGCATCTTGAGCTTTTGTGTTTGGCCCGAAGGGTCGTGCAGTGCACCACGACGCTCCGGCTCCCCGACGTACGCCATCAGCAAGGCAATCAGCAAGCCGGGTAAGCCGACGATGATGAAGACCGCCTGCCAGGGTTTCATGGCCCCCAGCAGCGGTAGTTCGATGACGGATATTTTGGAAACCGCTTCCATGAGCAGGCCGCCCGCCAGGTAGGCCAGTCCGCTACCCAGGCTGATGCCGAGGCTGTAGATGGCGACCGCCCGCGCCAGGCGTTGCTTCGAGAAATAGTCGCTCAGCAGCGAATAGGCTGCGGGAGAAAGGGCCGCTTCTCCGACACCGACGCCGACGCGCGCCAGAAATAAGGTGCCATAGGAACGGGCCAACCCGCAACTGATTGTCATTATGCTCCACAGCGCGATGCCACTGGAAATGATCGTGCGTCTACTGTAGGCGTCCGCAAGGCGTGCAATCGGCAAGGCCATGACGGAATAGAGCAGTGCGAAGGCTGTACCTTGCAACAGACTCATCTGGAAATCGCTGATCCCCAGGTCGCGCCGGATGGGTACGACCATGAGGCTGAGTATCTGGCGGTCGATGAAGGAGAAAATATAGGCGAGCAGCAGGATCGCGAGGACATAGTTAGGATACCAACTACGTTCACTCAGAGGTTTTCTGGGCATCGAACATTCCTTGTTTTCAGGCATCATCCAAGGCTGATGTATGCGCTGTCCTTCCTGTGAACCGCATGGCACGGCTGGCCGGCTTCATTGGCATTCAATGAAGCCGGCAACTGGCTTGTGATGCTTAGAAATTCAGCGTCACATCGCCGCCGTAGGTTCGTGGCATGCCGAGGGTGCCCGCGCGGAAGGTGTTGAAATCGACCAGGCCGTCGATATAGCGTTTATTGGTCAGATTCATGCCCCAGAGCGCGAATTGCAGTGAAGATTCATTACCTACCTTGACCCCGGACAGGACGATGCGAGCATCATACAAACCACGGGCGTCTAGCTTGGAATTGGGTGCAGCACCGTTTGTTTTGATGGCGATGGCCTCTGCTGCCGCAACATAGTTGTAATTGAGATGCAGCGCCAGCTTACCGAAGCTGAATCTGGGGAAGCTGTAATCCACCGACAGATTGGCGGTATGTCGGGGCGCATTGTTCATGCGAGCGCGTTCCGCAACATCGCCGATGGTCGGTCCCATGTCGAATTTCTGGTAGGAATAGTTGAGGAAGGACAGGCCCAGTCCGGCTTGCAAGCCTTCCATGAGCAATGCCTTGGCTTCCAGTTCGGCGCCATTGATTTTTGACTTGCCGGCATTTAATACCGCAGATGTAGTACCGGTGAAAGAGTTAACCTGCTGGTCGTCGTAATAGCTGCGGAAAAGGGCCATGTTCAGGTCCAGGCGATTCTCAAGCCAACGTGATTTCATCCCGATTTCATGGGTCTTGAGTTCTTCCGGCTTGAACGGAACCGAGGCAGAGGCGATGGTAGCGGATACGCCATCGTACCCTCCACTGCGGAAGCCTTCCGAGTATTTGTAGTAGACATTCAGCTTGTCTGTGATCCGGTAGCTGGGTGAAAACATTACCGAGCTATTGCTGAATTCGATCGGCGGCAACACCAGGTTCGGAGCAGGATTGACGAGCCCATAAACCCCTGTGCTGTTGCTGTAGTTCATGATGTAGCGCGACATCTCCTTGGTTTCATTGGTATGTCGTGCTCCCAGGCTAAGCGAGAGTTTCGGCATCGCTTCAGGGGTATAGTCGATCTGACCAAAAATGGCCGAGTTCCTATTGTTCAGGTGGGCATTCGTGTTCCGGGTTGTGGCGCCGTTGGAGAATTGTTGGGCGCGGACGCTTTTTTGCTTCTCCTTGGAGTAATACGCGCCGACGACATATTTCAGTCCCTGATGGGTGCCGAGCAGCTGCAGCTCTTCGGTCGTCTGGTTGAAATCGCCATAGCGCTGCGAGTCGAACTGCGCGGTATTGCTGCCATCCAGATCTTGGGCATCGGATGTCTGCAATTTGCGGTAACCGGTGATGGATTTGAGGGTGAGATGTTCGTTCAGGGTCCAGGTTAGTGTGAGTGCGTGGGTGGAATTGTCAGTCTTGAAGAACGGGGCCTGGTTGGCAGTACCGAATGCGGGGGGCTGGCCAGGCGGAATATAGTTCTCGAAGCCAACCGGCAAAGTGCTGGGGCGTACGACGTCAATGATCTGGAACAATCGCTGGCGGTCGTCGGCTTTGAACTGGGAGTAGTCATAGGCGACCTGAACACTGCTGCTCGGTTGCCAGTCCACCCCCAGATGAAAACCGTTGCGATCGGTATTGCCAAATCCGGAGAAGTTGGCCGTCGGCTTTGATACGGTGGTGTAGCTGACCGGCACGTTGGGGGTGACGGTGCCGGATTTGCGTTCGAACACGCTCAACCTAGCCTTCACCGTGCCTAGACCGTCATTCTCTTTACCGAATGTAGGCAGGTCGATGCTGGCATTAGTGGTACGGAGATTGTAATTACCAAAGCCGACCTTGACCGAACCGCTCAGTTCTCCACTAGGGCGTTTGCTGATGACGTTAATGGCTCCGCCGATGGTGTTCCGGCCATATAGCGTACCCTGAGGACCACGCAAGACTTCGATGCGTTCGACATCTCCCAGATCGAACAGTGAACCGGCCGAAATGCCTGAATAAACACCATCGGTATAGATCCCCACGGCGTTCTCATAACCAGGGTTGGCCGGATCGTTGTTGCTGATACCGCGAATAGCCAGCGTGATAGTCCCCGTCGTGCCTTGTTTGATGTGTAGACTGGGAATTTCCTTGGCGAACGAGTTCGTATCCGTTACGTTCTGGGCTTCGAGCGCCTTGCTACTCAAAGCGGTAATGGAGATGGGCACATCTTGCAGGTTTTCGACACGTTTTTGCGCTGTGACGACAATTTCCTCCAGTTCCTGGAGTTTTCCGGCAGAACTGTCAGATGCACTATAAGCATGCGTACTGAGCACCCCGGACATAGCGCCGCCAATCAGTGCTGCTATCTTCTTAACACAGTTGTGCCGATACATGACTCTCATCTCTTTTCTCCTCATTGGTGATAAGTAAGCATCACATTTGTTGTTCCCGACATGGCCTATCCCCAGCATTTCTTGGACTATTCGCAATCTGCGGTAAGCATGGGGGAAGTGCCGCTTAATTTGAACTGGGGAGATAGGTCATATCCGGACAGGATGGGTCAGCTCGGTAAAGCCAAGTAGGTGGCGCGAGCCGTTCAAAGGAGTATGTATGCCAAATAAGAATAGCAAGAGGAAACCGGGAGCGGTTTTGCCCTGTATTCCGAAAGAAATCATGGGCCAAATGGGCGGTGGTCCGATGGATGCCGATCATCTTCTTCGGCTTCTATCCGGCCAGGAAGGCTGCTCGCCTCGATCCCATCGAGGCCCTGCGATACCAATAGGAACAGCCAGGCCATAATGCGGCAGGTACCCGTCATCGAGATTCCCCTGGCGGAAATCGAGCTCAGCGCCGTGCGGGCCCAGGGGGCCGGCGGCCAGAACGTCAACAAGGTTTCCAGTGCCATTCACCTGCGCTTCGACATCCTTGCCTCATCCCTGCCTGAGGCGGTGAAGACCCGCCTGCTGGCGCTTCAGGACCAGCGCATCAGCAAGGACGGGGTGCTGGTGATCAAGGCCCAGGAGTATCGGACCCAGGAACTGAACCGGGAGGAAGCCCTGCGCCGGCTTCAGGAGCTGGTTGCGAGCGTCGCCCTGCCACCCAAGCTGCGCCGCCCCACTCGGCCCACTTTGGGCTCTCGTCAGCGTCGCCTGGAAAGCAAGGCGAAACGCGGCCAGATCAAGCGGGGCCGGGGGCGGGTCGATGACTGACCCGGGAATTCACGGGGCCGGCAAAGCCTCGGCAGAAAAACCTACAGGTTACAGAAGGTCAGCTCGAAGTTGACGCTGGCATCCGCCTGCTTGGGGCGATGGTCTACATCCGGTGCGAGGAAGCGGATGTTGAGGGCGTACTTGCTGGCGCTGATCTCGGGCACAAAGGCTTCGTCCATGGTCAGGCGCAGGCGCACCATCTGGGCGGTGCGGCCCGCCAGCATCATCTGGTAGGCGCCCCGCACCGCCATCTGCTGTTCGGGTCGGCCCGAGGAGCGCAGCAGGCGCAGGACGATGCCCAGGGCCTGGCGGATGGCCAGCATGGGACCGATCCAGCCCCGCAAATCTGCCTGCCGGGCCGCGGCTTCCCGATGCAGCCAGAAGTGATAGGAGGGCAGATCGAACTCGCAGACGCCGCCGGGAATGGCGGCTCGGTTCTTGATGGCCATCAGCCACTCGTTTTCCCGCAGGTAGTGGCCGATCCGGCCCTGCATGGAGAGGAGACTGGCCGAGGCTTGCTCGATCTCGTAGAGGGCGCCGGATAGGGCATCCTCGGAGATATCCGGGTTGTTGCGGAAGGACAGAAGAATCTGGCGCTGGCGCTCCAGTTCCTGCATCAGATCGAATTTGAGGTCGGCACGACCGGCGGCTTCGAGGATCTCGAACAGGGTCACCAGGGCCACATGGTGCTCCTCGGGACCTTCGCCGGCGAGGAAATGGGCGCACTTGTCGAACAGGTCCTCCAGGCGCAACAGGGTGCGGATGCGCTCGTTGAGAGGATATTCGTATGTGATCACGCGCCGGGGCCCCTGGGGAAATTCGCCTGATTCTCCCCGATCCGGCCCTAAATCTCAACCGGAAAAGGGCTACTTTGTTGCCGTTGCAAGGTATTTTGCGTGGAGTTCGGCCACTTGCTGGCGAAGGGCCTCCAGATCGCCATCATTGACGATCACGTCGTCGGCGATGACCAGTCGGACGGCCCGACCTGCCTGGGCCGCCATGATGCGGCGCACCTCCTCGGCGGCCAGTCCGCTGCGGGCCATGACCCGGCTTACCTGCAATTCCTCCGGACAATCCACCACCAGCACCCGGTTCATGTGCTGCCGGGCGCCTCCGGACTCTGCCAGTAGAGGCACGGCATGGATCACGTAGGGCGCACCGTGCTTTATGGCGGCCGCCATCCTCGAGGCACATTCGGCGCCGATCAGGGGGTGCAGGACGGCCTCCAGGCGGGCCCGGGCGGAAGGGTCGGTGAAGGCCAGCTGACGCATGGCGGTCCGGTCCAGGGCACCTGTGGGGGTAATCACAGCATCGCCGAAGGCCTCCCGGATGGCAGCCATGGCCGCACCCCCGGGTCCGGTCAGGTCATGGGCCACGACATCGGCGTCCACGATGGCGGCCCCCAGGGCCGCGAACATATCGGCGGCGGCACTCTTGCCGCTGCCGATGCCGCCGGTGAGCCCGACGATCAAAGGCTGACTCATGGTGTGGCGCACTCCGTCAGAGTGAGATCGCTTACACCCGCCAGCAGGTCCGGTAGCCGGTCCTGAAGGGCTGCGGGGCCACGGATTTCGATCTGGGCTTCGGTCGCGATGGAATGCTGGAGCAGGAGACGAGCCGAGCGGATACCCCGGCGCTCCAGGCCTGTCAGATATTCCCGGGCACCGGCTTCGTTACGGAAAGTGGCGAAGATCAGGGCGACCTGATCCGGGCTAGGGCTGACAAAGCTCACCTCGCTCCGGACGCCCAGGGCCCGGACCTCCGCCAGCTTGCTCTCCGCTACCGCCCGGCTGGGCAGGCCGGGGATGGCGACCTGGTACATGGGCGCCCCTTCCAGGGTAACCAGCTTAAAGATTGCCTCCGGGAGCCTGGCCTTCCAGTCGGCCAGCAGATGCTCACCCTGATCCGTCCTGAGGCCAGAGGCCAGACGGCATATCTCCCGTAGTTGCTCCGGCGCCACCAGGCGCAACTTCTCCGGCACCAACTGGGCGGAGAGCCGTAGGGGCTCCCGGCCGCTGGTGGTACTCCCCAGGTAACCCTGGCTCCAGACGAAGAACAGCAGATTGGCCAGCACCAGCAGCAGGCAGGCCAGGCGCAACGCAGCCACGTCCTTTTCCTTCAACCCACCTGGGGCAGGTGCTGGAGGGAGGCTTCCACCGCTTCCCGGGGATAGGCGTAATCGTCCAGCTCGCCAGCGAAATAACGGTCGTAGGCGGCCATGTCGAAGTGGCCGTGGCCGGTGAGGTTGAACAGGATCACTTTGGGCTCTCCCGTGGCCTTGCACTTCAGGGCCTCATCGATGGCGGCGCGGATGGCGTGGCAGGATTCGGGGGCGGGTATCACCCCTTCGGCCTTGGCGAACAGGGTGCCAGCCTCGAAGGTGGCCAGCTGGGGCACGGCCACGGCTTCCACCCGGCCTTCATGGAAAAGCTGGGAGACCAGGGGCGAATCCCCGTGATAGCGCAGGCCGCCGGCATGGATGCCCGGGGGCATGAAGTCGTGGCCCAGGGTGTACATCTTCATCAGGGGCGTGAAGCCGGATGCGTCGCCGTAGTCATAGGCATAGGCGCCCTGGGTCAGGGTGGGGCAGGAGGTGGGCTCCACCGCCACGCAGCGCAACTTCTCGGCCCGCTTCTCGCCGGCCGCCTGGTCAGCCAGGAAGGGGAAGGCGATGCCGCCGAAGCTGGAGCCGCCGCCGCAGGGACCCAGGATCACGTCCGGATAGAGGCCGATCTTGTCGAACTGCTTCTTCGCTTCCAGGCCAATGATGGTCTGGTGCAGCAGCACATGGTTCAGCACCGAACCCAGGGTGTAGTTGGTGTCGGGCCGGCCGGCGGCCTCTTCCACAGCTTCGGAGATGGCCAGTCCCAGGGAACCCGGATTGTTCGGGTCCTTGGCCAAAGCGTCGCGGCCGGTCTGGGTCAATTGGGAGGGGCTGGCATAGACCTCGGCCCCCCAGGTCTGCATCATGGAACGGCGGAAGGGCTTCTGCTGGTAGCTCACATTGACCATGTAGACCCGCACGGGCAGGCCGAACATCTGGCCAGCAAAGGCGATGGAGGACCCCCACTGGCCGGCGCCGGTCTCGGTGGTGAGCCGCTTGATGCCAGCCTGCTTGTTGTAGAAGGCCTGGGGCACTGCGGAATTGGGCTTGTGGGAACCGGCGGGGGAACAGCCCTCGAACTTGTAGAAAATCTTCGCCGGGGTGCCCAGGGCCTGTTCCAGGCGCACTGCCCGCACCAGGGGGCTGGGCCGCCACAGGCGGTAGATCTCGCGCACTTCCTGGGGGATGGGAATCCAGCGTTCGGCGCTCATTTCCTGTTCCAGGATGGCGCCGGGGAAAATCGCCAGCATCCGTTCCGGCGCCACCGGCTGACCGTCCGGCCCCAGGGGCGGGGCCGGTGGGTTCTTCATGTCCGCCACCACGTTGTACCAGTGGGTGGGGATATCGTTCTGTTCCAGGTCGATGCGGGTAGCTTCCATGGGTTCCTCAAGCGCTGGGGTGGAATTGAACCCCGAATTGTGCCTCAGGATGGGGCGGTAATGCGGGCCAGCCCCTCCAGGACCAGATCCTCCACCCGCCGCAGGGGCAGTGTCAGATGGGGCGCCAGGGCTTCGGCCGCCCCGCCGGTGAGCAGACAGGCCGCGCCAGGACGGTCCGCCACCTGGGCATACATGCGCGAGATGGCCCCCAGGGTGGCGTGGATCGCCCCGCTGCTGATGGCGTCCAGGGTGTTGCGCGGCGTCTCCCGATATTGTCCGGACTGGGACGGCAACTGGGCGGTGTTGCGGGCCAGGGCCTGGCGCATCAGGTCCAGGCCGGGCAGGATCAGCCCTCCCTGGAAGATGCCGCTGCTGTCCAGCACGTCGATGGTGGTGGCGGTGCCGGCACTCACCACCAGGCAGGCGGCGCCCTGGAGATGCCAGGCGCCGATCAGGGCGGCCCAGCGGTCGGCCCCCAGTTGCCCGGGTTGCTCGTAGGCATTGCTCACCCCGCATTGCTCGGTGCGGGGCAGGTTCCATTCGATGGGCAGGGGCAGGACGTTCGCCAGGGCTTGGGCCACTTCGGCGCCCGCTACATTGCAGCCCAGGATGCGGATCAGGGGCGTCCGGGGCAGGACCCGGGCCAGACCTTCCGCCTCGGTCGTGGCCGTGGTGGCAAATGCGCCCCGCGCCTTCCAGGTGTCGCCTTCCCTCAGGCCCCACTTGATGCGGGTATTGCCGCAGTCCAGGCAGAGGATCATGGGACCGCCCGCAGACTGACATCCCCGGCCAGGATGCGGCGCAGGCCCTGGGGGGTATCCAAATTTAGGGCGCCATCGTCACCGACTCCCAGACAGAGGCCCTCCGCCGCCTCGCCGCCGCTGACCCTTACCGGCAAGCCCTGCCAGGCGTGACGGGCTTGCCATTCGTTTCTCAGGGAGGCAAAGCCGCTGCTGCCGTATGCGTCCAGGGTCTGCGCCAGGGCTGCCAGCAGGGCCGCCAGTACCACTTCCCGGGTAGGGAGCGCCGCCAGGGCCTGGTCCAGGCCGGCAGCCGCCACATCCTCCGACAAGCCATTGGGTCGGCGCAGGTTCAGGCCGATGCCGATCACCGCACTGCGCAGTTCTCCCGCTTGCAATTCCACCAGGATGCCGGCCAGCTTGCTGTCCCCGATCAGCAGATCGTTGGGCCACTTGAGGCCGATGCCCCGGGCTCCTAAGGCCTCCAGGCCCCGCACCAGGGCCAGACCCACGGCCAGGGAGAGGGCGGCAGGGGCGTCGGACTGGTGCGGGAAGCGCCAGAGCAGGGAAAAGGTCAGGCTGTCGGCCGGGGCGGATATCCAGCTGCGACCGCGCCGTCCGCGCCCGGCGGTCTGACGCTCTGCCACTAGCACGGTGCCGGAGGGTGCCCCGGCGGCGGCCCGCTCCAGCAGCCGGCTGTTGCTGGAATCGCATTCCGCAACGGCATCGATGTCGTAGCGGCAGGCCGTGGTGCCCAGGGCGGCCGCGGCGGCGGCGATGTCGAAGGAGGTCTGCATATTCATGGCGCGGATTATCCGCGAAAACCCTTCAGGCCCCTGCGTTCTCCGTTGTCAGGACCCGGCTCGCCAGCAGGGTGCGGATGGCATCGGGTATCGGCATGGGGCCGGTACTCCCGGTATGGACTTTCACCACGTCGGCCAGGCCGATGCAGCGGCCCTCCTGGAACAGGGCCATGGCCAGTTCAAAGGAGGAGCGGCCGATGCGTGCTACACCGGCCCGGACTTCCAGGAGGGCCGGGTAGTGGGCCTCGTGCAGATAGTCGTAGCTGGCCCGGGCCACCAGCAAATGAAAGTCCTTGGGGCGGAACAGGTAGTCCTGGCCGAATATTTCCATCAGGAAGCGCACCCGGCCTTCCTCGTAATACTCGGCCACGGCCAGGTTGTTGATGTGCTTGACGATGTCCATGTCCGCGAAGCGGGGCGTCACCGCCATGGCAAAGGGATAGGTACTTGGGTGGACGCGCTGGGGATCGAATCGCATTGTGGGGGTGGGGCAAAGCGGAAGGGGCGGATTATCCCTGATCTGTTCCCTCGGCATGGTCCAGGCCCAGTTCCTGGATCTTGCGGGTGATGGTATTGCGGCCGATGCCCAGCAATTGGGCGGCCTCGATGCGCCGTCCGCCGGTGGCGGCCAGGGCGCGCCGGATCAGGGTGCCCTCGAAGGCCCGGGTCAGGCGTTCGAACACCTCGCCGGGGCGGGCAGCGATCAGCCGGTCGGCCTCTCCCGAGAGGGCCTCCAGCCAGTCCATGGGGCCGGCGCTGGCGGGCTGTTCCCGCATTTCTGCCGGCAGGTCGGCCACATCCACCGATTGGCCCGGCGCCATTACCGTCAGCCAGTGGCAGAGATTCTCCAGTTGACGCACGTTGCCCGGGAACTCCAGGCTCTGGAGATGGCGCAGGGCTCCATCGGCCAGACGCTTGGACTCCACCCCCAGTTCCTGGGCGCTCTTGGCCAGAAAATGCCGGGCCAGCAGGGGGATGTCTTCGCGCCGCTCCCGTAGGGGCGGCAGGCGCAGGCGGATCACATTGAGGCGATGGAACAGGTCTTCCCGGAACAGTCCGTCCTTGACCCGGATTTCCAGATTCTGGTGGGTGGCGGTGATGACCCGGACATTGGCCTTGACCGGGGACTGGCCTCCCACACGATAGAAATGCCCATCGGAGAGCACCCGCAACAGGCGGGTTTGCAGTTCCGCCGGCATGTCGCCGATCTCGTCCAAAAACAGGGTGCCTCCCTCGGCCTGTTCGAAACGGCCCCGGCGCTGGGCAGCGGCTCCGGTGAAGGCGCCCTTTTCGTGGCCGAAAAGCTCCGACTCCAGCAGGTCCCGGGGGATGGCCGCAGTGTTAATGGCGATGAAGGGGGCATCTCGCCGGGGGCTGTGGCGATGCAGGGCCCGGGCCACCAGCTCCTTGCCGGTGCCGGACTCACCGTTGATCAGCACCGTGGCGTGGGACTGGGCCAGACGGCCGATGGCGCGAAACACCTCCTGCATGGAGGGGGCCTGGCCGAGAATCTCAGGCACCAACTCGGTGGTCATGGATGCACCACCCTGGTGCGTCGTCTCGTCAATGGCCCGCCGTACCAGGCCCACGGCCTGATCCACGTCGAAAGGCTTGGGCAGATATTCGTAGGCCCCCCCCTGGAAGGCCGCCACGGCGGAATCCAGGTCCGAATAAGCGGTCATGATGATCACTGGCAGTTCGGGCCAGCGGATCTTCACCTGGCGCAGCAGATCCAGTCCGCTCTGGCCGGGCATGCGCACGTCGGAGACCAGGACCTGGGGTTGCTGGCCCCCTTCCAGGGCGGCCAGGGCCTCGTTGGCCGTGGCAAAGCTTCTGTGAGGAATTTCCTCCCGGTCCAGGGCCTTTTCGAAGACCCAGCGGATGGAGCGGTCGTCATCGACAATCCAGACCGGTTTCATGAGTACTTACCGTAAGAAGTGGCTTTTCCGCCGGGCCGCCCTGACCGAAGGAAATCCTCGTGGGACAAGGAAAAGCGGCACGCGCCGGAGGCGCAAATTACAGGGTGTTGCCACGAAGTGCTCCGTGACATCAAGCGCAGCGAGCTGTATCGAACCCCCCGTGAGGGGGGCGAAGGGGGGCGTTTCATAACTGCCTGCCCTGTTCGTTGCTCAGGGGCAGCAGGATGCGGAAACAGGTGCGGCCGGGCCGCGATTCCACCTCAATGCTACCGTGATGTTGTTGAATGAAGCTCTGGGTCAGTGTCAGGCCCAGGCCGCTGCCCCCTTCCCGGCCGGATACCAGGGGATAGAAGATCTTGTCCCGCATGTCCTCCGCGATGCCGGGGCCGTTGTCGATCACATGCAATTCAAGTGCCAGGGGGTAGAGCTTCTTGGCCAGGGTCACCTGGCGCGCCGCCCGGGTGCGGAAGACGATCTCCCCGCCCTCGGCCGGGGGGCCGGGGGGCATGCCCGCCTTGCCGCCGGGCCGTCCCAAGGCAAGGCCGCCATAACTGGAGTCGCGTAGCGACGAACCATTGTCACCCCCTTGCTCGGCAAGGGGGCCGGGGGGCATGCCCACGATGGCCTGGGCGGCGTTGCGGGCGATGTTGAGGATGGCCTGGATCAACTGCTCCCGGTCGCCGGTGAGCTTGGGCAGGGAGGTGTCATAGTCGCGGTGCACCCGCACCCCGGTGAACTCCGCATGGATCAGGCGCAGCACCCGTTCCAGGATTTCGTGAATGTTGATGGGTGCCGGCTGCATGGCGCGATGGGAGGAGAGCAGGCGCTGCATCAGGTCCTGCAGGCGGTCGGCCTCGGCGATGATGACCTCGGTGTATTCCCGCAGGGCTGGGGCATTGGGCAGGCTGGCCAGTTCCCGTTCCAGCAGTTGGGCCGAGCCGCGGATGCCGCCCAGGGGATTCTTGATCTCGTGGGCCAGATTGCGGATCAGTTCCCGGGTGGCCTGCTGTTGCACCGCTTCCCTTTCCTCCCGGGCCGTCTTGAGCTGCTGGTCGATGGGCCGGAACTCCAGCAGCAGGTGCACTCCCTTGACGTCCCCTGGCGTCACGGTGCAATCCAGGTGCAGGGCGGGTTGCTCGCCCCGCTCTATCTTGATGTTGTGCCCGGTGTAGCTCCAGTTGTTGTTCAGGGCATTTTCCAGGGCCGACAGCAGAGTCGGCGAATGACCCAGCAGCTGTTCCAGGGGGCGGCCCTGCCAGGTGCGCAGGCTGGCGGCGAAAAGATTCTCCGCCGCAGGATTGAGATGGCGGATCCGCTGCTGCCCATCCAGCAGGATGACGGCGGAGGAGAGCAGGTCAAGACCGCCGAAGGTGCTTTGGGGCAGCGAGCTGTCGGGTGCGTTCATGCCAGTCTATGCAGCAAGAATTGCACCGGGATATTCCTATTTCAGATTGGACATCTCGCGCCGCAGGGCTTCGAGATTGCGTTCATGGAGCGCGATGCGGTCCCGGTGGGGCCGCACCCGGTCGGGGCCGGCGCGCAGCGCCTCCTGCTCGGCCAGGGCGCGCCGGGCTTCGTCCAGGTTCCTCAACTCCGCAGCCTGTTCCTGCTCCAGGATGTGGCGGCGATCCGTGTCGCGTTTTTGCTGAACATCGTTGCTGACCCGGGGGAAGTCGTTGGGCGAAGGAGTGCTGGCCGCCGCCCGGGGCCGGGCCGGGGCGGCTGACGCCGCAGGAGCTTGAGCCTCGCGGGACAGCACAATGCAGTTCTTGGCCGAGGCCCGGGTGTTGGTGTAAGTGGTATGGCCGGCGGCGTCGGTGCATTTGTACAGCGTGTTGGCCTCTGCCACAAAGGCCAGGCCGAGGAGGGCGAAGAGGAGCAGTCCCTTCATGGATATCTGTGAATTGAATGGCGGACGGGGAGAGTGTAGGGGATTTTTGCCCCAAACAAAAAAGGACGGGTCGCCCCGTCCTCTTTTGCTCCGAACCCGGCGGGGTTCAGATGGAGAAGTACATGTCGAACTCGACCGGGTGGGTGGTCATGCGGAAGCGCGTGACCTCTTCCATCTTCAGTTCGATGAAAGCATCCACCCACTCGTTGGAGAATACGCCGCCCCGGGTCAGGAACTCGCGGTCCTTGTCCAGGTACTCCAGGGCCTGTTCCAGGCTGGAACAGACGGTCGGGATCTTGGCGTCTTCCTCGGGGGGCAGATCGTAGAGGTTCTTGTCGGCGGGGTCGCCGGGGTGGATCTTGTTCTGCACACCGTCCAGGCCCGCCATCATGAGGGCGGCGAAGCACAGGTAGGGGTTGGCACCGGGATCGGGGAAGCGGGTCTCGATGCGGCGAGCCTTGTCGCTATTGACGAAGGGGATGCGGATCGAGGCGGAGCGGTTCTTGGCCGAGTAGGCCAGCTTCACCGGGGCTTCGAAGCCGGGCACCAGCCGCTTGTAGGAGTTGGTCAGCGGGTTGGTGATGGCGTTCAGGGCGCGGGCATGCTTGATGATGCCGCCGATGTAGTACAGGGCGAACTCGGACATGCCGGCGTAGCCGTTGCCGGCGAACAGGTTCTTGCCGTCCTTCCAGATGGACTGGTGCACGTGCATGCCGGAACCGTTGTCACCAACGATGGGCTTGGGCATGAAAGTGGCGGTCTTGCCGTACTGGTGGGCCACGTTGTGCACGATGTACTTCAGGATCTGGGTCTGGTCGGCACGGCGCACCAGGGTGTTGAACACGGTGCCGATCTCGTTCTGGCCGGCGGTGGCCACTTCATGGTGGTGTACTTCCACCGGCACGCCACAGGCTTCCAGGGCCAGACACATCTGGGCGCGGATGTCGTTGAAGGAATCCACGGGGGGCACGGGGAAGTAGCCGCCCTTGACGGAGGGACGATGGCCGGTGTTGCCGCCCTCGAACTTCTCGGAAGACGACCAGGCGGCCTCTTCGGAATTGATCTTGACGTGGGCGCCGGACATGTCCACGCCCCATTCGATGGAGTCGAAAATGAAGAACTCGGGCTCCGGGCCGAAGTAGGCGGTGTCACCGATGCCGGAAGACTTCAGGTAGGCCTCGGCGCGCTTGGCGATGGAACGGGGGTCCCGGTCGTAGCCCTTGCCATCGGAAGGTTCCACCACGTCACAGGACAGCACCAGGGTGGTTTCGTCGAAGAAGGGGTCGATGTAGGCGGTGTCGGCATCGGGCATCAGCAGCATGTCGGAGGCCTGGATGCCTTTCCAGCCGGCGATGGAGGAGCCGTCGAAGGCGTGGCCATCCTCGAACTTGTCCAGGCTGAAAGCGGAAATGGGCACGCCGACGTGCTGTTCCTTGCCGCGGGTATCGGTGAAGCGGAAATCAACAAACTTGACCTCCTGCTCCTTGACAATCTTCATCACATCTTGAGGCGTCGCCATGAGGTGCTCTCCTAACAGTTCAATTGAATGCGTGCGGGAAATTCGCTACCGCGGCGAATGAGCAGCAACCGTGCCAAACGCCAATTCGGGGGCGGCCATTGTGCCACAAGGGCCCTGGATTAACACAGGCCGGCCAGGCGCACCATACGGGTGCATCCCAGCTGGAGATGGCACTATTTTGGTGCAATACGACAGTTCAGACTGACCGTGCTGAACCAGGCGTCGCCGGGCAGGCACTGGGCCAGGCGCTGCTCCACCCGGACGATACGGGCAGGGTCCTGCATCATTTCGGGGGGCAGGGTCACCTCGGCCTCCACCCGGTTGCCCAGATAGTGCAGCGTAGTACGCTCGAAGTGGGGCAGATCCTCCCCCAGCATCTGCCGCAGATGGTGCAGCAGCATTGCCCGTTCCGGTAACTCCGTGGCGGGCAGGTTCGACAGCATGTCGTCCTCCACATCCACATGGACCAGGACGTCCAGCACTTCGGGGTGCTCCTGGAGCAGCCGCTGCCGTGCCCGCTCACCTATCAGGTGACCTTCGGACACACTGACCCGGGGGCTGACCTGGATATGGGCATCCACCAGCACATGGTGGGCCATGCGTCGGGTGCGCAGGTCATGGAGGCCCAGCACCCCCGGCGCGTCCTCCAGGGTCTGGCGGATGCGCCGCACTTCCTCGGCCGACAGCCCGGTGTCGATCAGCTCGCTGATGGCGTCCCAGGCGAAGCCGGCGCCGGCCTTGACGATCATGGCGCCGACGATGATGGCGGCCACCGCATCGGCGAAGCCGAAGCCCAACAGGCTGCCACCGATGCCGGCGGCCACCACCAGGGAGGAGAGGGCGTCGGCCCGGGCATGCCAGGCGTTGGCCATCAGCATCGATGAGCGCAGGCGTCGGGCGACCACCAGCATGTAGCGGAACAGGCCCTCCTTGCCGATCAGGGTGGCGCAGGCGGCCCATAAGGCGGCGATACCCACCGGTGGCAGGGACGCGAGGTTTTGCAGGCGGCCGGCGGCAGCCACCAGGATGCCGATGCCGGTGATCGACAGCAGCAGGCCCAGCACCAGGGAGGCCAGGGTCTCGTAGCGGGCATGGCCATAGGGATGCTCGGCATCCGCCGCCTCGGCCCCCTTGCGGTTGGCGAAGAGGACGAAGACGTCCGCCACCACGTCGGACAGGGTGTGCATGGCGTCGGCGATCAGGCTTTGGGAATGGGCCAGCAGCCCCACCACGATCTGCATGGCGGTGAGCAACACATTGACCACTACACTGACCCAGGTAATCTGTTGGCCCTGGCGCAGGCGTTCGGCGTCTTCGATCATCGGCGGGGAAGGGGCTGCTCGTGCCATGGACTCTGACTTATACTTGGCGAACTGAATTCTAGCCTGCCTCGCCGGCCCCGATGCCATGTCCCGCTTCAATGAAATCCTTACCCTGGCCCAGGAGCGCGCCCGCCACCTGAACCTTCCCTACGAAGGAGCCCTCACGCCCAGGGAGGCCCACGAACTGCTGCAACTGCTGCCCCATGCCCGGCTGGTGGATGTGCGCACCCGGGCCGAATGGGACTGGGTGGGGCGGGTGCCCAAGGCCATCGAGATCGAGTGGTTGAGCTATCCGGGCAATGAGCGCAATCCCCATTTCCTCCAGGAACTGAAGCATGCGGTTAGCACCGAGTCCCTGCTGATGTTCATCTGCCGTTCCGGTGCCCGGTCCAGTGCCGCCGCCACGGCCGCCAGCGCCGCCGGCTATCCCGACTGCTACAACGTCCTCGAGGGCTTCGAGGGCGACAAGGATGCCCAGGGCCACCGCAACGCCATCGGAGGCTGGCGTTTCCATGGCCTGCCCTGGGTGCAGGGCTGATCCGCCCCGCACCATCCCCCTTTCAACCCCTGCCGTTCCGGAGTAATGCGATGCAAGTCGCGTCCATCAATTTCGACCGTTTCAACATCATGTCCGACGAGGAGGCCCAGGAGCGCATTCGCGCCGCCCGGGCCAAGCTTGGCAAGAAGGCCGTGCTGTTGTGCCACCACTATCAGCGTAGCGATGTCTATCAGCACGCCGACCTGACAGGCGACTCCCTCAAGCTGTCGCGCCTGGCGGGCCAGTCCGATGCCGAGTTCATCATTTTCTGCGGCGTCCATTTCATGGCCGAAGTGGCGGACATCATGTCCAAGCCCGAGCAGATTTCCATCCTGCCCGACCTGGCCGCCGGCTGTTCCATGGCCGACATGGCCAGCTTGGCCAAGGTGGAACGCTGCTGGCGCGAACTGGCCGAGGTGCTGAACCCTGATGAGCAGGTGACCCCGGTCACCTACATCAATTCCGCTGCCGATCTGAAGGCCTTCTGCGGCGAGCACGGCGGCATCGTCTGCACTTCCAGCAATGCCCCGAAGATTCTGGAGTGGTCCTTTGCCCAGCGGGAGAAGGTGCTGTTCTTCCCCGACCAGCACCTGGGCCGCTGGAGCGGCTACAAGATGGACATCCCCATGGAGGAAATGGTGGTCTGGGATCCGGATCAGGAAATGGGCGGTCTCACGCCCGAGCAGATCAGGAAGGCCCGTATCCTGCTGTGGAAGGGCCACTGCTCGGTCCATCAGATGTTCCAGCCGGCCCACATCCTCAAGTTCCGTAACCAGTATCCGGAGGGCATCGTCATTTCTCATCCGGAATGCGCCTTCGAAGTCTGCCGCCAGTCCGACTACGTGGGCAGCACCGAGTACATCCTCAATACGGTGAAGGCCGGCGCCCCCAATACCCGCTGGCTGGTGGGCACGGAGCTGAACCTGGTGGACCGCCTGGCCCGGGAAGTGCAGCATGAGGGCAAGGTGGTGCAGTTCATGGCGCCGACGGTGTGCATGTGCTCCACCATGCAGCGCATCGATCCCCAGCACCTGGCCTGGACCCTGGAGAACCTGGCCGAGGGCAAGGTGGTGAACCAGATCAAGGTGCCGGCCCACGAAGCCGGCCTGGCCAAGATCGCCCTGGACCGGATGCTGGCCGTTTCCTGAGTTTTTCGACGTCCAAAACAAAAACGGCGCGACTTCCCGTCGCGCCGTTTTTGTTTGCGAGCCTTGTCGCCTATTGCTTGTCGGAACGGCTGGGCGCCGGCCGGCCGGTCCTGCCCAGCATGTGCACCGTCAGGTTGGGGGGCTCCACGGGCTTCTCCAGGATCTCGTAGATGCGCTCATAGGTGCTCTCGATGATCTGCCAGTGGCCCTCCGCATTCTTGCGGTATCGGTCCCGATAGAGGGCGGTGCCGACCGTGCAGGCCTTGAACTTCATGTTCCAGAAGATGTCGTGCAGATACCAGATGCCGCTGGCCTCGGTCTCGCTCAGCACGGTGATCTCCGGATGGTGGCCGTTGTGCTGGGCCACGGTCATCGCGTTGAAGTTCTTGGCCAGGGTCTCCACATACTCATCGCGGCCGTTGAGGGTCCATTCGTAGGTGCCGCCGATGAAATGGACCCGCACCTCGGGATGGAACAGCTCGACCGCCTCGTCGATATTGCCCGTATCCACGCAACGGAAATACTTGTGTTTCACGTTGCGGATGGCTTCGATATCCTTGAGGATCTGGATATCCCGTTTGAGTTGCAAAAGTTCCTGTGCCAGGTCGGTCATATCGTTAATTCCAAAAAGGGGGCCAGCGCCTCAGGCGCCGGCCCCGGGCTGGGGATTCAGGCCGGCTTGAGTTTACGCCCGGTCTTGCCCAGCACATGCACCGTCAGGTTTTGCGGCAGGATGTCGTAGTCGATGATCTCGTAGATCCGTTCGTAGGTGGATTCGATGATCTGCCAGCGGCCATCGGTCTTGAGGTATTTGTCCTGGTAGAGCGCCGTGCCATTGGTGCGTTTCTTCTCGTCCATATTCCAGAAGATGTCGTGCAGATACCAGGTGCCGGTGGCCTCGGTCTCACTGAGGATCTTGATCTCCGGGTGGTGGCCATTGTGCTGGCCCACCGCCTCGGAGTGGAAGCCGTTGGCGATGGCCTCCAGGTATTCGGCGCGGTTGTTGAGTACCCATTCGTAGGTACCGCCTTTGAAATGGACTCTCACCTCCGGGTGGAAGAGATCCTGCAGCTCGGCCATGTTGGCGGTATCCACGCAGCGGAAATAGGCGTGCTTGACGTTGCGGACGGCCTCGGTGTCCTTGAGTACCTGGATATCCCGCTTGATCTGCGCCAGTTCCTGGGTAATGTCTGTCATTTTGTTCTCCTCCTTGTGAGCCATGAAAGCCGCAGCGGCGGCGACCGTCCATTACAGCCGCCTGCTACCGGGAAAACTTGTCCAAAACGGATGCCCGATTTGTTCCATAGTGCCCTTAAGGCAGGGGATCAGGCTATCTTGGCGATGATCTCGTCGCCGAAACGGCGTACCGCATCGAGCCGGCCCTGCAAGTCCAGTTTGGGGTTGGTCACATCCCAGGGAATCAGGCCCGCGTCGGTGACGCCCATGGCGGCGAGGCGCTGGAAATCGGGAATGGTGCGGGCGGAGAACTCCAGTCCGTGGATCTGGAAGTCTTCCCGGTTGCGGGTACCGAACTCCTCCCGGTACTGGTTCAGCTCGACGATCAGCTTCTCCAGGGTTTCGTAATCGGTGTTGGCCGAGACCCAGCCGTCGCCGCTGCGGGCTGCACGCTTCAGGGCCACCTTGGCATGGCCGCCGATCAGGATGGGGATCGGCCGGGTGGGCACCGGATTCATCTTGAGGGGGCCGAAGTCGTAGTTCTCGCTGTGGAACTCGAAATATTCCCCGCTCATGCAGCCGCGGATGATGGCGATGCACTCGTCCATCAGCTTGCCGCGCTTCTCGAAATCCACGCCGTTGTAGGTGAAGTCCTCCTTCCAGGGGGAAAGGCCAGCCCCCAGCATCAGCCGGTTGTCGGACATCACTGCCAGGGAGGTCAGCAGCTTGGCCAGCACCAGGGGCTGGCGCACCGGCACTTTCATCACGCCGGGGTACATCTTGATGTTCCGGGTCACCGCCGCCATGGAGGCCATGGCAATGAACGGCTCGATGAAGGGCGTGCCGCCGATGTACTGACGGATGGCTTCGGTATCGGCGTAGGGATAGTCCGATTCCGACAGCTTGGGAAAGAACAGGCTGTCGGGCATGGCCACTGCGCTCCAGCCTGCTTCATCTGCTGCCTTGGCCAGGGGGACAAATTCGCTATAGTGGCTGAAGCCGAGTTCGAGGACGAAACGCATGCACCCTGTCTCCTTGATTTGGGTTGTATTGACCGTCGGTATTTGCTCGCAAGATCATAACAAACTCGTCCGACTTTCTGGGAATTAGGACACGTTGCATAAATGCGCAAAGCCTTGCCCAGACCGGGAATCCGGGAATTCTTCGAAAAACCTCATGTCATGAAATCACTACTGATTGCCCCCCTGTTGCTTTGGCTGCTCCTTGGGCACGCCGCCGAACCCCTGTTCCTGGACAGCCCGGCCGGCACCGAGCGGCTGTTGCATACCGAAGCGCCCGGCGCCTATTTCAAGCTCCAGCCCCATCTGGAGAGCCAGCAGAACCTGGCCTTCTGCGGCCCGGCCAGCATCGCGGCGGTGCTCAACAGCCTGGGTGTACCGCGCCCCGAGGATCCGCACCGCCGACCCTTTGCCTATTTCACCCAGGACAATATCTTTACCTCGGCCAGCGAAGCGGTGAAACGCCGCGACCAGGTGGCCAACCGGGGCATGACCCTGGACGAGATGGCGAACTTCCTCCAGGCCCTGGGCGTAAGGGCCAGGGCTTACCACGCCGACCAGCTGGACCTGGCAGGTGTGCGGGCCCTGGTGAGGGATGCCATGGCATCCCCGGGGAGCAGAATCATCGTCAACTACGACCGCCGGATGCTGAATCAGATGGGCGCCGGGCACCAGTCGCCCCTGGGAGCCTACGATCCTGCCAGCGATTCGGTGCTGATCCTGGACGTGGCCAAGTTCAAGTATCCGCCCACCTGGATCAGTCTGGCTGATCTGCTGCGGGCCATGGATACCCTGGACCCGGACTCGGGGAAGCGGCGAGGAATGGTGGTGGTGGAAAGCCATATACAGCCCTAGGGAAATGCTGATTAAGTCCGTCACACCGGCGAAGGAACGTCACCCCGGACCTGTCCGGGGACGGTGTCTAGTGTGTTGATTCCCCTGGATTCCGGTGTTCGCCGGAATGACGCATGGAGACTTGTTCGGTGTTTCCCTCGGGGGCTGGTCAGTGCGAGCCGCCAGCCCCCTCGTCGGGGAGGGATTGGGAGTAGGGTAATGGGAGGCCCTCTGGTGGCAACAACCCATGCCAGCCCCCCTTTCCGGTAAAGACTTACTGCCTGTTACAGGCAGGAGCAGGCCTCATTCGGGCATGAAGTAGAATGTCGGCCTTCTTTCAGTCCGGCCCCGGCATGATCCCAGGATGAAAAAACTTCTCGCGCCCCGCTCCGAGCTCTTCGAGGCACTGCTGGCCTATCGCCGTGTCTTCTGGAGCGCAGGTCTGTTCAGCTTTTTCATCAACCTGCTGTATCTGGTTCCCTCCATTTACATGCTCCAGGTCTATGACCGGGTGCTGGCCAGCCGCAGCTCCATGACCCTGCTGATGCTGACCCTGATCATGCTGGGCCTGTACGTGCTGATGAGCCTGATTGAATATGTGCGCAGCAAGCTGCTGGTGCGGGTCGGCAATGCCCTGGACGCCAAGCTGAGTCCCCGGGTATTTTCTGCGGCCTTCGAGCGCAATCTGGTCAAGGTGGGGGGTAATCCGGGCCAAGCCCTGGGGGATCTGGCCAATGTGCGCCAGTTCCTCACCGGCAACGGCCTCTTCGCGTTCTTTGACGCACCCTGGGCGCCCATCTACCTGGTGGTGGTGTTTTTCCTGCATCCCTTGCTTGGACTGTTTTCCCTGATCGGGGCCATCATTCTCTTTGGCCTGGCCTACGTCACCGAAACCGCCACCCGCAAGCCCCTGGCCGAGGCCAATGGTGCTGCCATCGCCGCCAGCAACTGCGCCAACAGCAACCTGCGCAATGCCGAAGTGATCCAGGCCATGGGCATGCTGCCCCATATTCGTCGGCGCTGGGCCCGTTATCAGACCGACATGCTCACCCTGCAAAGTCAGGCCAGCGACCGGGCCGGCATCATCAATGCGGGTACCAAGTTCTGCCGCATGTCCCTGCAATCAGGCATTCTTGGCCTGGGTGCCCTGCTGGCCATCGACAACACCATCACTCCCGGCGCCATGATCGCGGCCTCCATCCTGATGGGTCGCGCCCTGGCCCCGGTGGAACTGGCCATCGGTACCTGGAAACAACTCATCTCCGTGCGTGCCGCCTATCAGCGCCTGGATGATCTCCTGACCGCCTTCCCCGAGCGCCTGTCCGGCATGTCCCTGCCCAAGCCCCTGGGGGCCATCAGCGTGGAGAACCTGCTTGCCGGCGCTCCCAGCGGCGGTCCTCCGATCCTGAAGGGCGTCAACCTCTCCATCAGTGCCGGCGAAGTGGTGGGGGTCATCGGCCCCAGCGCCTCCGGCAAGTCCACCCTGGCCCGCCTGCTGGTGGGCATCTGGCCACCTCAGGCCGGCAAGGTGCGTCTGGACGGCATGGACGTCTATCTTTGGAATAAGGTGGAACTGGGCCCCTCTATCGGTTATCTGCCCCAGGATGTGGAACTCTTTGACGGCACCATCGCCGAGAATATCGCTCGCTTCGGCGAGGTGGATTCCCAGCAGGTGATCGCCGCCGCCCAGAAGGCCGGCGTCCATGACATGATCCTGCGTCTGCCCAGGGGCTACGACACCTCCATCGGCGAGGCCGGCGGCATGCTGTCCGGCGGGCAGCGCCAGCGGGTGGGCCTGGCCCGCTCTCTTTACGGTGATCCCTCCGTGGTGATACTGGATGAACCCAACTCCAACCTGGACGACGCCGGCGAAGCCGCCCTGGTGCGGGCCGTGCTGGATCTCAAGCAGCGGGGCAAGACGGTCATCCTGATCACCCATCGCACCAGTGTCCTGGCGGTGGTGGATAAATTGCTGCTGATGCGGGAGGGTACGCCCCAGCTCTACGGGCCACGAGACGAGGTGTTGAGAGCCTTGCAGCAGGCTCAACAACAGGCGCAGCAGCAGGTCCAGCAATCCAACCCCACACCGGCCACGATCTGATCTGCCATGACACTGCAACTGAAAAACACCTCGGCCCCCGTCCTGATCGAAGGCTCCAGCTCCCGGCCTGAGCCGACCCCGCCGGCCGGTCCCGATGCCGACCCCTCCAAGCCGGCCCGACTGGGCCTCTTGATCCTGCTGATCGGCTTCGGCGGCTTCATGCTCTGGGCCTTGCTGGCACCCCTGGATTCGGGCGTGCCCGCAGGGGGCGTGGTGTCGATCGAGTCTCAGCGCAAGACCGTGCAGCACCTCACCGGCGGTATCGTGGAAAAAATCCTGGTGCGGGAGGGTGACGAGGTCAAGGCCGGCCAGACCCTGGTGGTGCTCAATTCCACCCAGGCCCGAGCCAACCTGGGCATCGTGCGGGCCCAGTACCTGGCCGCCCGGGCCGTGGAGAACCGGCTGATGGCCGAATACCTGAATCGGGGCGCCATCCAGTTCGACAAGGACCTGCTGGCAGCCAGGAAAGAACCGCAGGTCGCTGAGATTCTGGACATTCAGGCCGCCCTGTTCGCCACCCGTCGCGCCAGCCAACGCAAGGAATCCGCCGTGCTGAAGGAAAGCGCCGCCGCCCTGGAGCCCCAGTTGCAGGGCATGCGGGAACTGGCTAGAGAGGGCTATGTGCCCCGCAACAAGATGCTGGACACCGAGCGAGCCCACGCCGAGATCCGGTTGCGCATCCTCCAGCAGGAGCAGGAATACCGCAAACAGGTGGAAACCCAGTTGGGTGAAGCCCAGAAGGAAGCCTCGGCCCAGCATGACCGTCTGCTGGCCACCATGGAGGAATTGACCCGCAGTGAGATCAAGGCGCCTCTGGACGGCTACGTGGTGGGGCTTTCCGTTCATACCGTGGGCGGCATCGTCGCGCCCGGCGGCCACATTCTGGACGTGGTGCCCAAGGGTGAAGCCCTGACCGTGGAGGCCCAGGTGGCCACCCATCTGATCGACCACGTCAAGGTGGGCATCGAGGCCGACCTGCGTTTCTCGGCCTTCAACCAAAAAACCACCCCGGTGATCATGGGCAAAGTGGTCACCGTCTCCGCCGATCGCCTCACCGATCCGGCCACCCGCATGCCCTATTACCTGGTGCGCATTTCCGTGCCCCCGAAGGAAATGGAAAAACTGGGCAAGAACAGCCATGTGGTGCCCGGTATGCCGGTGGAAGTCATCGTCAAGGGTGAGAGCCGCACCCTGATGAACTACCTGCTCAAGCCCCTGACAGATCGCTTCGCCAGCTCCCTCAAGGAACTCTGAAGCCATGATGTCCCAGCGACGCAGTACCCTGCGCAGCAGCGCCCTCCTGGGCAGTCTGCTGTGCGCCCTGGGGTCGGCTCCGGCCTTGGCCGGGGTATCCCTGAGGGATATCTATCAGCAAGCGATCAGTGGCGATGCGGACTTCGCCGCCGCCGCCGCCGACCGGGACGCCGGCCAGGAGGAGGCCAACAAGGGCCGTGCCGGCCTTCTGCCCACCGTCAGCCTGAGCGGCACTCAGACCCACAACAGCACCGATCAGCGCAGCATGACCATTCTGGGCATGCGCGGCAACAACTACGATTACACCTCCAGCAGCTACGGCATCAGCCTGCGTCAACCCCTCTATCGGCCCTACAACTGGGCCGGTTATCTTCAGGGCCAGTCCCGGGCCAGTCACGCCGAAGCCGTGTATGAGTCGGCCCGGCAGGATTTGATCGTACGTACCGTCGCCGCCTACCTGGACGTGCTGCTGGCCCAGGATAATCTGGACCTGGCCCAGGCCCAGCACCAGGCCTATGTCGAGCAACTGACCCAGGCCGAACGTCTGTTTGTCGGGGGCGAGGGCACGGTGACCGACATCAACGATGCCAAGTCCCGTCGCGATAGCGCCATTGCCCAGGAACTGGAAGCAACCAACAGTCTGGAGGTGGCGCGTCGCGCCCTGGAGCGCATTACCGGCCAGGAACCCCAGGCTCTCGCCACCCTGGCGGCGGATAAGCCAGTGCCCCAGAGCCCCGAACCCAACGACCTCAGCCAGTGGGTGGCCTGGGCGCGCAGCGCCAATCCCGCCGTACTGGCCCTGCGCCACGGGCTGGAGTCCGCCCGTCAGGACGTGGCCAAGGCCGGCTCGGAGCACAAACCGACCCTGGATCTGATCGCCAGCCGTTCCAAGAGCGACAGCGAGAACAACGTCTCCATCAACACCCGCTATGACACCCGGGCCGTCGGGGTGCAACTCAATGTGCCCCTCTTTGCGGGCGGTTACGTCAGTGCCAACGTGCGCCAGGCCGAGGCCGGGCAGCGCAAGGTGGAACAGCAACTGGAATCGGCCACCCGCAAGGCGGTGTTGGATGCCCGACAGTACTTCCTCGGCGTCAATACCGGCGTTGCCCAGATCAACGCCTATCGCCAGTCGGTGGCCTCCGCCGAATCCGCCCTGCAATCCACCCGCAAGGGCTTCCAGGCCGGGGTGCGCACCAGCGTGGACATCCTGAATGCCCAGCAGCAACTGTTCGCCGCCAAGCGCGATCTGGCCCGCAGCCGCTATGGCTACATCATGAACTGGCTGAAGCTCAAGGCGGCGGTGGGTAGCCTGGGCGAGGCGGACATCGCCCACCTGAACGGCTGGCTGGCGGTGCGATGAGGAAAATCAGGCCGCCTCGTGAATTTCTAGGCCCCTGTGGCTGCACCCATTGCGATAGCATGACAAAATGAATCCTCTGATACCCATCGTATTGTCCGGTGGCGCGGGAACCCGCCTGTGGCCGGTCTCCAGGGAAGGCCATCCCAAACCCTTCATGAAGTTGCCGGACGGCCAGAGCCTGCTGGCGAAAACCTATCTGCGGGCGATGGGTGGGGACCATGTGGCCGATGTCCTGACCATCACCAATCGCGACTACTATTTCAGCAGCAAGGATGAATTCAACCGTGTGGTGGAACAGTCCAGTTGCAATGTCAAGGGGAGCTTCCTGCTGGAGCCTTTCGGTCGTAACACGGCACCGGCCATTGCTTTGGGAGCCCTCTGGGCAAGGGAACTCCATGGCCCCGGCGCCACCCTGCTGGTCCTGCCCTCCGACCACCTGATCCAGGATGCCCGGGCGTTCCATGCGAACGTGCGTGAGGCGGTGGTCGCCGCCGGCGAGGGCCAGCTCGTCACTTTTGGAATTCCGGCGGCATCTCCCGAGACCGGCTTCGGATATATCGAAGGCGGGGAAACCCTGGGGACCGGCCTGGCGCGGGGTATCCGTCGCTTTACTGAAAAACCGAGCCTCGCCAAAGCCCAGGAATTCGTCGCCAGCGGAAATTATTTCTGGAATTCCGGAATGTTCTGCTTCACGGCGGACACCCTGCTGGAGGAGTTGGCCGCCCATGCACCCCAGATGCATCAAGCCCTCATGGCCTGCTGGGAAAACACCTGGCAGGCATCGGACGACAAATGGCGGGTACTGGAAATCGATGCCCAGACCTTCGGCGATGTTCCCGACCTGTCGATCGATTATGCGGTCATGGAGCATTCCAGCCGGGGTGTGGTGGTGCCTGCCGCCTTCGACTGGAGCGACATCGGCTCCTGGAATGCCCTGGGTGCCTTGTTGCCGGAGGATGAACAGGGCAACCGGACCCAGGGCGACACGGTACTGATCAAGGCCAGCAACAACCTGATCCAGAGCGAGGATCGTCTGGTCGCCGTCCTGGGGGTGGATCACCTGGTCATCGTGGATACCCCCGACGCCCTGCTTGTTGCCCACAAGGACCATGTCCAGGATGTGCGCCAGGTGGTCACCGAATTGCGGACGATGGGCCACGACTGCTATCGCACCCATCGCACCGTGTCCCGTCCCTGGGGCACCTATACCGTCCTGGAGGAGGGCAGTCGTTTCAAGATCAAGCGCCTGGAGGTGCGTCCCGGCGCTGCGCTGTCCCTGCAGATGCATCATTACCGCAGCGAGCACTGGATCGTGGTCAGCGGTGTGGCCAAGGTGATCAACGGTGAACGGGAAATCGACATCAACACCAACGAATCCACCTACATCCCGGCGGGCCACAAGCACCGTCTGCTCAATCCCGGCGTCGTCGATCTGGTGCTAATCGAGGTCCAAAGCGGTGACTACCTGGGCGAAGATGACATCGTGCGTTTCGATGACCACTACGGCCGGGTCTGATCCCGGCAAAATGCCTGACGGGATGGACATTGCGCTCGGGGCCTCGATACTCAACCGGGGCCTGCAAAGCGGTTATCTGGATGGCATCGGTACCTATACCCTGCATTTGTTGGAGGGCCTGAGGGTTCGCCGGCAACAGGTAGTCCCCTATGTGTTCTCCAATGATGCCGATGCCGGTCTTGCACCCGGCATGTGCGCCTTTCCCGGCCGATTTGGTCTCGATCTGCTGGGCGCCGCCATCATCGGTCGCCCTTTTCCAGACGACGGCCTGACGGGCAGAATATTCCACGCCACCGATCATCGCATTCCCCGCCTTCGGGGCCGGCCGGTAGTGGCGACCCTGATGGACCCGGTTCCTCTGATGCGCAGCGACTGGGTCACGCCGGGCTTTCGCCGCACAAAGAACTGGTTTTTTCAGCGTTCGACGCAATGGGCAGATCGAGTGATTGCCATCTCTGAGAGTGCTGCAGAAGACCTTGTGGAGTACTTCCGGATAAATCCAAATCGCATCACTGTGATTCCACTGGGGGTGGATGGAAATTTTTCCGCATCGCTGGCCGAGTCAGTCAGGCAGACGGCTCTGGCCCGTCACGGATTATCGGGAAGTTTCTTCCTGTTCATCGGAACTTTGCAGCCGAGGAAGAATCTCGAGCGCATCATCGATGCCCATCAGTCCTTACCGTTGCCGGTGCGCAATTCCTTTCCTTTGGTGATTGCAGGCCGTCACGGTTGGGGGGGCGAGGCTCTGGTTGCGCGTCTCCGACAACTGGAGGCCAAAGGCACGGTTCGCTGGCTGAATTACGTAACCAACGAAGAAAAGCTTGCTCTGCTGAAATCGGCCCACGCACTGGTTTTCCCCTCTCTCTACGAGGGGTTCGGCTTGCCCGTATTGGAAGCCTTTGCGTCAGGCTTGCCAGTGATCACATCCAACACCACGGCTCTGCCTGAAGTAGCGGGTGACGCCGCCTTGTTGGTGGACCCCCGCTCAACGGATGAAATTGCCGAGGCAATGCTGAAGCTGGTGGAAGACCAAGCTTTGCATGGATCACTTGTGGTACGGGGACTCCAACGGGCACAGCAGTTTTCCTGGGATCGCTGTGTCGATGCCACACTGGACGTCTACCGTCAGATGTTGCCCACATGATCAAGGCGCTGCATTTCGGCCGCTTCTTCTCGGAGGCCATGGGCGGGACCGGCCGCCATGTGGACGAGTTGCTCTCCCGGCTCAAGGACAAGATCCACGTGGATAACCTGGTTGCCGCCGAGAGCTGGCGCGGCGACCATCTCTGCCCCCATGGCTACGATGTTTATCGGGCACCTTCCCTGGGCATCGTCGCCAGCACGGCCATCAGTCCGACCATGCCCTTGCTGGCCCGGCGCCTACACGCCCGCCACCACTACGACATCGTGCATCTGCACCTACCGGACCCCATGGCCCACCTGGCCTACCTGGCGTTGCCAGCCGGTCCTCGTCTGGTGATCAGCTGGCACAGCGACATTGTTCGCCAAAAAAACGCCCTGCGGATTTATCGGCCCTTGCTGGACGGATTGGTCGCCCGGGCCGATGCGGTACTCTGCGCCACGCCAAGGCATCAGGCAGCCTCGACCCAGCTGAGCGCCTGCCGGCCCGGTCGTCTGCACGTCGTTCCCTACGGCCTCGACTATCGGCGCTTTCTTGCTCCCGAGGCGAGCCAGGAAGCCCGTGCCTTGCGGGCAAGTCAGGGCGCCGGACCTGTGATCTTTGCCCTTGGGCGCCACGTCTACTACAAGGGTTTTGAATACCTGATCCGGGCGATGGAGCGGATTCCCGGCGCCACCCTGCTGCTGGGCGGTAGCGGCCCCTTGACGCCAGCACTAAAGGAACTTGCGGTGTCCCTGGGGCTGGCGGCGCGGGTGAAGTTCCTCGGCTATGTCAGCGATGATCAGCTGCCAGCCTATTACCACCTGGCGGATGTCTTCTGCCTTCCTTCCATCGCTTCCAGCGAGGCCTTCGGTCTAGTGCAACTGGAGGCCATGGCCTGCGGCAAGCCCGTGGTCTGCTGCGAATTGGGCAATGGCGTCACCTGGGTGAATCGGCACGGGGAGACCGGCCTGGTGGTGCCGCCGCAGGACCCCGTGGCCCTTGCCGAGGCGCTGCAGTGTTTGCTGGACGATCCGGCCTTACGCCGGTCCCTCGGCGAGAACGGTCGCCGCAGGGCGCTGGAGGAATTTTCCGTCCAGCGCATGGCCGAGCAGACCCTGGGTATCTATGATTCCTTGGTGGGCCGGGGCGGCGCAGGTTGAGGTGCTTGGCGGCGCACGGTGATGCGGGTTACCCGTAGCACCGGTTCCCCCTGCTGTGCCAGATTTCTCAGCTCCTGGGGGTGACGGATGATCAAACGACGCATGTCCTTTTCCACGATACCCCTCTGGCTGAGGTCAGCCAGAACTCTGGAAACTGTTTCCCGGCTAGTATTGATCATGATGGCGATGTCCTGCTGTGTGGGCAGGTTCTCCACCACCTCCAGACCACCGGGCTGGGTGCGCTTGTAGAACTCCAGCAAGGCGCAGACCCGCTGGAAAATGCTCTGAATGCCCAGCAACGTACGGAACTGGGACTCGCTGCGAATTTTCGCCGCCATGTGCGCCAGGATACGTTCCGCCACCGAGGGGCAGTGGGAGAACAGCCAGAGCGCGGTGGCCCGCGGCAGGGTGCCAACCACCGCCGTGTTGAGGGCCGTCACTGTCGCTGAGCGTGGCCCACCGTCGACAACCGCGATCTCGCCGAAAAAGTCACCGGCGTTGAATAGGTTGAGGCCTACGGCCCGCCCGTCCTCCGTCACATCCACCACCTGTAGCTGTCCCGAGAGCAGGAAGAGCAGGGCGGAACCCGGGGAGCCTTTGTGGATAACCGTCTCCCGCCGCGCGTACTGCCGTAGCCGCATGTCCGCCGCTACCCGAGTTATCTGCTCGTCGGTCAGGCTCGACAGCAGGGGTATCTTCCTGAGCTGTAGGGGATCGGCCGAGGGGCCGATGGATTCGATCTGGGGCTGCATGTTCTCAAATCGACGCAGGAGTGGACGGGGAGTGCCCATTGTCTCCCGCCGGGCTGGCCAAGGTAAAGATGTCCAGGGGCTGTTGGCGCCCCCGCAGCAATGTGCCGCCCAGGGCCCGCATGGCATGGCGCCGTGCCAGACGGGCGGTTGTCGCGCCAATCACAATGTCATGGGGCAAGTCCCGGGCCAGCTCCTGCAGGCGAGAAGCAACGTTTACGCTGTCGCCCACGGCTGTATAGGCGCTGCGGAACGGTGTGCCCAGGTCGCCGGCGACCGCCAGCCCGCTTTCGATGCCAATTCTCACGCGCACCGGTTTCTGGCCTGCTGCAATTCGCTTTCGGTTGAAAGCGGCCACCCGGTCTCGAATCTCCTGGGCGGCATCAAGGGCCTGATCGGCGTGGTCGGACACCGGCAGGGGGGCGCCCCAGAAGGCCATCAGGCCGTCGCCGGTGTATTTGTCCAGGGTGCCGCCATGGGCCAGTACTGGCACCGTCAGGCAATCCAGGAAGCCCCGGGTCAGGTCCACTGCCTCCTGCAGGGGCATGCCCTCCACCAGGCTGGCATAGCCCTCCATGTCGGAAATCAGGGTGGTGACCTCCAGATGTCTTGGCGCCAGCGGATCCACCTTGTCCCGGTTGCGCAGCAGTTCGTCCAACACCGGCTGGGCGACGTAGTGGCGAAACATGTCCAGCAGCCGGTGGCTTTCCCACTGGCTACGTCCCCATTCAAAGGGGATGGCGATGGACAGCAGGATCAGCAGGGACAATAGGGGGGCCGAAGGCGAGAAGGCACTATCCCGGGGAATGAGCAACATCGCCAGTCCCAGCCAGGACAGGGTGAGCAGGGTGAGCAGGGCCAGGCTGCGGCCTGCCGACCAGCGGGGGAAAGCCGCCAGGGCCAGGCCGACGGAAAGAATGGCAAATAGCGCGGCGATGAATCTGCCGGGCCAGGGAGTTGGTGTCTGGCCCGTCTGCTGATCCAGCAGGGAGGTAAGCGCCGCGCCATGCACAAGCATACCGGCTGTGGAGGCAGACAGCGGCGTTGCGACCCGGTCGCTCAATCCCAGGGCGGAAGAACCCACCACCACATAGCGGCCGGAGAGCAACCCATCGGGGGCATTCTCCGCCAGCAGATCGGCAGCGCCAACCACCGTGTAGGCCGACCAGCGGCGGGCGAATGGCAGGCGCCAGAAACCGGCGGGCGAGACTGTCGGCGCGGCAACTGCTGTCCCGGCACATTGCATCAGTGCCAGGGCGAGGGAAGGTAGCCGGTGGGACTCAAACTGGCTGATGAGGGGAAGGTGGCGTAACACCCCATCCGAGTCCGGCACGAAACCGATGTTGCCGATGCAGCGGGCCTCCCGCAGTCCGGCGTGGTTGGCGACAAAGCCGCTGGCAGACGCAGCGGGGACCTCCGGCAGCGCGCTGTCTTGGCCTGCCAAATGGCCGACACGCAGGGGCACCGGGCGGGCCACATAATCCAGGGCCTGGGCCAGGACGACCGGCGCGTGGCGGGCCAGGGAGGAAAGACGATCGTCCCCCGGCGCGGAACCAGGCTCGGGCAGCACCATGTCCAACGCCACCGCACGGGCGCCGTAGCGCCCCAGCAGCACCTCCAGCACATCCGCGAGGCGGTCCCGGGGCCAGGGCCAGGGTCCCAGGCGCTGCAGGCTGGCCTCGTCGATATCCACCAGGGCCAGGCGGTTCTCAGCCTGGTCCGAGGCCAGAAACCGTAATGTCTGATCACGGAACCAAGCATCTGACGCCGCTATCATCGGCAGCGACGAGGGCGACCATTCGATCGCCAGGGTCACCACCACTGCCAGCAGGGCGATGAGGACACGCATCAACCAGGAAACTTGATTCCGGCGGAATGGCGAAGCGCGGGGGGGACTTTCCATGGGCGACGCGAAAACCTCCGGGAGAGCCAGGAAACGCGGGATGATGGGGCATAATAACGCGTTTTGTTTGCCCCTCCGGCACACCTCTAATGCGTCTCTACCTGACAGGAAGCAGCGGCTTCGTGGGCCAATGGATTGCCCGTCGCGTGGCCGAAACTGCATCGCCCTGGGGCGGAGTCACCCTGGGCGCCGATCCCGAACTCGACATCCTGGACATAGAGGGACTCCGTTCCGCCCTCTCGCAGTTTGCTCCCGATGCCGTACTGCACCTGGCCGCCCAGAGCAACGTGCCGGCGGCCATCGCCGATCCTCGGCATACCGCCCAGGTCAATGTGATGGGCACTCTGAACCTGCTCGACGCCATGGAAAAGGTCGCACCCCGGGCACGGTTGCTCCATGTCGGCTCTGGTGACGTCTATGGCATCGTGCCGGAGGCGGCCTTGCCCATCGTCGAGGAAGCCCCTATCGCGCCCCGCAATCCCTATGCCGCCAGCAAGGTGGCTGCCGAAATGTTCGTGCTGGAACGGGCTCGACGCGGCAGGCTTGATGCCTGCTGCGCGCGAGCCTTCAATCATACCGGTCCCGGCCAATCCGACCAGTTCGTTCTGCCGGCCCTCGCCCTGAAAGTGGCGCGTCTGGCCGCCAGTGGCGCCCAGCATGGAGAGATCGTCGCCGGCGACCTCGACGTCACTCGGGATTTCCTGGATGTGCGTGACGTTATCGATGCCTATCGGATATTGTTGGCGCGGGGCGAAAATGGCGCTGTATATAATGTCTGCTCGGGCGAAGAGGTGCAGCTTCGCCACGCGGCCGAACAGCTTGCCGCCCTTGCGGGCGTCGCCGCCCGATTCGAGCGCGATCCCGGCCTGATCCGGCCGGCCGAGCAGCGCCGGGTCCGGGGCAGTCCGGAGCGACTGCGAGCCCTGGGCTGGGAGCGGGCCATTCCCTTTGCAAACACCCTGCGGGATCTCCTGGCGGACTGTCAGGCCCGTGTCACGATGGAGCTGTAATGAGCAAACAGGCATTGATCACCGGCATCACCGGCCAGGACGGCGCCTATCTCGCCCAACTGCTGCTGCAGAAGGGCTACGAGGTGCACGGGCTGGTGGCCCGGCGGGGCAGCGACCATCCCCTCTGGCGCCTCGACGAGCTGGGTATTTGCGACCAACTGCGGTTGATTGACGGCGACCTGACGGATCTCGCGTCCATCGTCCGCGCCCTGCAGCAATCCCGTGCCGAGGAAGTCTACAACCTGGGGGCCATGAGCTTCGTCGGCACCTCCTGGAACCAGCCGCTGCTCACCGCCCAGGTGACCGGTGTCGGTGCCGCCAACGTGCTGGAGGCGTTGCGCCTGGTCAATCCCACCGCCCGCTTCTATCAGGCCTCCACCAGCGAAATGTTCGGCCTGATCCAGGCCGAGCGGCAAAGCGAATCGACGCCCTTTTACCCCCGCAGTCCCTATGGTGTGGCCAAGCTCTATGGCCATTGGCTGACGGTGAACTACCGCGAGAGCTTCGGGCTACACGCCTCCAGCGGCATCCTGTTCAACCACGAATCACCCCTGCGCGGCCTTGAATTCGTCACCCGCAAGGTGACCGATGCCGTCGCCCGCATCAAGTTGGGCAAGCAGCGGGAACTGCGCCTGGGCAACATCGATGCCAAACGTGACTGGGGCTTCGCCGGCGACTACGTCGAGGCCATGTGGCGCATGCTGCAGCAGGACAAGCCCGATGATTACGTCATTGCCACTGGTCGCACCACCACCGTCCGCGACATGTGCCGTATCGCCTTTGAACATGTGGGCCTGAAGATGGACGACCACCTGATCATCGATCCGGCCTTCTTCCGCCCCGCCGAAGTGGATGTCCTGCTGGGCGACCCGGCCAAGGCCGAATCCAGGCTGGGTTGGCGTGCCACCACCTCCCTGGAGCAGCTGATCGTCATGATGGTGGAAGCCGATCTGCGCCGGTTGAGCGGCGGATGATTGCTATCGGACGGATGCTCCGCAACCTGCCGGGGGCGGCGATCCGCTACCGTGGCCTGGTTCGCGCCATTGTCGCCAGGGAATTGATCGGTCGCTACAGCGGCTCTCTGCTGGGTCCCCTGTGGCTGATCATTCCCCCCGTGTTCATGATCTTCATCTACACGGTGATATTTTCCCAGGTGATGCATTCCCGCCTGCCCGGCAACAACGACACCTTCGGCTACAGCATCTACCTCTGTGCCGGCCTCCTGGTCTGGACGCCCTTTCTCGACGCCATGCAGCGGGCCAAGAATGTTTTCATCGAGCACGCCAATCTCATCAAGAAAAGCGCCTTTCCCCGTTCCATCCTGTTCGTGCCCGTCGCCGTCGTTGCCGCCATCAACTTCATCCTTCTGGCCATCGCTTTCCTGGGTTTCCTTTTGATCACACGGGGCCTGCCCGCGCCCGCCCTGGCCTGGATACCCGTCTGCGCGGCCCTGGCGGCCTGTCTGGGTCTGGCGGTGGGCGCCATCCTGGCGGTGCTGAATGTCTTCTTCCGCGATGTCGGGCAGGTCGCCGATCTTGCGGCCCAGTTGTTGTTCTGGGCCACGCCCATTGTTTATCCGGCCTCCATCCTGCCTCCCGCCGTCCTCGACCTGATGGGCTTCAATCCCTTGTTTCCCCTAGTACGTATCAGCCAGAACGTCGCCCTCGACAGCGGCGCCCTCGACGGCCATACCCTGCTGCTGCCTCTCCTGGGAACGGTCATTGCTGGCGTACTGGCGGTTCTGCTGTTCTCCCGGGCCCGGGCCGACCTGATGGATCAGCTCTGATGGTCATCAGCGTCTCCGGCCTGGGCAAGGCCTACCCCGTCCGCCAGGGCCCCTGGGTTACCCTGGGCGGCTGGTTCGGCTTGACCCCCCCCCAGCGTCGCTGGGTGTTCCGGGGCCTGGACTTCACCATCGGCCCGGGCCAGGCCGTTGGCATCATCGGCGCCAACGGCGCCGGCAAGAGTACCCTGCTCAAGGTACTCACTGGCACGGCCCTGGCGACCGAAGGCGAGGCACGGGTCGAGGGACGGGTTTCCGCCTTGCTGGAACTGGGCATGGGCTTCCATCCCGACTTCACCGGCCGCCAGAACGTCTTCCTCGCCGGCCAGATGCTAGGGCTGGCGCGTCCGGAAATCGCCGCCCTCGTGCCCGAGATCCAGGAATTCGCCGAGATCGGCGACTACTTCGATCAGCCCGTACGCACCTATTCCTCTGGCATGTTCGTGCGCCTGGCCTTCAGCGTCGCCACCGCCGTGCGTCCCGAAGTGCTGATCGTGGACGAGGCCCTGGCCGTGGGCGACATCTATTTCCAGCACAAGTCCTTCGCCCGCATCCGCCGCTTCAAGGAAGAAGGCACTACCCTGCTCTTCGTCTCCCACGATCCCGGCGCCGTGAAAAGTCTCTGCGACCGAGCCCTCCTCTTGGGGGACGGCCGATTGCTGATGGACGGTGATCCAGACGATGTCCTCGATTACTACACGGCTCTTATCGCCGAGCGGGAAAACCGCCATGAGCTGGTCAGCGGTGGTGATCAGTTTCAGGGTCGTTCCGGCAACGGCAAGGCACGCATCGACAGCGTCGAAATCCTGGGAGAAATGGGCGAGGCCCAGGCCCTGCGTGTGGGCGATGCCGCCACGCTGCGTATCCGCTTCACCGCCCACGAGATTCTGCCCGACCTAGTGCTGGGCATGCTGATCAAGGACCGCACCGGTTACGACATTTACGGTATCAACACCCATCAGCGGCCCCACCTGCCGCCCCTTGGCGACCGGCCGGGGCAGCCGCGCACCCTCGATTTCCGCATCCCAGCCCTCAACCTGGGCGCCGGCAGCTACAGTGTCACCGTCGCCCTGCACAGCCATGCCGACCACCTGCATGACAACTACGACTGGTGGGAACGGGCTCTGGTCTTCCAGATCGTACCCAACCACCGGCATGGTCATTTCGTCGGTGTGACGGCACTCCAGGCTGAGCCGTCGATGGAGGAAACCGCGTCGTGATCCTGCCCAACAATCCTCACGTCGATCCAGAGGATGTCGAGCGCCAGTTGCGCCAGACCCTGGCCCGTCGCCGCGAGACTCCCCTGCCGGCAGCCCGCCAGCGGCCTCCCGCCCCGCCGGAACCCCGGTTGTCCTGGCGCCAGCGCTTGAAGCGAATTCCCGTGCTGGGCGCAAGCCTGGTCTTTCTCTATCACCGTTGGCGGCGGATCACCGCACCCGGCATTGGTCGCCGGGAGCGGATCAAGGCCCTGCCCCTGGTGGGTGACCTGTGCTATTTCCTCTGGGTTCTGGCCGATCTGCCCCGCTTCCGACTTACCACCGCCATGAGCCTTGATGCCCTGCGCCAGGATCAACAGACCCTCGTGGCCCAGCTCCAGGCGGCGCGTCAAGACCAGCAGGAACAGCATCGTCGCCAGGGGCTCGCCCAGGAACAACTCCATGCTGAACTGCGCGAATCCGTACAACGGCTGGAGCGGCTCAACCAGAAACTGGCGGAGCGCAACGGCGCCTTGGAGCAGCGCAACGGTGTCTTGGAGCAGCGCAGCGCCGGCCTCGAGGAAAGCAATCGCCTTCTCGAACAGCGCTTGGCCGCCTGGCAGAGCGCTGGCGAGGAACGCCTGGCCATGCACAGTCGAGCCCTGCGTCTGCTTGAACAACGCGCGGCTGCGGACGCGCCAGCCCCATCTGTCGGTGGAGTGGAGGCAGTGGCGGCCCCGGTTCTGGGCAACTTCTATCTGGAATTCGAAACCCGGTTCCGCGGGAGCCCCGAATCCGTCAAGGAGCGCCAGCGCCCTTACCTACCCTATCTGCGGGCGGCGGTGGCGGGTGTCGCCACGCCGCGCTGCGTGGACATCGGCTGCGGCCGGGGCGAATGGCTGGAACTGTTGCGGGAGCAGGGGCTCAACCCCCTGGGGATAGACCTTGACCCGGGCATGGTGCTGGCCTGCCGTGATCGGGGACTCGACGCCCGCCAGGAGGACGGCATCGCCTGGCTGCGGGCCCAGGCGCCGGATAGCCTCGACCTCGTCAGCGCCTTCCAGGTGATAGAGCACCTCAGCCTCGACCAGTTCCTTTCCCTGCTGGATGCCACCCTGGAGGCCCTGGCCCCCGGGGGCATCGCCATCTTCGAAACACCCAATCCCGAGAACCTGATCGTGGGTGCCTGCAACTTCTACTACGATCCCACCCACCGGAACCCCATCCCGCCTCCCGTGGCGGCCTTCATCGCCGAGCAACGGGGCTTTCCAAGAGTCGAGATTCTGCGCCTCAATCCCTACCCCGATTCCATGCTGCTCGAAGGCGGGGACATCGTCTCTCAGCGCCTGAACGGCCTGCTCTACGGACCCCAGGATTACGCCCTGATCGTTGGAAAGCGCCATGCGGATGATTAACGTGGAACAACGAATTGAAACGGCAAGTCAAATTTTCGATCGCGGTGAGCTGGCATCGTCACCTCCCCCGGAGAGGGGGAGGCCGGAAGGGGGCGGGCCTTGCTGCCTTTCGCGTGTTTTATGGACCGGGGCGGAAAATTGGCTTCCATGACCGGTAAAGCCATTCACCAGTTTCACCCCAGTTGCGCTCCCGGTGACGGCGTCACCAACGGCATGTTGTTTACTCGCCGGCTGTTGCGGGACATGGGCTTTGCCTCCGAAATCTACTGCGACCACATCCCGTCCGAGCTGGCCGCCATCGTCCGTCCCCGCCAGGAGCTCGATCCTGCCGCCGGCGCCTGGCTGCTGGTGCATCACAGCCTTGGCTACGAGGACGACGCCTGGCTTGCGCGTTTCGCCGGCCGCGCCGTGCTGGTCTATCACAACATCACCCCGACGGAGATGCTGCCGGCAGAGGGCCCCTGGCGCGACCTGGCCCGCCTGGGCCGCACGCAGCTCACGGCCTGGAAGCCCTGGTTCGCCGGTGCCCTGGGCGATTCCACCCTGAATGTCGATGACCTGCGGGTCGCCGGCTACGAGACTCCCCGGGTGCTGCCCCTGCTGGTGGACCTGCACACCCTGCAGACCGCCCCCTGGGAGGCCGATATCCTCGGGCGCTACCAGGACACCACCAACATCCTTTTCGTTGGCCGCCTGGCGCCCAACAAGCGTCACGACCTCCTGCTCGACGCCTTCGCCGAATATCTTCATCACGGCGCCGACCCCGCCTGCCTGATCCTGCCGGGCAAGGCCCAGGACGCCGCCTGGCAGACCCATCTGGAAGACCGGGCCGAGGCTCTGGGCATCCGCGACCAGGTGGACTTCCTCGGCCCTGTGTCTGACAACGTCTTGCGGGGCCTGTACCGGGCCGCCGACGTCTTTTGCTGCGTCAGCGACCACGAAGGTTTTGGCATGCCCCTGATCGAGGCCGCCTTGTTCGATGTGCCCGTCCTGGCCCGGGCCGTTAGCGGCGTGCCCGACACCCTGGGCGAAGGGGGGCTGCTTACCGACAGCGACGATCCCCGAACCCTGGGCGCCCTGATGCACCTCCTGCTGGACGAGCCCGGTCTGCGGCGCCGGGTCCTGGCGGGCCAGCAGGCCAACCTGACCCGTTTCCATCCCGGAAACCTGGGGGCGGACCTGGCGGATTTCCTCACCGGCCTCGGCCTCGCCGTCCCCCGCCCCCCGGAGCGAGCCGCTGCCGCCGTTCCCCGCTGGCGCGTGGAAGGCCCCTTCGACTCCAGTTACAGCCTGGCCCTGGTCAACCGCGAGACGGCCCGGGCCCTGGTCCGCCAGGGACAGACTGTCGCCCTCTCGCCGACGCCGGGCAGCGGCGAGCCGGACCCCGATCCGGGCTTCCTCGCCCGTCATCCCGACATGGCCGCCCTGGTGCATGCGGCTGGCCGGCCCGGCGCCACCGACGTCACCCTCCGCTTCACCTATCCTCCCCGCTGCGATGCCATGGTGGGCCGGGTGCGCGCCGTCCATGCCTACGGCTGGGAGGAAACCGGGTTTCCCGCCCGCTATGTCCGCTGGTTCAACCGCAAGCTCGACCTCATCACCGTTCTTTCCCGGGAAGTCCGCAAGACGCTCCAGGATGCCGGCGTGCGGGTGCCCATCGCCGTTGTCGGTGCCGGCGTGGACCAATGGGCCGCCCCGGAGAACACAGGCGGGTTGAGCCTGCCCCCCCTGGGCAAGTCCTATCGTTTCCTGCACATCTCTTCGGCCTTTCCGCGCAAGGGCGTGGACGTGCTCCTCGCCGCCTACGGCAAGGCCTTCCGCGCCGATGACGATGTCACCCTGGTCATCAAGACCTTTCCCAATCCCCACAACGACGTCTCCGAACAACTGACCACCCTGCGTCGCCGCGACCCCGGCTACCCGGACGTCGTGCTGATCAACGAGGACTGGCCAGACGCTCGCATCGCCGCCCTCTATAGCCAGTGCCAGGCCTTCGTCGCCCCCGCCCGAGGCGAAGGCCTGGGCTTGCCCATGGCCGAGGCCATGCGCTTCGGCCTGCCCGTCATCACCACCGCCTGGGGCGGGCAGACCGACTTTTGCACCCCGGAAACCGCCTGGCTCATCGACTACCATTTCGCCCCGTCCCGTAGTCACCTGGACGCGGATCACTCCGCCTGGGCCGAGCCCGACGCGGACCACCTGGCGGCCCTGATGACCGAGGTGCGCCAGGCCCCGGCCGCCGTCCTGGCGCCCCGGCTGCGGGCCGCCCGGGAGCGGGTGGCACGGGAGTACACCTGGGATCGCATGGCGGAAAGGACCCGCGCCGCCGTGATGGCCCTGGACCGCCTGCCGGCCTTCCGCCCCCAGCCCCGGGTTGCCTGGGTGTCCTCCTGGAACACCCGCTGCGGCATCGCCACCTATTCCGGTTACCTGTCAGCCGCCATCCCCGACGACCGCTTGCGCGTCTACGCCAGCCGGGACGGCGACCCTGTGGCCGAGGACAAGCCCAACGTGACGCGCTGCTGGGATACCGGCCTGCACGGCACCCTGGACGAGCTGAGGGCCGCGCTGGCGCGGGACAAGCCGGAAGCCCTGGTCATCCAGTACAACTACGGCTTCTTCCCCCTGGCCCAACTGGCCGCCCTGAGCGATGACCAGCACCGGCGCGGCGGGCAGACGCATCTTTTCCTTCATGCCACCCAGGACGTGGACAAGCCCGACTTCAAGGCCTCCCTGCGGGAAATCGTTCCCGCCCTGGGGCGTATGGACCGCATCTACGTCCATGGCCACGATGACCTGGACCGGCTGCGCGCCCTGGGTCTGGCCACCAACACCACCCTGTTCCCCCACGGCATTCCCCTGCCTGAAGGCGTGCCCGATGCAGGCCTGCGGGCCGCCCGGGGCCTGACAGACAAGCGCGTCATCGCCAGCTACGGCTTCCTGCTTCCCCACAAGGGCCAGCGCCAGTTGCTGGAAGCCTTCGCCCTCCTGGCCGAAAAGCACCCCGACCTGCACCTGGTCCTGAGTTGTGCCCTCTACCCGGTGGCCGAATCCTTTGCCGAAAGGGAGACCATCGAAGCGATGGCGAAGCAGGCTGGCATCACCGACCGAGTCCACTTGATCACCGACTTTCTGCCGGACGCGGAGAGCTTCTCCTGGCTACAACTGGCCGACCTGGTGGTCTATCCCTATCAGCACACCCAGGAATCCGCCAGCGGCGCCGTGCGCATGGGCCTGGCCTGCGGTCGGCCCGTGGCCGTCACACCCTTGTCCATCTTCGACGACGTGGATGCCGTGGTCCATCGCCTGCCGGGCATTTCCCCCGAACAGATGGCCCGGGGCATCGAAGCACTGCTGGCCGATCCGGTGCGGCTGGCCTCCCGCCAGGCCGCCGCCGACCGCTACCGGGCCGCCCGAGCCTGGCCCGCCCTTGCCCGGCGCTTCCTCGACATCGTGGACGCCCTTGCCAACGCCCTGCCGGAACCCGATGATGCAGCCCATGGCTGAATCGGTGCCCATTCTCGTCTCCCTGGTCATCCCCGTCTTCAATGAGGCGGAAGGCCTGCCCGCCAACCTGCCCTGGCTGCTGGAACAGGCCGCCGTGCCGGGGGTGGAGTTCGAGGTCCTGGTGGTGGACGACGGCTCCCGGGACGCCACTGCCGAAGCCCTTGCCACCCTGGCCTCGGCCGATGCCCGCATCCGGCCCCTCTTTTTCACCCGCAACTTCGGCAAGGAAGCGGCCATCGCGGCGGGGCTGGACCACGCCCGAGGCGAGGCCGCCATCGTCCTGGACAGCGACCGCCAGCATCCGCCGCAGATGATCCCCACCATGATCGAACGCTGGCGCCAGGGCTTTGCCGTGGTGGAGGCCTTCAAGCGTCACCGGGGAGAGGCCGACCTGGGCGGCGGCCTGCCGGCCCGGCTGTTCTATCGGCTATTCGCCCGCGCCTCGGGCATCGACCTGGCCGGACAGACCGACTTCAAGCTCCTGGACCGCAGCGTCATCGAGACGCTGAAGGCCATGCCCGAACGTCGGCGCTTCTTCCGGGGCCTGGTGGCCTGGGCGGGCTATCCCAGCGCCCGCCTACCCTTTGACGTGCCGCCCCGGGTGGGCGGTACCAGCCGCTGGCCCCTGGTCCGGCTGGTGCGCTACGCCGTGGACGGTCTGATGGGCTTTTCCGATCTTCCCCTGCAACTCATCGGCGGTGTGGGCGCCCTGGTGTTGGCCGTGGCGGGTTTCGCCGGCGTCGTTGCCCTCTACCAGAAGCTGGCAGGCACCGCCCTGGATGGTTTCACCACCGTCATCATCCTGCTCGCCCTGGCCAGCGGCGCCCTGATGCTGGGCCTGGGTATCGTCGGCCTCTACCTGGCCCGCATCCACGAACAACTCCAGGGCCGCCCCCCCTACCTGCTGCGCCGACCCGAGGATCGCCAGCCATGAACGCCTGGGCCTTCGCCCTGCTGGCCGTCGTCCTCAACGTTGGCGCGCAACTGGCCCTCAAGCTCGCCGACGGTCGGCTGCTGTCGCTCCCCCTGGTCGTCGCCCTGGCCTGCTACGGCGCCAGCTTCTTCCTCACCTTGAAAATCTACGCTGTCAATCCCCTGAGCCTGGCGGCCCCCCTGATGGCGGGCCTGACCTTCCTGCTCACCCCCCTGGCCGCCGTGCTGATCCTGAACGAAAGCCTTGGCCTGGCGCGGGTGGGCGGCATCGTCCTGATCCTGGCCGGCATCCTCGTCCTGACGCGGGCCGGATGAAATTGGCATTCCGTGACCCGGGCCACGCGGGCCTGTCGGGCGCCCTGCTGGGAGGACTCTTTTTCCTTGGGGTGTATGGCCCCCACATTCTCGATCCGCGCCAGATCGCCTGGCTGCTTCACGGCGACCCGGCCCAGCACTACCTGGGCTTTGCCTTCTTCCGCCACGCCCCCTGGACCTGGCCCCCAGGCCTCATCCCGGGCCTGGGGGGCGGCACCAGCCTGGTCTATACCGACGCCATCCCCCTCCTGGGGTTGCTGTTCAAGCCTCTCTCCCCCTGGCTGCCGGCGGATTTCCAGTATTTCGGCGCCTGGATGTTGCTCTGCCACCTGCTCCACGGCGCCTTCGCCGCCCGCATCCTGACCCGCCTGGGCTGCGACGGCACCGCCCGCGCCGCCGCGACCCTGCTGCTGCTCTCCAGCCCGGCCCTGGCCCTGCGCGCCTACGGCCACGAATCCCTGATGGCCCACTGGCTGCTGTTGGCCGCCATCGACGCCTGGTTGGCCAACCGTCCCGGCCGCCAGGGCCTGCTGCTCTGCCTGGGCGCCCTGATCCACCCTTACTGGCTGGCCCTGCTCGCGCCCTTCGCCCTGTACCACTGGTGGCGGGCCGGCCGTCCCCTGGTGCCACTGGCGGGAACGGCCCTGCTGCTCATCCTGCTGATGGCGGCGGCGGGCTATTTCATCGCCCGCCCTGGTCAGTTGGCGGCGGAAGGCTACGGCCACTACTCGGCCAACCTGCTCACCTTCCTCGACCCCATGGACTGGCAAGGTTTCCTGCGCCACTACGGGCGGCCCACCGATGGCACCGGGGAGTGGTCGCGTCTTCTGCCGCCCCTGGGCCAGGCCACCGCCGGCCAGTACGAGGGTTTCGCCTACCTGGGGGCCGGTGTGCTGTTGCTGTTGGCCCTGGCGGCGGGCATGGCCTTGTGGCGCCGGTCCAGTGGTTCCATCGGTCCCGCCGGCAAGGCCCTGACCGCACTACTGCCCCTGGCCCTCGTCCTGTTCCTCTACGCCCTCTCGGCCCGGGTCACCCTGGGAACCGCCGTCCTCACCGATCCCCAACTGCCGGACGGCCTCCTCAAGCTGCTCGGCATCTTCCGCTCCACCGGTCGCTTCGTCTGGCCCCTGGCCCTGCTGCTGCCCCTGCTTGCCCTCGCCGTCCTTGCCAGCACTTTTTCCCGGCGCACCCTGGCCCTGCTGCTGGTCGGACTCTGCCTGCTGCAAGGCGCCGACCTTTCCGCCAAATGGGGCGAATTCCGCCAGCGCTTCGCCTCCGGTGGTCTTGGCCGGCTACCCGACTTCGAGGCGCCGGCTTGGCAAGCCGCCGCCCCCTGTCGGCATCTGGTGGTGCTGCCGCCCCGCACCGAAGGCGAGGACTGGATCGCCCCGGCCCTCTTCGCCGCCCGCCACCGGCAAAGTCTGAACGCCGCCTATCTGGCCCGGGCCGATGAAACTGCCCGCCAGCAGGACGAGGCCCGGCACCGGGCCGACCTGGCCGCCGGCCGGCCGGCCTCCGGCACCGCCTACTGGATTACCGACGAGGCCGCCTACCCCGTGCCCGCCGAGGCCCTGGCCAGCCGTGTCCTGCGCCTGCCCGTGCCGGTGGGCGAGGGCGGTGGCCAGATTCTGATCTCCCGGGAAAGCCCATGCTCGGCACCCTGAGACTGCTGCTGGCCCTGATGGTGGCCCTGAGCCACGCCGACGTGCGCTGGTGGGGGCTGAATCCCGGCGTCATTGCCGTCGTCGGCTTCTACGCCATTTCCGGCTATGTCATGACGGGCCTGGTGCGTCGCCACTACGCCAGCCGTGCCCTGCTGCCGCGCTTCTACGCCGACCGTGCCTTGCGCCTGCTGCCGGCCTACTACGCCGTGATCCTGGCGGCCCTGGCCTGGTACCTCTGGCACGGCCCCGACGCCCTGTTCCTGGTGCGCCTGCCCCTCTGGCGCGACCTCTTCAACCACCTGCTGATCGTGCCCCACAACTATTACATGTGGAACGACGCCGATCATTTCGTCCTCATCCCCCCGGCCTGGTCCCTGGGCTGCGAAATCCAGTTCTACCTGCTGTTTCCCCTGATCCTGCTCTCCGGCGCACGCCTGCCGGTCCTGGCTTTGAGCCTGGGTGTGTACCTGGCGGCCTTCGTCGGCCGCCTACCCACCGAGTGGTTCGGCTATCGCCTGCTTCCCGGCGTCCTGTTCATCTTCCTGCTGGGTTCCTGGCTGGCGGACCTCCATCGCCAGGGCCGGTGGAATGCTGCTCGGCTGCTGGCCCTTGCTATCCCCATCCTCGCCGGCCTGCTGGCGGCGGTGGGCGCCGGTGCCGGCAAGACCGCCATCCCCTACAACCCGGAAACCCTGCTGGGTCTGGCCCTGGCCCTGCCCCTGCTGCACCTGCTGGCGCCCCGTCCCGGCAAGGCCTGGGACGAACGGGCCGGCGACCTCTCCTACGGCCTGTTCCTCTGCCACTTTCTGGTCTTCTGGCTCTGGCCCGGCGCCGACACCGGACCCCTGGCCCTGCGTGTCCTGGCGGCCCTGACCCTGGCCTGGCTGATCCACCGCTTCATCGAGGCACCCATTCTGGCCTGGCGCCATCGCCTGCGCGCCCCGGCCGCCGGGAGTCTGGAAAAGTGATCTGCATCACACCTATTGACGTTAAACTATTGTTTGATTGGTCTGGGTCTTCAGGTAAGCCCAAGGCGATGCCCTGGCGTTGAAGAGGATGTACCGATGGCGAGGGCGCGTTTGTGCGCCTCCCAGCCGAGATTTCTGTAGGAACCTGCTTATGACGAGGCTTTCATCTTCCCGTGGTCTGCTCACCGGCGCCTTGGGGCGCTGGGCGGCGTTCGCCCTGCCCTTGCTGGCGGGGCTGGCCCTGCCAGCCGGCGCGGTGGAGGGCGAAGTCGTCTTCGTGCGGGGCGATGCCCGGCTCCTGCCCGCCGAGGGCCCGGCCCGCATCCTCCGGGCGGGAGACAAGATCGCGCCCGGCCAGGGCCTGCAAACCGGCAAGGACGGCTACATTCACATCCGCTTTCCCGACGGCGGCTTCGTTGGCCTGCGTCCGGCCTCCCGCTTTGCCCTGGAAGCCTACGGCGTGGACCCGGCCTCCCCCGAGGGGCTGAAGGTACGCTACCGTCTGGAGCAGGGCACGGTGCGCACCATCACCGGCAAGGCCATCGAACAGGACAAGAGCCGCTACCGCTTCAATACTCCCCTGGCTGCTATTGGTGTGAGAGGGACGGATTACGTGGTTCAGGTGACCGACAACGCGGCGCGGGCCTCCGTCAATGCCGGCACCATCGTCCTGGCACCCTTCGGCGCGGGCTGCGAGGCGGCGGCCCAGGGGCCCTGCGATACCATCAACGCCCGTACCCTGGCGGCCATGGGCAACGCCTATCTCGAATACCGGGCCGGCGCCGTGGCGCCGGAAATCAAGCGGGCCGCCATGCCCAACGGCGCCCCCACCCTGCCCGAGGAGCCCAGTCCCCAGAAGCGGGCCGAGGCCGGTGCCGCCCTGACCACCGTGGACCCGACGGCTACTGCCACCGCCAACCGCATCAACGACGTGCTCGGTGGCGAGGCCGCCAGCCGAACACCGGCGCCCCCCCCGGTGAGCGAAGTGCCCCCGTCGGTGGTGGTGCCCGAGCCTCCGCCCCAGGTGACCTGGGGCCGCTGGGCCAGTATCGCCACCCTGTCGCCCACGGTGGCCGAGCAGACGGCCAAGGGCTATGAATCCCGCCTCTCCAACCCCCTGTTCGGCCTGATGAGTTCCTCCATGCCCGAAACCTTGCCCAAACAAGGCGTGGCGGGCTTCAACCTGCGGGCCGGCGAGGCCTATCTGCGGGAGGGCGCCAGCCTCACCCCCATGGTTCTGCGCGACGCCAGCCTGACGGTGGACTTCGGCAACCGCCGCTTCGACACCCGGCTCACCGTCAGCGGCGCCGGCCTCGACCTGCCCCTGGCCGCCACCGGCAGTGTGCAATGGCAGGGCTACCTGCTGGGCGACAACGCCCGTTCCACCATGGAAGTGGTCGGCCTTCTGGCCGGTCCCGGGGCCACCGAGGCGGGCTATCTCTTCGACAAGACCCTGAGCGGCGGCGCCAGCCTTTCCGGCGCCACCGCCTGGCGCCGCTAGCCCTGTTGCGCACAGGCGCTGCTCATCGTCGCCACCTCCGACAGCCCCGTTTCGCGGGGCTGTCGTTTTTTTCGCCCCATGCCTGGGCGATGATTTTCCTTGGGGCTGGCCTGCTGATCTGCCTGCTTGGCCTGGCGTCCGCCGCTTGGGCCGATGGGGCGCCTGCCCCATCCGTCCGCGCCAACGCCGGGCACCAGCGGCCGGCCATGGTGCCCGAGTCTACTTGGCAGCGGGTAAGCCGGGGCGAATGGGCTGCCGCCCTGCCCGAACTGATGGCCCTGGAACCCCAGGGCGCCATGGACCCTGCCTACAACGCCCTGCTGGCCGAAGCAGCCTTGGCCGTCGGTGAAAACGCTCAGGCCACCCTGGCCTTGGAACGCCTGGTGCTGCTCCAGCCCGACAACGCTGGCGCCTGGCTGGACCTGGCCGTGGCCAGCCTGCAACTGGGCGACCGCGCCAATGCCCAGCGGGCACTGGACCAGGTGGAGCGGGGCTTCGCCGCGCCGCCGGGCATCCGCGCCCTGATCCAGGACCTGCGGCGTCGGATGCAGGTTCAGGCCACCCTGACCGAACCGTCGCGCCACCGCCTGCGGGGTGGCCTGCTGCTCGGCCACGACAGCAACGCCAACGGCGGCCTGGCCGCCCGCAGCCTGAGCCTGACACCGGGGGCGGGAGTCATCGAGTTGCCGGTGGCCGATGACTTCCGCCCCCGCGCCGCCCCCTTCTGGCTGCTGACGGGGGAACTGGCCACTCGCCAGACCCTGGCCGGCCAGGCCGTGGAAGGCCGTCTCGCCCTGGCCGAAAAGCGCTACGACGGCCTGGGCGAATTCGACACCCGGGATATCGCCCTGGCCGGCGCCTGGCAGCGCCCCCTGCTCGGCGGCCTGGGCAGTGTGATGGCGGAATGGCGCCGGCTGGACATGGGAGGGCAGCCCCTGATCCAGGTGCCGCGTCTGCGCCTGGGCCTGGAATGGCCCCTACCCGACAGCGGCTGCCGCCTGCTGGGGGCCGTGGATGGCGAATGGCGCCATTACCGTGGCGGCCTGGCCCGCTACGATGGCCGCCTGCTCTGGGGCGAGGCCGGCACTCGCTGCCCTCTGGCCCGTGGCGCCCTGACCCTGCTGGCCCGTGCCGCCCGGGACGATGGCAGCGCCGAGCGACCGGGGGAAGACACTCGCCGCCAGGAACTGGCCCTCGCCTGGCAGGGCCCCGCCTTTCGCCGGGGCGAAGCCGTCCTCCTGGCCCAGGCGGGCCGGGCCAGGGACGAAGCCGGCTACAGCCCCCTGATCCGCAACGACGCCCGGCGTGAGATTCGCCGCTTCAGCCTGCGGGCCGAGCTGGCCTGGCCCCTCGCCGAAGCCTGGCAACTGGTGGCCGCCCTGGAGCACACCCGCCAGATTTCCAACCTGGGTCTTTTCGGCCTGGAGCAGCGCCTGCTGACGGCGGGCCTGCGCTACCAGCAATAAGGGTCCGGTGAAATGTCGGGGAAAAAGTACAAACCCGCGCCAGGGCTGAAATATATTCATGAGCTTTGTTGACAATCCAACGCAAGCCTGTGATTCTACGAAAGGTTTCCCTTTGCTTCGCGGCCCCAGTGATTCCTTAAAATGTGATGCGCATCACATTTTAAGAAGATGTATGAAGCTAGGATAGAATCCGTATGTTGTGTAAATCCAGATTCGGGGTTTGGCGGGCTTCCGCCGGGGCCTGGAGTCTTAGGTAGTTTTTAGTTTCTTTTTTGATCCACTCTGTACAGGAGATCACACCATGGCAGTTACCGCAGCAATGCGTACCCAAGTTACCCAGCTTTATGTGGCCCTTTTCGGCCGCGCGCCCGACTCCGAAGGTCTGGGCTACTGGGTCAATGAAATTTCCACCGGCGCCAAGACCCTGGTTCAAGTCGCCCAAGCGATGTACGACACCACCCCGGCCCGTACCTACTACCCGCTGTACCTGACGAACAACGAAATCGTCACCAACTTCTACACCAACGTTCTGGGCCGCACCCCGGATGCCGATGGTCTGGCCTACTGGTCTGGCCAACTCGCCACCAAGTCTGCCGGCCAAGTCATTGCCGACATGATCACGGCCGTGGTCAATTATGCGGGTACTGACGCTGCCGCCCTGACTTCCCAGACCTTGTTCAATAACAAGGAAGCAGTTGCCGAGTACTACGCCGTGACCCAGCAGGGCAGCGCCACCAACGCAACCGCTGCCATCTCCGGCGTGACCGCTACCTCCGACGTCAGCACCGACGCCGCCAAGGCTGCGATCATCACGGCTGGCACTGCCACCGTAAGCGCCCAGACCTTCACGCTCACTGCGGCTGTGGATAGTGGTCCTTCATTCGTTGGAGGATCGGGCAATGACACCTTCAATGCTTCGGTCGCCGTAAACACTGGTACGGGTGTTTATGATGTTGAAACGCTGAGTGCCCTTGATATCATCGATGGCGGTGCCGGTACGGATACCCTGAACTACACGACGGTCGGTGGTACTGCACTGCCTGCTGCAACGCTGACCAGCATCGAGCTGATTAACGTCGTCTCTGATGGTGCTGTTACTGCTGATGTCCAGAATGCTTCCAGCGTAACCACCTTGACCGCTAAGGCCGTAGCTAATGCGGTGGACATTGACACCAAGGGCAATGCGACCTCTGTGACTGTTACCGGTACAGCTACTACCGTTGCAATTGACGACAACGGCGCTACTGGCGCTGACAAACTGGCCACGGTTAGCATCACCGGTAATACCGGCAATGTGACCATTGGTGCGAATGCCTCAACCGACACGCTGACCTCGCTGACCCTGATCAATTCTGTGAATGGCGATGCCACCGTGACGGCTGCCGCTGGCACGCGTGCCTTGGCGTTGACGCTGAATGGGGTAACCGGTCCGGGCAATAACGTGGTCATTACCGATGATACGGCTACCACCTTGACCATCACTGGCACCGGTGCCCTTTCTTCTGCCATTGACCTTCAGGCGGACGCGGCGACGACGATTTCCATCGCTGCTGATGAAAAGATTACCTTCGCTGCTATTGATGCCTCCGCAGCTACGACGCTGACGGTCACCGGCGACTCGCTGGTAACCTTTACCACCAACACAGCGGCTGATCTTGGTGCTCTGACCACTGTTAATGCCTCCGGTAACACGGGTGGCTTGTCCCTTGGTACTGAGCTTGCTACCGGTGTTACCTTCACGGGCAGTTCCGCTGCTGATAGTGTTAAGCTTGGCGCTACCACGAAGACCATCACCATGGGTGATGGTAACGATACGGTAACGCTCAGCGCCAACGTGGGTACGGGAGGCACCATTGATGCAGGTGCTGGTACTGCTGACGTACTGAGCCTGACCGAAGCATTGGCTGCCAATGACAGTTTGTCTGCAAGCACTACTTTCGAAGGCAAGATTTCTGGTTTCGAAAGATTGGCACTGACTACAGTCACTGGTTCAAAAACAGTTGATCTGGCTAATCTGGATGACATTTCCTGGGTTACCACAACAGCGGCTACTGCTCTGACTCTGGATAAAATGACCTCGGGGGGTACGGTTCAAATAACTGCAGCCTCTACCGCGGTAACTGTAAATGTTACCGACGCTGCTCTGGGTGGTCATAACACTGATGTCCTTAACATCGAGCTCAAGGCTGCAACCAGTGGTGGAAACGTTGATTATGGTGCGCTGACGGCAGCAGCTGTCGAGACCATCAACGTTAACTCCACGCGCTCCGGCACGGTTGTGGCTGCGGATACCAACGAGATCGATCTGACTATTGCCAACGTTGTTACCCTGAACGTTACGGGTGATGTTCTTGCTGATCTTGATGGTGCAGCCCTGGCAGGTAATGCTCTGGCGACGGTCAACGCCAGCACCAACACGGGTGGTCTGAAGGTTACGGTTACTGGCGCTTCGCAGGGTATTGCGATCACCGGTAGTGCAACCAAGGCCAACACCATGGTCGGTGGTTCTGGCGGTGACGTTATCACTGGCGGCAGCGGTGTAGATACGGTTGATGGTGGCGCAGGCGACGACCAGATTTCTGGTGGTGCAGGTGCTGATGTAATCACTGGCGGTACCGGTATTGATACCATTGATCTCGGCTCCGGCGTTGCTGGCGACACCGTGAAATATGGTGCGGCAAATACGTTGCTTGCAGCCAACCGTGATGTGATCACCAACTTCACTGCTGGTGCGACTACTGCTGACACTGTTACAATTCTGGCAGCCTCAATTGTTGATACCACTGAAGCTGCTGGCGCAGGTGCCGCTACAGCCACTCAGTTCAAGACAATCAGCTCCACTTTGGCTGCAGGCGCTGCGACCTTTACGGCAACAGGGTATGATGCTGATACGGGTTGGGTAATGGAGATTGCCACCACGCTGAGTTCGAATGGCGATTTGTCCTTGACGTCTGCCGCTGGTCTTAACGGGACTGAACTGCTCAAGGCACTGTCAAGCACGACGACTGCATCGACTGGTATCGCATTTACTGATACTACAGATACCGGTGCAGAAGCCACAGCTGGATATATCATTGCATATCAAAATGACAAGGCTTATCTGTACTATGCGGCTGATGCAGATAATAGCAACAGCTATGAAGCAACTGAAATTGCGCTGATTGGTACATTTAACGGTGTCACCGCAGGTGCCTTTACGTTTGATAATATCGTTGCTGCTTAATTTCCCCTGAGACAAGTACCTGCCCTCGGGTAGGTGCTTGAGGTGGAAGCCATTGAAACCCTGTCCTTCTCACGAGGGGCAGGGTTTTTTCCATAAGGGACTTGCGGACACGTGCAGGGTCTTTACGGAAGAAATCACAAGGGAGCCATTGCCATCGCCAAGCCAGATCCCGCCCTGATCGCCGTGCTCATCAACCGCGAGCACAGCCGCCTGTCGAGCCAGGTCAAGACGCTGGAGAAAGTGCTGCACGCGTTGTTCTCTGACAAGGAATACCAGCGCCTGATCCAACTGGCTGCCAACTGGCGCGCGCTGCTGGCCTTTGACGACGGCGCCCCGAAACTGGCCGATACGCTGGAGGTGTTCATCGCCGCCTACCGGCAGCGCTCACCCGACCAGGAGAGGCTGCACGACGAGGTGGTCTTCCAAGCCGGCGTCTACCGCATGGGCCATTGGGCGCTGGTCAAGCACTTCATCCCCGGCGTCACCGATTGCCTGGACAACTTCGGCAGCGTCCTGCCCAAGTACCGCGAAGCCTTCAAACGCCGATACGAGGCCGAGGGCAACCTGTCGGTCGAGGCGCAGTCGCAACTGCTCAAAGCCCAGTACGCCTTGATCCCCAACCGCCGTGATCCGTACCGGCACGAGGAGATGAAACGCCGAGGGCTGGTTACCGCCGACGGCATCGTGCCGATGGGCGTGAAGGAAGCGCTGGCGTTGATTGAGCGCGAGGAGGCGCAGGCTGCGCTACCGGCCAAGCGCGGTGTGGTGGCGTGGGTGGCGGATCGGTTTCGGCGCAAAGAGTGAACACGCAGGGTAGGGGCTATGGAAAGTGAACAGCTGGAAACTGAGGGTAAGGCCTCAAAATGGGAGCAAGCTCTTCAACGCTTAGAAATAACTCCGGAGCAGCGTCTCGTCATCGAGAACGCCAAAGCAAAGGAGGCAGACGATTGGTCGCTGGAAGAAGCTGATCTGATTATGCGTGTCAGCCGTGAAGCGCGTCGTCTTCAGGCCGTTGATGAATATAAGGCTCTACCGCAAGATGACCGCGAGCGGGAGCACCATCGAGTATGGCAATTGATTGGCGGATATACCGCCTTCATTGCGGCGGCCTGCCTGGCGGTAATCAGCTCTTCAAAATCTGAGGGCAGCTACGCATTCGCATTTTCGTTCTGGGTAGTCTCGCTGCCTCTTCTTTGCGGCGCAATGTTGCTGGACTACCACGTTCGAGTAAGGCAGGCGAGGCTTAACAGCAAAGTCAGGAGCTTCTTGCTGACGGTGGGCGTTTTATCAAGCCACTTAGGAACGGTGGGTATGGTGAGTACATACTCGTGGGTCGCAGCCGTCGTGTATGGGCTGTGTCCATTGTTGGTCGGCCTATATCTGCACGAAACCATCGCGCTTGGGGCAGAAAAACTTCGAGGATCTTTAGATTGAACGACAAGCTGTACGTCATAGGAAACGGCTTCGATCTCCATCACAGGATGCCGACCCAGTTTTCGGATTTTCGCACCTTTGCTCGAAAGGCTGCGCCAGATGTGTTCCGCGCCGTTGATGACTATGTGCCAGTGAGCGCCAACTGGTCAGACCTGGAGAATGCCCTGGCCGCCCTTGATGTCGAAACCGTCAAAGAGGACTTGAGCTGCTTCATGCCATCCTACGCTGCAGATGACTGGCGCGACTCCGGTCACCATGACTTTCAGTTTGAAGTGGATCGTGTGGTCCGCCAGCTTTCGGTAGAGCTGAGGTCGGTTTTTGCCCGATGGGTCCGGCAGATCAAAGTCCCGGATCTTGCCAATGCGCCTGGGGTCCATCGTCTGACGAGCATTGACCGCAGTGCATCTTTCTTGACGTTCAACTACACGCCCACCCTGGCTGATCTATACGGCGTGCCGCTGGAGCGAACGCTTCATATCCATGGCACGTCTTCCGATGATGACCAGGAACTGGTCCTGGGGCACGGCTGGAATTCGGCGATGCGGAAATCGCTGAATGACCGTCCAGACATCGAGGATGTGGACACCCGAATGATCGAGGCGAACCAGATCCTAGATCGGTACTTCACCGCCACCTTCAAGCCGTCAAAACAGCTGATCGCGCAGCACCAAGAATTCTTCCGCGCCTTGGACGAGGTCACGCACGTCACCGTCCTTGGGCACTCCCTTTCGAATGTGGACGCTGAGTATTTTCGGGCGCTGCTGGCGGTGCCAGCTGTGGCCTCGGCCACCTGGACGGTGGCTTGCCGCCACAGCGACGATGCTGCTGAAAAAACTCAGCGGCTCGTTAACTTGGGCTTGCCGGCAAGTCAGATCAGGGCGGTTGCATGGACCTCACTTTGATTGACCGTTAACAAAACAATTGACAGCAAACCTTCACCTTCTCTACAATCATCGTTAATAAATCACGCAACGGTTAACGATCATGGGCTTCGGCACCTTCATCCGAGAAAAACGCGAGCAGGCCAATGTGCCGATGAACGAGTTCGCTCGCAGCCTGGGCATCTCGCCGGCCTACTGGTCGCGCATCGAGCGCGAACTGGAGAAGGCGCCCAAGGATGAGCTGATCACCAAGGCTGCAGAGAAGCTCGGTCTCAACCCCGACGAGGCTTTCATCGAGGCCAGCCGCTTGCCCCCGGATATGCAGAAGGACGTCAGCACGGTCGTTCGCCTGTATCGCAAATCCCTGGGTTAAGGCGGTGACGGATGCCAGCGCTTTCCCTGCGGTATGACCATTGCTCCTTCGCAAGCCTCGCTACCTGAACAAGTTCGCCATCGAGACCGTGGCCCGTGAGGCCAGAGCACAGCTTTGTCTCCTGGCGCGGATGCGCTGACACTGGCGCAACTGGCGGCCATCTCCGATCTGACCATCAACGGCCTGCCGTACCAACTGTGGGTCAGTCTGGATCATCCCGTCACCGATGAGGATGGTCTGCCCGTATTGGGCCTGTGCGAGTTCGACCCAGATTGCGGCGAAGACGCCGTCTCCGTGCTGGTCTCACCGGTCGGCGAGCAACTCACGCCCGAGCTGGCGCTGTCCACCTTCGCCCACGAACTGGGCCACGCCATCTTCGACGCCCCGGCCTGGCTGATTGCTGCCAAGCAAGGGCCGGGATTGTTCGACGAACCGGATACCAGTCAGCGCCGTGCTTACCGCACGGCCACGCCGGATGCTGAACACCTGGGCGCCACGGCGCAGCCGCAAAACACCGCCCTCGAGAAAGAAATCCGCATCGCCGAGTTCCGCGCCAACGAGTTCATGGGCTCGCTGCTGGTGCCGCGCGACCGCCTGGTCGAGCTGGCTGTGGCCCGTGCGCCGGACTTCGATGTCGGCATTGAGCGCGATGGCGGCCTGTCTGAGGAACTGCACGCCGCTACACCTCGGCTGATCGAGCAAGGTACCTTCGGCTTCGTCGGTATGGAAAACCTCCAGCGCGAACTGGCCGCCACCTTCGGCGTGAACCCCAAATTCATCCGTGTGCGGATGGAACGCTACGGGCTGCTGCCCACTCTGCCTGGTAGAGGACAAGCATGAGTCACTGATCGGATGCGCAACACGCCGGCCGGGTGCCGGCATTTTGAGCACTGATATTAATAGTTCGCGCAACAGTTTAATTAAACGCCACTCGTAAAGGAGAACAAGAATGGCAGAAGTCGACGTGATGGATACCCGTGAGTCAGATCCGACGGCCCTCGCCGCAGAGGCGACTGCTGCGGGTGGCGGCAAACCACGCAAGCCACGGGCCACCGATGGTGGGCCGGAGATCCTGCCCGACATGGGGCACTACGTGACCCTGGTGCGCAAGATCAAGCATCGCGCGCTGGTGGCGCAGTGGCTACAGCACCTGCACCCTGAGGAGCTACCCGGCATCGAGTGGGAGCACAAGGTCTGCACCAGCTACAAGCAGAGCCTGTTCACCGTGGTCGCGGGCCTATCCGGTGCCATCCGTCAGCGGCTGGAGGAAGCCGCACAGCGCGTCCTGCTGCTGTCGGATGACTTTGGGTGCGAGGCCGTCAAATCGCTGCTGAGCGAAGACGACGAGACTGAGCAACAGGCGGTGGCGGTCGCCGGCGACAAGTACGGCCGGGCGCTCTACCTGTACCTGTGCCGCCTGGCGGACGACAAGGACCGCCGGTTTGAGCAGGCCGAAACCGCCCGGCAGCAGAACAAGCAGTGGAAGTCCGAAGCCTACGCCAGCCACTTCCGGGGGCCGAAGGCGGTCGATATCACCTTGGACGACACGCTCAAGGACAAACTCAAGGTGGCGATTGCCGTCATCTACTCGCAGGCACCGCTGCACGATGTGGTCATCGAGCATTTCCAGCGCCGCGACCTGACCCAGGCCGAGGACCGTGGCGGTGAGGACGAGTCGGCTCCGGTCTGGTTGCACACCATCGTGGTCGGCTTCAACGGCAAGGAAACCCACTGGGACAAGATCGTCGACGGCGAGGTGACCACGCGCCACGATCAGGCCCTGCAGCGCATCACCTTCTCGTATGAGCCGAGCACCGGCGCGCTGTCGGTGTTCTGCGATGACCGGAATGCCCGCCAGGAACTCGCCAAAGCCCTGCGCGATGTGGTGCTGGCCAGCGACACTGAAATCGCCGAGATGCCGCTGCGCGAGTTCAGCCTGAAGGCCTTCGGCAGCGCCGAGGTGTTCAACCTGCTCAAACCCGAACCCGGCGACGGCATCGAGCGCATCAGCATCAACCTGATCAAGGTAGCCAAGCGTCTCGAACAACAGGGCGAAGACGGCACGCTGGAAGTTACGAGCGGCATGACCATCCACCGCGACCGCCGTGATCAGCGCGATGTCTATCGCGTGGCCCGGGAAGACTACAAACAGAACGATCTCAGCGGGTTTAACTTGGTGCAGGTCAAGCTGGTGCTGCGCATTGCAAAGCAAAAGGACCGTCGCGCCCACAATATCGTCGTGCAGATCACTGCGCCCAACGGCCTGAACGACAACGCCAAGACCGAGGATGAACGCCAGCTGGTGATGCGCCTGCTGAAACGCTGGCACATCGTCACCGAGTTCTGAGGAGGCTGCCGATGCTGACAGAGACGCTGCAACGGCTGGAGCGATTGGACGGGATGGACAGCACGCTGTTCGGCAGAGAACTGCTGAGCTTTGGCCGCTTGCTGCTGGACAGGGGTTGGATCGCCGCCATTGGTTACTTCAGCCACATCGATGTCGAGGTGATGGACGATATCTTCGAGGAGGTGGAGGTCACGGTCGATGAGGCAGCGGGCCGCTACACCTACCCGCACCCATTCCGGCGCAAAGTGATCCTGAGCGGTTCCTTGCACGAGGTCACCCGCTACCGTTTCCAGCGCGAGCCCTTCTTTGACCACCTGGCCACCCTGCTGGGCATCGAGCCCCGGTTTGCCGTGCGCCGGCGTTGCCTGGTCGAGCATCACCTCTGGTATCTGGGTGACCTCCGTGTCGGCAACCGCCATGCGTTTGCGCCGATGTTCTTCGGGCGACGGCTCAAGGATGCACCAGTTGAGCAGGTCACCTCGGCCTTGTCCGACCCGGCGTTCGGCACGGGTGGCGTGGTGCTGGCACTGAAAGATCCGAAGCTGGCCTTGCCCAACGGACACCAGGTGCGTGCCGTGGCCGATCTGCTGGTCGTGGAGGACGGCGTGGAGCAGTTCGATCTGCCGGTGCTGGAGCGGATTCTGGTAAGTCGGCACGCCGCGCCTGAATTGGCCGAGCTGGTCATCGAATGCGCGCCGGACGGCTCCTGGCTTCGGGTGGGGGACCGAGAGTTGCGCAACATCCGAGGGCAACAGCAGGACTTCGTGCTCACGATGGTCGATGCCTACAAGAAGGGCAACCGACGGCCGAAAGTCGAATGGGCCTTCCGGGTCGCAGGCTACGGCGAGGGCACCTACGACCTGCGGCACATCACGCGCCGCAAGGAGTTCTTCGATTTCTTCGCCCAAGGAGGGGGCGAGTGCTGGATCGTCACCGAGCATTGAAGACGGCCGCACCGCACGGCCAACTTCCAATGTTCTTCCAATAAACGTCCCCTGCTACTTCCAATACCGCATGACAAGAATGGGTAACTCCTTAACCACCAAGGAGTTGAGAAATGCAAACCCATTCTTCGGCCCTCGCGGCCACCCCACAACCGGCAGCCACCGTCCTCGACATCGGCAGTCTTCCCCTCCAACTCGAAGACCTCACCCGCGAGCGCATCAAGGCGCTGCCCAAGCCGGCACTGCAGGAACTCTCCGTCCTACTCGCCGAAATGGACTTATGTCTGCGCCACGCCCGTGAGCAGCTGACCGCTGCGCTCGATGAGCTCTACGGCGACGCTGCCCGTGCGCAACTGCTCGACGCCGGCAAGGATACCGGTACCACGCACCTGACCGACGGCGATCTGGCCATCACGGTCGAGATCAAGAAGTCGGTGTCCTGGGATCAGGGTGAACTGGCCGCCATCGCGCAGCGCATCGCCAGCAACGGCGACGACCCAGCGGAATACATCGACGTGAAGTATTCGGTGTCGGAGCGCAAGTTCGCCGCCTGGCCCGAAACCCTGCGCCGTCCCTTTGAGGCTGCCCGCACCCTCAAACCCGCCAAGCCGGCCTTCCGCCTGGCAATCGTTGGGGAGGGCAAGTGATGGCACTCCCGATCATCAGCGCTGACCAGCGATTGTCAGAAAAACGCTGCGCCAAGGTGGCCCTCGTTGGTGTGCCGGGCGCGGGCAAGACCTCCCAAATTCGCACGGTCGATGCCGAGCGCACCTTGCTGGTGGACACCGAAGCCGGCGATCTGTCCATCCTCGATTGGGCCGGCGACACCCTGCGCCCGCGCACCTGGCCGGAGTTCAAGGACCTGGTGGTGTTCCTCGCCGGGCCGAGCCCAAGTGCGTCACCCGAGCAGGCCTTTTCACAGGCGCACTTCGACCACGTCTGCCAGAAGTACGGCGATCCGGCGCAACTGGCCAAGTACGACACCTACTTCGTCGATTCCTTGACCGTGCTCTCGCGGATGTGCCTGGCCTGGTGCAAGACCCAGCCGGCGGCCTTCTCCGAGAAGACCGGCAAGCCCGACACCAGGGCGCCTATGGCCTCTTGGGCACCGAAATGATCGGTGCGCTCACGCACCTGCAGCACGTGCGGGACAAGCACGTCATCTACGTCTGCATCTTGAAGAGAAGCTGGACGACTTCAACCGTCGCGTCACCAACTGCAACTCGAAGGCGCCAAGACATCGGCCGAATTGCCGGGCGTGCTCGATGAAGTGATCACGCTGGCCATCTTGAAGGCCGACGACGGCACGCCGTACCGCGCCTTCGTCACCGGTGCGGACAACGCCTGGGGCTTCCCGAGCAAGGACCGCAGCGGTCGGCTCGACCCCATCGAAGAACCCCACCTCGGAAAGCTCATCGCCAAGTGCCTCGGCCGCGACGCCATCGCACGCCCGGCTGCACCTGCCACCGCTTTCTCGAGCGCCAGCACCCCATCCCCCGATTTCCACGCATCCCAGGAGTAAGCCGCCATGTCCAACTGGAACGACTTCAACGACGCTGAACAGCAGCAGTCCTTCGACCTCATCCCGCGCAACACGGCTGCCAAGCTGCGCCTGACCATCAAGCCGGGTGGCTTTGATGACCCGGCACAGGGCTGGACCGGCGGCTGGGCCACCCAGAGTTTCGAGACCGGTGCGGTTTACCTCGCCTGCGAGGGCGTGGTGATGGAAGGCCCGTTTGCCAAACGCAAGATCTGGTGGAACGTCGGTCTGCACAGCGCCAAGGGGCCGACCTGGGGGAACATGGGCCGGACCTTCATCCGGGCAGCGCTCAACTCCGCGCGCAATGTCCATCCGGCCGACAACAGCCCGCAAGCGCAGGCGGCCCGCCGCATTGCCGGCTTCGGTGACCTCGATGGCCTGGAGTTTGCCGCCCGCATCGACATCGAGAAGGATGGCCGGGGCGAGGACCGCAACACCATCAAGGCCGCCATCGAGCCAGACCACAAGGACTACGCCCTGGTCATGGGCGTGATGCCCAAGGGCAATCCCGGTGGCAACTCCGGTGCGCCGGCAGCGGTCGCTGCACCCAGCTACACGCCACCGGCTGCTGCCGCACGTCCTGCCCCATCCACCGTCCCCAGCGGCAAACCCGCCTGGGCGCAATAAGGGAGGGCGTGACGATGATGAGCACACCTATTCTCACGACCAGCCATTACGGCGTGGTGCGTTTTGGTGACCTGGCGGTGGAAGCCGTGGTGCTGGAAGACGGCACCCGGGGCTATGTGCAGCGCCAGTTGGCCACCGCCATCGGCCTGCACGAATCGCGCCGGGGCAGCCAACTCAAAACCTTGCTGTCCGATGTCGCCCCCGGCGCAGCGGAGGTCCTGCAGGAGAACGCCTGCAGCATCCGCCTGCCCTCGGGGCAGACTACGGCGTTCTTCCCGGCCGGGGTGATCAGCGAGGTCGCCTCTGGCGTGATCGACGCCGCGCTCGAAGGCCGTCTGCACCGCAAACGCCAGCACCTGGTGCCCAACTGCCAGCGCATCCTGAAGGCGCTGGCCAAGTCTGGCGAAGTCGCCTTGATCGACGAGGCTACCGGCTACCAGTACCACCGTGCCCCCGATGCCTTGCAGGCCTTGATCTCGCGCTTGCTGCGTGAGCGCGTGGCCAGCTGGGAGCGGCGCTTCACCCCCGACTACTACCGGGCGCTGTTTCGCCTGTTCGGCTGGCACTACCAGGGCCATCAGCAAAACCCGCCGGCGGTGATCGGCCAGATCACCCTACGCTGGGTGTACGACGTGATCATGCCCCGCGAAATCATCGAGGAGATCAGGAGCCGCAAGCGCCTCTCAGACAAGGCCCATCAGTGGCTCTCCGAAGGCGGTCTCGCCCTCCTGGAAAAACAGATCCACGCGGTGACCATGATTGCGCGCTCGTCGATGACCTACCGGGACTTCGATACCCGCTGCGCCACGGCGTTTGGCAGCCAGCCGCTGCAGATGACCCTCTTCATCGGTGCGCTGGAGGGAGGGCAATGAATGGCCGGGCAGTGTTGGGTCTGCAAGCGGCAGGCCCGTGGCCTCGGCCACAGCGACAACCGCTTCAAGGTCGGCGAATCCCGTCGGTACCCGATGGACTGGGTCTTTTGCAGCCGCCAATGCCAGGACGCGTTTCACGCGCTCTACGGCCAGTGGCTGCGAACCGACCCCAGGCAGGAGGACGTGCTCATGGTTGACCCGACCGAATTCGAGCGCGCGGCGATGCGCGCTTGCCTGAGGTTCTTCGGCGAGGCCGCCGGTGAGATCGGCTTTGACAAGCCGCTGGGTCACTACAGCGAGGCCGAAGCCTTGCAGGTGATCGAGGCGATTGTGACCGGCTGGACGGAGGCCATGGCGGCGCACCACCAGCAGGCGAAGTATCCGCCGGTGCGGGGGCTCGCCCCCTATGAGACACAGGCGCCGCAGCCGGTGGCCACGTTGGAGCCAGCCTCGGCAACGATCACCTTCGATCCGGCGAATCCCTTCGCTGATCTGGAGGACGACCTGCCGTGGGAGACCGGGGAGGCAGTGGCGGCCAAGGCCACCCGGCGTGGGAGGGCGAAGTGATGTTGGACTTCAATCATCGCCCCGCCTTCCACGAGCGGGTAACGGGCTTCATCGATGCGGCGCTGGATGTTGAACGTGCCGGGCAGACCCGCGTGACTACCTTGGTGCTTCCCGTCTGGGCGTGGCCTGGAACGTGCGTTGCAGTACGAGTACGCCGGTGCGCCGGTCGATCCCGGCCGGGGATTTTCTGGCCGCATCCTGCGGGTGTTCGAGGTCGGCCATGCGCTGGAAGACCTGGCCGTGCGCTGGCTGCGCATGGCGGGCTTCGAATTGCACAACCAGAAGGCCAACGGCGGCCAGTTTGGCTTTTCGGTGGCGGGTGGCCGGATCAAGGGCCACGTCGACAGGATCATCACGGCGGCACCACCAGAGCTGGGACTTTCTTTCCCGATGCTCTGGGAGTGCAAGACCATGGCCGACAAGCACTGGAAGGCCTGTGTCAAGTCTGGCGTGGCGGTCACCAAGCCAGTCTATGCCGCGCAGATGGCCACTTACCAGGCCTACATGGAAGGCTCGGTCGAAGGCATCAGCCGTAATCCGGCACTCTTCACCGCCATCAACAAGGACACGCAGGAGCTGTGGTTCGAGCTGGTGCCCTTCGATGCGGGGCTGGCCCAGAAGATGTCCGACCGCGCGGTGCGGGTGATCCAGGCGACTGAGGCCGGTGAGCTCTTGCCACGCGGCTTCGCCGAGGCCAGCCACTTTGAGTGCAAGTTCTGCAGCTACGCGCAGCGTTGCTGGGGAGGTGTGTGATGAGCACAGCTTCCAAGCGCGCCAGCGCACGCAAGACCTACCGCACCGAGTGGGTGGATCGCTGGTCGCCCCCCAAACCCCTGGTCGGGCTGCAGGCCATCGAGAAGGTGCTCAATCGCCACACCTTTCTGGTGACACCGGAGTCCCGGCTGGTGGTGGCGGTGCTCGCCCGCGCCATTCACGACAGCCTGAGTTTGACCAACCGCCGGATGCGGCGCGAGGCCCGGCGCTTTCTGCTCGGGGAGGACCTCACGCTCTGGTGTGACCTGGTCGGCTTGCATCCGGACTTCGTGCGCTTCGTCGCCCGCAAGGCCGGTTATCTCGCCGATGAAAAAGCGCACTGGCAGAAGGTGCCGATCAAGGTGCCGGTCCTGCCGGTACCGAATGAGCCGGTGGTCAGCGCCAGCAGCGCGCCCGTGCATTCCATCACCTGCCACGCCCACAACCATCCGCCACAGGGAGGACTGATCCATGCTTGATTTCAATTCGGTGCCGCCGCAGGCCTTCCCTGTTGGTGGTGACCTCAACCAACAACGCGACGCCATCCGTGCCGATCTGCTGGCGCGGCTGGAGTCGGTGCTGATGACGCTGCTGCCGGCCGGCAAGAAGCGCGGCCAGAAATACCTGGTCGGTGATGTGCTGGGCAGTCCTGGCGACAGCCTGGAGGTGTCGCTCAAGGGGGAAACCGCTGGTCTGTGGCACGACCATGCCACGGGTGAAGGCGGTGACATCTTTGATCTGATCGCTGCCCACTATGGGCTCGACACCCAGGCAGACTTCGCCAGGGTTCTGGAGATCGCCGGGCAACTGGTGGGGCGAGCCACCAACCATCCCCCGAAGCGCAAGAAGGCGGAAGCCCCGGTCGATGAACTGGGTCCGGCCACGGCTAAGTGGGACTACCTGGATGCTGCCGGCAACCTGATCGCCTGTGTGTATCGCTACGACCCGGCACCGGGCAGGAAGGAGTTCCGCCCCTGGGATGCCAAGCGCCGCAAGATGGCCCCACCCGAGCCGCGTCCGCTCTACAACCAGCCGGGCATCGTTGCTGCCGAACAGGTGATCTTGGTCGAGGGCGAGAAGTGCGCGCAGGCCTTGATCGAAGCTGGCATTGTGGCCACCACGGCAATGCACGGCGCCAACGCGCCGGTCGACAAGACGGACTGGTCACCGCTGGCGGGCAAAGCCGTGCTCATCTGGCCCGACCGGGACAAACCGGGATTGGTATGCCGAGGCCGCTTCGCAAGCGGTGCTCATGGCGGGGGCCACCTCCTGCGCCATCCTGCTGCCGCCGGACGCCAAGTCGGAAGGCTGGGATGCGGCGGATGCATTGGGTGAAGGCTTCGATGTGGCGGGCTTCCTTGCCACCGGGCCGCGTATCACGGTGCAGCCCTTCGATGACGACCAGGCGCCATCGGCTCACTTCGATGCTGCCGACCATGACGAGTCTCACGACAGCGATGCCACGGTCTGGGGCACGGAGGATGCCCTGGCGGTGAGTTTTACCCGGCGCTACCAGCGCGACTGGCGCTACATCGCGGCCTGGGGCAAATGGCTGATGTGGGATGGGCAGCGCTGGCGGGCCGAGGAGACCTTGGCGGCGACTGACCTGATCCGTCACGTCTGTCGCCACGCAGCAGTCCGCGCAGACAGCAGCAAGGTGGCAGCCAAGCTCGCCGCCAGCAGCACCGTGGGCGGGGTGGAACGTCTGGCCCGCACCGACCGCCGGCACGCGGCGACCACCGACGAGTGGGATGCGGACATCTGGCTCATCAACACGCCGGGTGGCGTGGTGGATCTGCGCACCGGCCGGATGCGCCCGCACGACCGTGCCGACCGGATGACCAAGATTGCTGCGGCCACCCTGGTGCCGGGCAGCAGCTGCCCCAACTGGATGCGGTTTCTGGATCAGGTCACCGGCGGCGATGCTGAGCTGCAGTCCTACCTGCAGCGGGTGTTTGGCTACTGCCTGACCGGGGCGACCAGTGAGCACGCCTTGTTCTTCCTCTACGGCACCGGCGCCAACGGCAAGTCGGTGTTCGTGAACACGCTCTTCACCCTGCTCGGGGACTATGCCGCCAACGCCCCCATGGACACCTTCATGGAAACACGCGGGGATCGGCATCCGACCGATCTAGCGGGATTGCGGGGTTCGCGCTTTGTCGGTGCCACCGAGACCGAGCAGGGTCGGCGCTGGAACGAGTCGAAGATCAAGGAGATCACCGGCGGCGACCGAGTCTCTGCACGCTTCATGCGCCAGGACTTCTTCACCTACGTGCCGCAGTTCAAGTTGGTGATCGCCGGCAACCACAAGCCGGCCATCCGCAACATCGATGAGGCGATGCGCCGGCGTCTGCACCTGATCCCCTTCACGATCACCGTGCCCCCGGAAAAGCGCGACAAGCAGCTGCAGACCAAGTTGCTGGCCGAGGCCAACGGCATCTTCAGCTGGGGCGTCGAAGGGTGCCTGGCCTGGCAGCGCGAAGGGCTGCGCCAGCCTCAATCGGTGCTGGATGCGACGGACGAGTACTTCGAAGCGGAAGACGCGCTGGGCCGCTGGCTCGAGGAATGCTGCGTGCGCCACCCCAATGCCAAGTCGCTGACCGCTGAGCTGTTCAGCGACTGGAAGCAGTGGGCGGAGGCGGCCGGGGAGTTCGTCGGCTCGCAAAAGCGCTTTGCCGATCTGCTGCTCACCCGAGGCCTGGAGAAGTGGCGCAACGGCATGGGCCTGCGGGGATTCCAGGGGGTGGGCCTCAAGGAGACCCCGAAGGACCGCTTTACGCCCTATGCCGACAACTGACCCGAACCATGAATCGACGCGGTTCTGACGGATCGGACAGACTCACTGATTTACGCCTACACGCGCGCACGCGTGAAGAGGGTAACCGGCAGACCTGTCCGATCCGTCAGACCGCCCAAAACACAGGACTGACGAACATGACGACAACGATTTTGGCCCTTGATCTGGGCACACAACTTGGGTGGGCAGTTTCTGCCCGCGACGGACTCATCAGCGGCGGCAGCGAATCCTTCAAGCCGCAGCGGTTTGAAGGCGGCGGGATGAGATACCTGCGCTTCAAGCGCTGGCTCACCGACATCAAGCAGTGCGCCGACGGGCTCGACTGGGTGGTGTTCGAGGAGGTGCGTAAACACGCCGGTGTCGATGCGGCCCACGCCTACGGCGGCTTCATGGCGCACCTGACCGCTTGGTGCGAACACCACCAGATCCCGTACCAGGGCGTGCCGGTGGGCACGATCAAGAAGCACGCCACTGGCAAGGGCAATGCCGGCAAGGCCGAGATGATCGCGGCGGCCAAGGCGCGTGGCCATGACCCGGTCGACGACAACCACGCCGATGCGCTGGCGCTGCTGGACTGGGCGATGGCCCAAGGAGGTGTGGCATGCGCATGAGCACACCCTCGATTCCCTGCCCACTGGGCAGAATGGCACCGCAGTCACCGGCCAACGCCGAAGAGCTCCGGGCGATGCGCGCCGCCGCCTGGCACAAACAGGGCATTGTGGTCGTGCCGCTGGAGGACATCTACGACGAGTGGGATCGGGCGTTCCTGTCCGGCATCGCCTCCAAGCTCTACGGTGCCCGCACTGCGGCTTCCCGCAAGAGCACACCTTGGGCCGAGGGCGAGGTGATCGACCGGGGTGATGGCGAGACCTGGACGGTGGTGGCGACCACGGCCAAATCGGTCACCGTGCAGCGTGACCGCGATGGCGCACTGGCCACCCTCGGGCAACTTGGGGAGGGACGGTCATGACCAAGAAAACCCAACGCGCCCAAGCCAGGGCCGAGAAGAAACCCCGCATCGGCGAGGAGCACATCCGCCCGGATGGCAGCGTGATCCGCTACGTCCGCGAGGAAGACGATGACCGCAAGCCCGTCGACCACTACCGCACGGTGGACACGCTGGCGCTGATGCTCAAGAACGGCAGCATCACCGGTGCCATGCACGACGCGGGGCAACAGTTCTCGCAGGACTTTGCTCGGGCGTTCGGCAGTGGTGTCGCCAGCCCCAAGCTCGACGGCCTGCCGGGTGGCACCGCACCCGGCCAGATGATGGTCGAGAAAAACGCTGGCGCTGCCCGGGTAGTACGGGATGCGCTGGAGGCGGTGGGTGGCAGCGGCTCTCCAGCCGGATCGGCGCTGTGGTATGTGGCTGGGCTGCAGATGTCGATCCGGGATTGGGCTCAGCGTGAAGGCTGGAACGGTCGTCGGCAGGATCGGGATGAGGCCAAGGGCTATCTGGTAGCAGCCCTTGGCGTGCTGGCTCGGTACTACGGCTATGAGCGCTCAGGCAGTCGAAAGCCATTTGCACAGGTATCCGCTTCTAGCGGATAATGTGACCATGGTCTTTGTGGAACTCCCGATCTTCGTCCGCTGTGCAGCCGAACTGTTCTCGGATGAGGATATGGCCGAGTTGCAGAACACCTTGCTGGAAAACCCTGCCGCCGGTGACTTGATCCCCGGTGGTCGGGGTTTGCGCAAGCTGCGTGTTCCGCTGCCTGGTCGAGGCAAGCGTGGCGGTGCCCGGGTGATCTACTACCACTGGGTCAGCAAGGCGCAGTGCTATCTGATCTACGCCTACGCGAAGAATGTCAGTGCGAACCTGACGCCGGATCAGCTGCGGCGGTTGGCTGAAGTGATGCAAGCGGAGATACGAGATGAATGACAAACAGTTCGATGAGTTGCTGAGCAGCGTACGTGACATGGGCCGCCATATGCGTGGTGAGGCCGTGGCCGGTGTGCGTGTGCAGGAGTTTCCCGAGCCCGATGTCAAGGCGATCCGTGAGCGCACGGGGCTTTCGCAGAGTCGGTTTGCCTACCTGATTGGCGTCAAGCCCAAGACACTTCAGAACTGGGAGCAGCGCCGAGTGCGTCCTGCCGGGCCGGCTCGCGCCTTGCTCAAGATCGTCGAAGCCAACCCCGACGCGCTATCGGCCATTCACGCGTGAAAATTTTGCGGGTCGACAACAAACCTACTTGAATGCTGGCCCCCCACAAGGTACAGTAATCCCGTACTGCTGATAGCTGCGCCCACCGGAAACCCCGCGTGGGCGTTGTCGTTTCTGGGCCTGGCGTTCGCCTCTCTGCCCAGCCTTGGAGACTCCCCCATGAAACTCCTCATCACCCGCCCGGTAGTCATCACCGACGATGGCGGCACGCGCTCGTTCGTCACTGGCCTGACGGTCGAGGTCGATGCGGCCACGGCCGAACAGATCCTGGCGCAGCAAGCCGGCATCGCTGCCGAGCCTGTTGCAAATACCGAAGCGCCATCCACTCCTCGCCGCCGGAAGTCCGCCGATGCTGAAACTTGACGTCACCGCAGACGTGGCCAAGGCCACCGAGCACCTCTCGGATCTGGCACAGCGGCACATCCCGAACGCCGCTGCCAAGGCCCTGACCCGCACGGCGTTCGACGCCCGTGATGCGGTGCGCGACGGTCTACCCGAGCGCTTCAACCTGCGCCGCCCGTGGATCAGCCGGGGCATTGGCGTCACGCTGGCTGCCGCGCACCCTGATGGCTGAGGTCTGGTCGCGCGACCGCTTCATGGCGGCACAGGAGTCCGGCGGCAGCCATCCCGATGCGCGACCCATTCCGGCCGGGCGGTTGCGCGAGATGGCACAGACCCGGGTGATCCCCAAGAGCCAGTGGCTCGACCAGGCCAAGAACAAGCCCACCGTGTTCTACCGGGCGGGGATGGTGTTCGAGCGCCGGGACGAGCGACGCATCCTGGCCTTGTACCTGCTGCGGCCCAAGACCCAGATCAAGGTGCAGCCGCGTTTCGGCATGGCCGAGACGGTCAGGAGCGTGGCCCTGAAGGAGTACTACCGGCAAATGGAACGGGCACTGCGAGAAGAACTGGCGAAGGCCCCGTGATCGCGGCTGACGTATCTGACACATCTGACGGGTCCTCCCGGGCGATCTCAAAAGCGGGGGACGCGCCAACCACCCGGCTTGCCTAGCGCCAGCGACAAAAAGAGGTTGCCAGTTGCCACCCAGGTTTCCACCCGTTTCCACGCCGAGGTGATCCACCCCTGACGATTGATTGACCCGCCCGGCCCGGAGGAATGCGATGGGACTGTCCATCCGGGCCTATGCCCAACACCGTGGCGTGAGCCACACCGCTGTGGCCAAGGCCATCCAGGCCGGGCGCATCAGCAAAGAACCCGACGGCACCATTGACCCGGTCAAGGCCGACGCCCAATGGGCGCGAAACACGCTGCCGTCACAGAACCTCAATACTGGCGCCCCGAAGCCTGCGGCCAAGGTGGCAACCCCACCTGTTTCCACCCCGGTTTCCACGGCACCAGTTTCCACTCGTGAGGTGCAAGCGCCGCTGGAAACCCGGGCTGCCGCGCCTGACTACCAGACCAGTCGCGCCATACGCGAGGCCTATGCCGCGCGCCTGGCCAAACTCGAATTCGAAGAACGCACGGGCAAGCTGCTCAACGCCGACGAGGTGAAGGTCAAGCACTTCAACCTCGCGCGGCTGCTGCGCGACCGCATCCAGCAAATCCCTCGCAAGCTCGCCCCGCAAATCGTGGCGGCCGTGGTCGCACAGCCCGACCAGCGCGTGGTGGAAGACCTGCTGATGGAGGCGATCCGCGAAGCCCTGGAGGAACTCTCACGATGACCGTCACCCTGCCATGGCCAGTCGTATCGAGATGTGGCCACTGGATCGGCTCAAGCCCTACCAGAGAAATGCCCGCACCCACTCCGACGCTCAGGTGGCGCAGATCGCCGCCAGCATCGTCGAGTTTGGCTTTACCGCGCCGCTCCTGGTGTCGGAAGACGGTGGCATTCTCGCGGGTCACGGTCGCCTGGCTGCCGCCAGAAAGCTCCATCTGGATGCCGTGCCCGTGGTGGTGCTCGACCATCTCACAGCCACCCAGCGCCGCGCCTACATCCTGGCGGATAACCAGCTGGCGCTGCAGGCCGGATGGGATCAGGAACTGCTCGCCGTCGAGTTGGCTGACCTGTCAGCGGCCGGCTTTGATCTGGCATTGACCGGATTCAGCGATGAAGAACTGGCCGACCTGCTCGGCGATATCGAAGAGGCCGAGCGTGCCGATGAGGCTGCGCCCATTGGCGAACCCGAGGATGAGGACATTCCGGATGTGCCGGCCACCCCGGTCAGCCGAGCCGGCGACATCTGGCAACTGGGTGCGCACCGCCTCGTCTGCGGCGACTCGACCGACCCGGCCGTGGTCGCTGCGCTGATGGCGGGCGACCAGGCTCGCCTGTGCTTCACCAGCCCACCCTACGGTCAGCAGCGCAACTACACCCAGGGCATCGCCGATTGGGATGCGCTGATGCGCGGCGTCTTCGCCCACTGCCGATGGCCGACGACGGCCAGGTGCTGGTGAATCTGGGTCTGATCCACCGCGACAACGAAGTGATCCCGTATTGGGATGGCTGGATCAGTTGGATGCGCACTCAAGGCTGGCGACGCTTTGGCTGGTACGTCTGGGACCAGGGGCCGGGGATGCCTGGCGACTGGGCCGGACGCCTGGCCCCCAGCTTCGAGTTTGTCTTCCACTTCAACCGCGAAAGCCGAAAGCCCAACAAGATCGTGCCGTGCAAGCACGCCGGACAGGAATTGCACCTGCGCGCCGACGGATCATCGACGGCGATGCGCGGCAAGGATGGTGAAGTCGGTGGCTGGACCCATGCCGGGCAGCCTACCCAGGACTACCGCATCCCGGACAGCGTGATTCGCGTGATGCGCCACAAGGGCAAGATCGGCCGGGACATTGATCATCCGGCGGTGTTTCCGGTGGCCCTGCCCGAGCACATCTTGCTGGCGTACTCGGACCCGGGTGATGTTGTCTTCGAGCCCTTCGGCGGCTCCGGTACCACGATCCTGGCCGCCCAGAAGACGAATCGCGTGGCCCGTGCCATCGAACTCGCCCCGTCCTACACCGACGTGGCGGTCAAGCGCTTCCAACAGAACCACCCCGACATCCCGGTGACCTTGCGGGCCACCGGACAGACCTTCGCCGAGGTCGAATCAGAACGACTGGAGAACACCGATGCAAGCCTGGCTCGCTGACAAACTGGAGCATTGGCCCATCGAGCGCCTGTTGCCCTATATCCGAAATGCCCGCACCCACTCCGAGGCCCAAATCGCCCAGATCGCGGCGAGCATCGCCGAATTCGGCTTTACCGCGCCAATTCTGGCCGGGTCGGACGGCGTGATCGTGGCCGGTCACGGGCGTTTGGCGGCGGCGCGCAAGCTGGGGTTGGCTAGCGTGCCGGTGGTGGTGCTGGAGCACCTGACACCGACCCAGCGTCGGGCCCTGGTGATCGCCGACAACAAGATCGCGGAGAACGCCGGGTGGGACGAGGAACTGTTGCGTCTGGAGCTGGCTGAGCTGCAGGAGGCCGACTTCGACCTGGCACTTACTGGCTTCGATGCCGACGAGTTGCTGGAAATCATGGCCGGCGAGGAAACCACCACCGAGGGCAATACCGACGAGGATGCTGCGCCCGAGGTGCCGATCACGCCGGTGTCCAAGCCTGGCGATGTCTGGATCATGGGGCAGCACCGGCTGCTGTGTGGTGACAGCACCGACGCCGCCAGTTACACCCTGCTGATGGCTGGCGAGAAGGCAGCGATGACCTTCACTGATCCGCCCTATGGGGTCAACTACGCCAACAGCGCCAAGGACAAGATGCGCGGCACCAACCGCCCGATCTTGAACGACAACCTGGGCGAGGACTTCGAACCCTTCCTCAAGGCGGCGCTGACGCCAATGATCGCGCACTGCCAGGGGGCGATCTACATCGCCATGTCCTCGTCGGAACTCGACACCCTGCAGTTCGCCTTCCGTGCTGCCGGCGGCAAGTGGTCGACCTTCATCATCTGGGCCAAGAACACCTTTACCCTGGGGCGCTCGGACTACCAGCGCCAGTACGAGCCCATCCTCTACGGCTGGCCCGAGGGCGCGACCCGCCACTGGTGTGGCGACCGCGACCAGGGGGATGTGTGGCACTTCAACAAGCCGCGCGTCAACGACCTGCACCCGACGATGAAGCCGGTGGAACTGGTCGAGCGCGCCATCCGCAACTCCAGTCGCCCGAGCGATGTGGTGCTCGACCCCTTCGGGGGCTCCGGTACAACGCTGATCGCCGCCGAGAAATCGGGGCGTCAGGCACGGCTGATTGAGCTCGATCCCAAGTACGTGGATGTGATTGTTCGCCGCTGGCAGGAGTACGCCGGGGCGCAGGCGGTACGGGAATCGGATGGCGTCCGCTTCGATGAGCTGGTCGGCGCTGACCCCGGCGAATCGTCACGCCTCAGTGACGGCAGCGGTGTGGCGGCACTTGGGGAAGTTGGCGCAACCGAGGAAGGGGCGTCCTGCATTGGGGCCTGATTTGGCTGTGCGCTGAATCAGTGACCCACCGCATTTCGGGCAGGTTGTCGTGCTGCTGTGGCGTTGTTGCAGTGACGCGATGTGGGCGTTTCGGGTGGCCCAGGTCTTGGGCAACATCCCGGTGCGCAGCGCCTCGATCAACTGGGCGACTTCCTCATCCGAGAACAGCACGGTCTGCTTGCTCTTGATGTAGGTCGCGTAGCCCTTGGTCATCACGTTCGGCGGCATCGGGGTTTTCAGTTCAGCCTCACCCCAGAACATCACCACCGAATGCAGTTTGTCGTGATCGATCCCCAGGAAGTCTGCCAGCGCCTTGGAGTGCCGGTAATTCTGGTGCAACGGGTTCTGGAAGCGATGCTTTTTGCCGAAGAGGCTCTGGGTCCACTGCTTGCTGTGCTCGTCGCCGAAGATCCAGCCTTTCATGTTCTTGGCCTCGACGACAAAAAGACCGAAGCGCGAGACGATGACGTGATCGATTTGCGTGGTGCCGTTGGCCGCCGGAATCGTCACGTTGTTGATCGAGTGATAGATCTTGTCGTCCAGGAACAGTGTGTGCGCCACCGCTCCCTGCGCTTCTCCCAGCCAGCCTTTGAATACCGACAGCAATGACATTTGCTCTCCCGTTTGCTTCTTATGACGGGTCGATGATGCCACCGATAGGGACTGAATGAACAACCGGGATGCAGGGATGAAGCAGTCACGCTGGATGTCGCTGGTGGAAGCCGTGACCAATGTGCTGGTCGGCTATGGCGTGGCGGTAGCAACCCAATGGGCGGTTTTCCGCTCTTCGGTCTGCACGCCACGCTGCAGGAGAACTTGCTGATCGGCCTGATTTTCACGGCCGTGTCGCTGGTCCGTAGCTACGTGCTGCGCCGCGCGTTCGAGGCCTTCCGTATTCGTCAGCTGTCCGGAAACTCCGGATAAAGATCGCCGCTGCTGATGTCGGCAACATAGCTGACATGGCTGAATTCACCGGGTGCATCAGCCAGGATGACTCCGCCGACTGACTGGATCGCAACGCCGTACCTGCGGGTGAGTGCCGTCAGTTCGGCGATGAACTGGTCGTAGTTGGCTTCGAGTTGTGGGGTGGTGGAGAGGGCGGCCACGTTGTGCTCCTCACGCCGCCAGAGACTCTTCGACGATCTCGCAGTGGATCACGAAGCCCGTCAGGTAAGGCAGGCCCTTGGGGATGCCGTACTGTTTGCTGGTTGTTCGACCAATCGTCCAGCCCATCCAACGCTGGGTGGCGGCTTTGATGGCGTCAGCCAAGGCGTCGCCGGCGTAGAGGCCGTTTTGCACGTCGTCAGCAAAGTGGCGCCCGTGGCGGCTGTCAAGAAAGGTGCGGACCGACTCGAGCGGCTGGCAGGTGGCGTCCGAGATCGCAGTCATGGCCAGCGGCCAGGCGGCTTCGGCCTGCTCGTTCATCGTGCCGTAAAAGCCCCAGGCGTTTATGCGGAGCACCGCATAAACACCTTTATGTGGAGCGAATTGTTATGCGGAGTCCGTGACAGCAGTGTCGCCGCTACAGCGTGCAGCCGATCGCGACACTCCGCATAACGTTTTAGCGCGAAACAGCTTGCAGCATTGCCATCAGCTTATCGGGGGCTCGGAATCGTCCGCGTTGCAACCCGGGTGGAGCACGGCTTGCCAGCGCTTCCAGTTTTTCCGTTGGATCAGCACGGAGATACATCTCGGTACTTTGCATGCTGGCATGTCCCAACCAGAGTGAGACCTTGCGAACATCACCCGTGGCCTGCAAGGTGTGCATGGCACATGTATGGCGCAGCACGTGCGGCGAGACCCGTTTTTCGGCGAGTAGTGGCTGTTGCTTTGCCGCATGAGAGACATGCTTGGCCAAGATGTACTCGAACCCGGATCTCGTCATGGCCCGTCCATTGGCGTTTAGGAACAATTCCGAATCGCCCGTCTGGCAGCGAACATTCAGCCAATCCTTGAGGACAGTGACGGTTTCCTTCCACAACGGCAGGACTCGCTCACGCCGACCCTTGCCCACGATGTGTATCGTCGCAGGCGTTCGCGGATCGAACTGATCGAGCCGAAGAGAAACCAGCTCTGCAACGCGCAGCCCACAGGCATAGGCCAGATGCAACATTGCCCGGTCTCGGATGCCAGATTGCGAATGCGGGTCGGGTGAGTCGAGCAAAGCCTTCAGTTCCTCTCGCGTCAGATAGTCGATCAGCGTTTGATCGGTCTTTTTCATCGGGATAGCGTGAATCTGCCGCGACTGGTCGAGATAGGCAGGAAGCCGGTATTCGAGGTAACGGAAGAACGATTTGATGGCGGCCAAACGCGCGTTTCTGGTGCGTGCGCAGTTGCCTCGCTTGGCCTCTATGTGCTCAAGAAACGTCATGATCATTGAAGCATCGATTTGATCAAGGGTCAGTTGTGACGGTTTGCATTTCAGCCTGCCGGCTGCGAATTCCACCAGCAGCTGGAAGCTATAGGCGTACGCTTCACAGGTGTGCTGGCTGGCATTGCGTTCCGCAGGAAGATGCTCCCGGAGGAAACCGCTGAGATGGGTGGCGAGATCGTTCATAGGTCTTGCTCCCTATGCAGAGTTTCTGCTGCTTCAGCAATTTGCCCAAGCAAGACCGGCGTTGCCTCAAGGTACCAGTAGGTGTCCGTTACTTTGGTGTGCCCAAGGTAGGTGCTCAATGCCGTCATATGGCGAGAAATGGCATTTCGGTCTCCACGGAATTGTTCCAGACTACGAACGGCCAGTGTGTGCCGAAGATCGTGGATGTGGGGAAGACCGCCATTTCGGGCCTGTTGCAGCCCCATAACAGTGACCAGACGAACGAACACATCCTTCACACCCCTGTAGCCAGGCGCTTTCCCATTGATGCCGACAAACAAAGCATCAGTGCTCGTCGCAGTGCGTGTGCGCACCACGAGATACCGCTCCAATGCAGCGCGGACGGTGTCGTGCAGCGGAACCAACCGACTCTTGTTGAATTTCGTTTCCAGGATCATCAAGCCATCGACGGTAATGTCCTGCAACCGTAACCTCAAGGCTTCCGAGATGCGCAAGCCTGTCGCAGCCAGAAGTCCAAATAGCGTCGCAAACATCATCGGCCGGACAGAGCCAGTCGGTTTCAACTGACCGGCAGCTTCAATGAGTTTGGCAATCTCCTCTTGGCTGAAGATATAGGGCGGCGGTCGTCGATTCCTGGAGTTGCCAAACGCAGTACGTGGTGGCACCTGGTGCCGATCATCTTCAGCCTGAAGTGCTTGCGCAAAGTGCCGGATGACGTTGAGACGCCGGTACCGCTGTGCTGAGGACGGTGCTTGGCCCGCCCACGTCAGCACTCGGTCGATACGAATGTGTTGATCACCATGCTTTTCGGCAGTAGCAACAAAGCCGCTCAGCATCAGCGATTCGTTTGCCATCTTGAAGCCAGCGCTCCGCCGTAGCTGGATATAGCGCTCCATGTCGGATCTCAACATGATGCACCTCCCGGCCATGGCTGGGCGATCTCACGCAGCATCTGGACATCGACCTTGGCATAGTGCGCGGTGGTGTCGGGTGATTGATGCCGCAACACTGCTCCAACAGAATCGAGACTGGCCCCGGAGCGCAGCAAACTGGTAGCTGCAGAATGGCGTAACAAATTTGCGCCTCGCGAAGGGGCATCTGCGATGCCTGCTCGCTCAAGGGCACGCTGAACAATCTGCGAGACAGCACAAGATTTCGCGAATGGCCGATAGGGAGCCTGCAGTCGCAAGAACATCCGATCGGAGTCAGCGAACGGTCTGACCTGATCGATGTACGTCAGCAGTACATCGCCGGCGTCTTGAGGCAGTGGCAGCCGCACTTCTCTACGCCCCTTGCCTCTGACCCGCAACGATCCCTGTGCCCACTCGATGTCGCAGAGGCGCATGGTAAGGATGTCGCCGCCACGGAGCCCAAGTCGGGCAAGGAGCAGAATAATGGCCTTGTCACGAATTCCGTGCGGTGTTCCCGTTTCACACGCTGCAATAACTCGCTCAATGTCCGAGTCGGACAAGTAGCGTGGCAGAGAGGACAACTGCCAGTGCGCGAAGACGGGTACGGCTTGATCCAGCCATGGTTTACATTCACCTCGTGCAATCAGAAATCTGAGATAGCCTCGCAGCGCTGTTCTCATCTTCGTAAGATAGGCACGGGAGCATTTCTGAGCCTCATCCAGTATGACCTGGCGAATGCACTGTGCGTTGTAGTCAGCAGGCTCGGTGCCGAGTGTTGGCATCATTCGCATAACCAGAAGGCCATGGGAATTGATGGTACGTTCGGAGACTCCACGGTGGACTCGAAGCCAGTTCTGGAATTCGGCAACTCGGGCGTCGACCTCTGGCGGCGAGAGTGCTGCGCCTGAGCGGACGATTCTGCCAACGGCCACGAAACGAAGGAATCGACGAATACGTGCCAGATATCTTTGTTCAGGCCCTCCATGCCACCACCTCGCCGTACTCTGGCACTGATGGCAAGCAAACTGTTCAATGACAGTCTCGTTCACCTCGCTGAGGTCGATGCCTGCCTTATTCAGCCAGCACACAAAGTGGCTGACGGCGGACAGGTTCACTCTCAAGGTCTGGTGGGGCGAGTAACCCAGGGTTTTCAGGTGCTTCTCGAATTGCTGTAACAACGGGTTCAGTGGGCCGGGGTCTGAACACGCCGCCGGTACGCTGTGTTTGGTCTTTGTCATTTCGGTTCTCCTCTACGATGCCACCATGGCATCAAGGAGAGACCGTAAATTATGCGGAGCACCAGACGCTGGAAATCAGCGCCAAATCACCCTTGGCAAAGACCATCGGCAGTCCCACGGCCCTGGGCTCCGCATAACAATTCGCTCCACATAAAGGCGTCGTTCTGGGTGGCGGGGATTTGGGTGGTGGTGTTCATCTCTGGCTCCTGGTGGTTGATCGTTGCGACACCCGTAGTAACGCGCTGTTCGAGATGGAAGCCAAGCGCCTGTTCGATCTTTTTTGCGCTTGACTCGGGGTTCCTTATTCCATCGTGTCGGCGCGCACCAGTTCCGCCTGGGCGCTGGCGATCAGGTCCAGGCGCAGGTTCGGGGTGATGTTGCAGGCGAGTTCGTTCAAGGTCCAGTTCATCACATCGGCCTTGTCGCGCAGCGACTCGGCTTCCTCGAACCGGTTGGTGTAGCGATCCAGTTCGCGCAAGGCCCGCTCCAGGGTGGATCGGGCCTGGGCCAGGGCCTCGCGGGCGCGGTGTTCGGCGTGCAGGGTCTGAAATTCGCGGGGGGTGTTCATGGTGTGCTCTCCTTCTCAGTTGATCGTTGCGGCACCTGTATGAACGCGCTTCGGGCCACTGAAGCCAAGCGATTCATTGATCATTTTTTGATCACTTGTCGGCCAGTCTGTCGAGGATGCGCAGGGCGGAGGGATCGCCCGCCAGCGCCCGGCGCAGGGTGCGGATCGCCTGCTCCCGCGACACATCTGGGCGACGGTTGTCGATCAGCCAGCCAATCGCGCCGGCCTGGTCGTCATCGGTGACTGGCGTCGCTTCGGCAATGCCAACGTAGCGCCCGTAGCGGCTGCCCGATGGATCGACAAAGAGCATCCGGCGATTCGGCGCGCTGACAGCCACCACGCGCCGGCGTCCTGCCGTGTGACCGCCGAGTCCAGCCAGCCAGTCCCGATCCTGCAGCAGCGTGTTGGCGAAGGCGTCGTATTCAGCCTCGGTCAGTTCCTTGTGCAACTCGATCTCGATGGGCTCAAGCGGTGCACTGGGGTCGGCGTTGTGCAGCACTTCGTCCAAGCTGTAGGGCTTGCGGGCAAAGCGGGCACGGATCGGGGTGTGGTTGGTGGTGGTCATGGTGGGGGCCTTTGGTTGGCTGTTGGTGACAACAGCATTCACGCGCTGGTTGCCAGGGAAGCCAAGCTCAATCTCCATCGTGCTGGGCATCAAGGGCATCAAGGGCTTCAATCGCCAGCACCAGATCAGCGATGCGGTCGGCCTCGAAACCAAAGCCCCGGTGGCGCAGCAGGTGCTCGATGCTCGGATGCTTCATCCGGGCGATCTCCCGGCAGGCCTCCAGCAACGCGGGCAACAGGTCTGCAGGGATTGGAGCGTCGGGTTGCGTGCTCACGCGGTGGCTTCCTCTGCGATGCGGTAGAGGCGCTGTCCTGCACCCGGCGTGCCGGCGGGGCCTTCGATCTTCTCGGAGACGATATTCAGGCCCAGCTTCTTCTTGAGCGCGCCGGCAAAGGTGCCGCGCACAGTGTGGGCTTGCCAGCCGGTGGCCTCGCTGATCTGCGCGATGGTGGCGCCCTCGGGGCGCTTCAACATCTCGATCACCAGCGCCTGCTTGCTGTTGCCCGGGCCACGCTTGGGCGAGTCAAGGGTGCTGGCGGGTTGAACCTGCTGCCAGCTGGCTTCGGCGGCGGCGACTGCGGCTTCCAGTTCCGGATCGTCGGCCAGGGGTGGCGCAGCGACAGCCGTTGCGCTCATGGGCGGCAGGACATCTTCCGGCTGGGCCTCGCCCTTGATGATCGCGATGGCGGCACCCGTGATGCGCCACTGGCCGTCAGCCTGCTCGATCAATCCGCGCTGCGCGAGGCTGGCGATCATCTTGAGTTTGGCGCCGCCCTTGAGCTCGAGCAGCGGCTCGATCAGGCCATTGGCGTCGCAATGCGCGCGGGTGATGAGGTCCAGTTGGCGTTCGGTGATCGGGGCGGTTTGTGCGGACATGGTTGTGCTCCTTGTGATGAGGGTGGTTAAGCGGTTTGCTCGGCGGCGGCGTTTTGTCCTGCGGCCAGGCCGGCCTGGTAGGCGGCCATCAGGGCGCTCTTGACGCCCCAGACGCTGACGTCGTGGAAGTCCAAGCTGTCGCTGTTGCGGGTTTTCAGTGTCTCGATGAAGAGGTGGTCCAGGACGATCCGGGCGAGCAGCTGGTCGAGTTGCTGGGCGGCTCGGGTGGCGGTCTTGTTGGCGGTCTTGTTGGCGGTTTTGCGCATCGTGGTTCTCCTTCGGGGGTGCGTTGCTGTGCTTGTAGTAACGCGCTGTTCAAGAGGTAAGCCAAGCGCCGGTTTGATCTTTCTGCACCTGGTTGGCCGATTTGCTCAGGCGGCGATCCGGCGCTTGGCCAGATCAATCTCGGCAGGCAGCCACAGCGTGGCGATTTCTTCCTCGAGGGCTTGGCGCCGACGCTCGGCGATCTCCTGCAGGGCATCGATCTGCGCGAGCAAGGTGAGGAGGTCGTCGCGCTGACGAAGGATGGGGGTGCCCACTTCGGGCAGCTGATCGATCCAGTTCAGGCGGGTGGTGTTGGCGGTGTTCATGGCGTGCTCCGTGGGTGTTGATGACATCCGTATGAACGCGCTGTTGCCGATTGAAGCCAAGCGTTCGGTCCATCTATTTCGCATCGGAGTGGCTTGTGTTCGACACTGCTGAATCGGCTGTTGAATCGGCCTGGAAACGAGGGCTCGCGCCTGACCCCATCCTCACCGTCGATGACTGGGCCAACCGCCACCGGATGCTCTCCTCGGTGGCTTCCGCCGAGCCGGGACGCTGGTCGACCAGCCGCACGCCGTATCTCAAGGCGGTGATGGAAACGCTGTCGGCCACCTCCCGCTTCGAGCGCGTAGTGCTGATGGCCGGGGCGCAAATCGGCAAGACCGAAGCCGGATTGAACTGGCTGGGCTACGTCATCCACCACGCACCGGGGCCGATGCTGCTGGTGCAGCCCACGGTGGAAGGCGCCAAGCGCGTCTCCAAGCAGCGGGTGGATGCGCTGATCGAAGCGAGTCCCGAACTCGCCAGCCGCGTCAAAGACCCGAGAAGCCGGGATTCCGGCAACACCCAGCTGATGAAGGAATTCCCCGGTGGCGTGCTGATCATGACCGGCGCCAACTCAGCGGTGGGCCTGCGCTCGATGCCGGTGCGCTACCTGTTTCTCGATGAGGTGGATGGCTACCCGGGCGACGCCGATGGCGAAGGCGATCCGGTGGCACTGGCCGTGCAGCGGGCCGCCACCTTTGTCAATCGCAAGGTCTATCTGTGCTCAACCCCGACCCTGAAGGGTTTCTCGCGCATCGAAGCCGCTTACCTGGAATCGGACCAGCGGGTGTTCGAAGTGCCCTGCGATCACTGCGGGGCGCACAGCCAGATCCAGTGGCGCGACATCCAATGGCCGACCGGCAAGATGAGCGAGGCCGCCTGGCACTGCCCGCACTGCGACGGCATTCACCCCGAGTACCGCAAGCCGGCGCTGCTCGCCAATGGCCGCTGGACCGCCAAATCGCAAGGCGATGGCAAGACGGTGGGCTTCCATCTCTCCAGCCTATATAGCCCCTGGCTCACCTGGGGCGAGATTGCCCAAGAGCATCACGCGGCCAAGGAAGACCCCGTCAGATTGAAGGTGTGGGTGAATACCAAACTGGCCGAGACCTGGGAAGACCGGGAGGGTGAGACCTTGGACGCCGAAGGCTTGATGGAACGTCGTGAAGCCTACGGCCCAGCGATTCCTGCTGAGGTCGCGCTGCTGACCTGCGGAATCGACGTGCAGGACGACCGCCTGGAGTTGGAGGTGGTTGGCTGGGGCCGGGACGAGGAGTCGTGGTCCATCGACTACAAGGTGCTGTGGGGCGACCCGTCCGCACCGGACACCTGGGCGCAACTCGACGCCTATCTGGGCAACCGCTTCGAGCATGAAACGCTGGCCAATGGCCTGACCATCGAAGCGGCCTGCCTCGACACCGGTGGCCACCACACGCTGGCGGCCTACGCCTTCTGCAAGAGCCGGGAGCGTAAACGTATCTGGGCGATCAAGGGTGGCTCGGGCAAACGCCCGATCTGGCCCAAGCGCCCGAGCAAGGCCAACAAGGGCAAGGTCAATCTGTTCACGGTGGGGGTCGATGCCGCCAAGGAAGCGATCTACGCCCGCTTGAAGAAGTCAGACGCCGGGGCTGGTGCGATGCATTTCCCACTGGATCGGGATGCGCAGTATTTCGAGCAGCTGACTGCCGAGCGGATTCGCACCCGCTACGTGAAGGGTTTCCCGCATCGTTTTTGGTGGAAACCGGATGGCCGGCGCAACGAAGCGCTCGATTGCCGGGTGTACGCCTACGCGGCATTGCACGGCCTGCTGTCGATGGGACTGAATTTGAACAAGCGGGTCGAGGCGCTGCCGCCGGTGCCGACCAGTCGCCAAGGCAAGAGCACACCTGTTTCGGCCCCGATGACCGCCAGCCCGCGCCGTCGGCGCATGGCGATTTCTTCCACTTACCTCTGATACCGCCAGCCTCCCGCTGGCCGGGAGTGCTGTCCATGACCCTCGACCAACTCAAGGCCCAGCGGGAAGCCCTGCAGGCCGCCCGCTTCAACGGCGTGCTTACTGTGAAGGCCGGCGACAAGTGGGTCACCTACAAGTCGGACGCCGAGCTGCAGTCGGCCCTGGGGGATCTGGAACGTGAGATCGCCAAGGCAGAAGGCCGCCCGCGTGCCCGGCGCATCCGCGCTTATGCCGGGAAGGGGTTGTGATGGGGATGCTCAAGAACCTGCGCCGCAAGGTCGGTGCCATGGTGGGCGGCTTCGAGGGCGGACTGTCCGCGCGACGCCTCAAAACGTTTCACGCCAGCCGTGCCCACGTCAATACGCTGATCCAAGCCGCCGGCGCCGATATGACCGCGCGTGCCCGGTACCTGATCCGCAACAACGGCTACGCCGCCAATGCAGTCGAGTCCTGGGCCGGCAATGCGGTAGGCACCGGCATCAAACCCTCGTCGGGGATCGGTGATGCAGTGCTCAAGGATCGGGTGCAGCGCCTGTGGCTGCGCTGGACGGACGAGTCGGATGCCGAAGGGCTGACGGATTTCTATGGCCAGCAACGTCGGGCCGCTCGGGAACTGTTCATCGCCGGCGAAGTGTTCTTCCGCATCCGACCACGCCGGCCCGAGGATGGTTTGTCCGTGCCACTGCAGTTGCAGATGCTGCCGGCCGAGATGCTGCCCTTGAACCACAACCAGTTGCTGGAGAACGGTCACCGCATCCGCCAAGGCATCGAGTTCGACCGCATCGGCCGGCGCGTGGCCTACCACTTCCTGCGCCGCCACCCGGGTGACATCACCGATCCGGGACTGGCGGGGGAGACCGTGCGGGTGCCGGCTGAGTCGGTGCTGCACATTGTTGATCCGGTCGATGCCGGGCAACTGCGCGGCGTGTCGCGCTTCTCGCCGGCGCTGGTGAAGCTGTTCTTGCTCGACCAGTACGACGATGCCGAACTCGACCGCAAGAAGGTCGCGGCGATGTTCGTCGGCTTCGTGCGTCGGCCCGAGCGTGACTTCGACAACAGCAATGAAACCGATGACCGGGGCGAACCGCTGCTGCCGCTCGAACCCGGGCAACTCCAGATCCTGGATGACGGCGAGGACATCACCTTCTCGACCCCGGCCGATGTCGGTGGCAACTACGAGAGCTTCCAGTACCGGACGCTCTTGCAGGTCGCTGGCGCCCTGGGGTTGCCCTACGCCAACCTGTCGGCCGATATGTTGAAGGCCAACTACTCGAACACCCGAGCGGCGCTCTTGGAGTTTCGCCGCCGCATCGAAGCCTTCCAGCACTCGGTGCTGGTGTTTCAGCTGTGCCGGGCGGTGTGGGCGCGCTGGATGGACACGGCGGTGCTCTCGGGCTCCCTTGATCTTCCGGACTACGAGCAACGCCGCGCCGACTACCTGGACTGCAGCTGGCTGCCCCCGCGCTGGGATTGGGTCGATCCCTTGAAAGACATCCGCGCCGAGATCAATGCCATCGAGGCCGGACTCAAGTCGCGTACCCAGGCGATTGCCGAACGGGGCTTTGATGCCGCGATGGTCGATGCCGAGATTGCTGGTGACCATCGGCGTGAGGACAGCCTGGGGCTCTCTTTTGGGTGCAAGCCTGTACCGGTTCCGCCGCCAGCCCCCGCTCCCTCGAACTGAGGAATCCCCATGACCGATTTGCCTTACCTGGCGTCCCGCCTATACGGGACGCCGCTCCTGATTGCGCGCCCGAAACTCGAAGTGATCCTCGGGGTGGTGGCCAGAAAGCTCGCGGGCGACATCCTGGCCACGCCACCGCCGGCCACTGTTGATGCCGGCATGACTGGTGGCCTCCAGAACCTGGAGGGCATCGCCATCATCCCGATCCTCGGCACCCTGGTGCGTCGCTCTTCCTATATCGGTGCAGCCAGTGGCCTCACCAGTTATCACGAGATCGAGGCCATGGCCGAAGCGGCCTTTACCGACCCGCAGGTCCGCGCCGTCCTGCTGGAGATCGACTCCAGTGGCGGTGAGGCGGGTGGGGTGTTCGATCTGGCGCAGCGATTACGCACCCTGGCACAGACCTCGGGCAAGCCGCTCTGGGCCATCGCCGATGAGGCGGCGCTGTCGGCGGCCTACGCCATTGCCTGTGCCGCTGACCGACTGTGGCTCACCCGCACCGCCGAGGTGGGCTCGATTGGCGTGGTGGCGGTACACGTTGATGAGTCAGTGGCCGACGCCAAAGCCGGGATGACCTACACCTTCCTGCACGCTGGCGCCCACAAGGTCGATGGCCATCCGCACGCGCCGCTGCCGGCACCAGTCGCCGCTGACATCCAGACCGACATCGATCAGCTGCACGACCAGTTCATCGCGCTGGTCGCCGGGTTTCGGCGCCTGACGCCAGAGGTGGTGCGCGCCACCGAAGCCCGTGTCTATCGCGGTGAGGCAGCCATCCAGGCAGGCCTCGCCGATCAGCTCGGCACCACCCGCGAGGCGCTGACCGCCCTGCAACGCCAGCTGGCGTTGTCTGCCGGCCGCAGCCTGCGCAACAAGGCCGCTGCGCTGTCGGCTGCACGCACTACCCCTCGATCCCAACTTTCCCAGCAGGAGATCTCCATGAATGATCACAACCTCGTCACGCCGGTGGATGACGCCCAAGAGAACACAGCCCCGACCCCGGCGCAGTCACCGCAAACCCCGCCGCCGCTCGATGAAGCGGCCATCACTGCTCAAGTTGAGCAGCGACTGCGCCGCCAACTTGCCGAGCTGACCGAGATCGCCGCCCAGGCCAAACGCCTCGGGGTCACCGTCGATCCGGCCCAGGCCCTGGCGCGCGGTGTCACCCCGGACGCGCTGCGCCAGTCGGTGCTGAAGCAGGCTGCCGAGCGGGATGTGGCGCAAGACATCGTGGCCGAGGCCCCGGCACCTGCCTCTACCAAACCCCAATCCGTCGCTGACAGCCCCTTGGTCAAAGCGGCCCAAGCCTATGGAGCCCGTAAATGAGCACACCTTTGATTTCCCCATCGACGCTGGGTGACCTCATCAAGCGCGAGTCCGACCCGGACTACACCCGCGAGACCGTCACCCTGAAGGCTGGCGCCGCTTATCCGCTGGGTGCCGTGCTCGGTCGCATCACCGCCACGGGCGTCTATGCGTTTTCGCCTGCGGCATCGACCACAGGCATCGAAGGCGCCGAGATTGCTTCGGCCGTGCTGCTGCACCCGGTCGCCGTCAGCGACACCGACACTCAGGCCGTTGTGCTTGCGCGCGGGCAGGTGATCGTCGCTGACCGTGCGCTGGCTTTCGATGCCACCGTGGCAGACGCCGCCGCCCAATCCCTCAAACACCAGCAACTGGCTGCCCACGGCATCGTCGTGCGTCCGGTCGCTTGATAAGGAGTTCCCCCATGACCGTGATCGTCAATCCGTTCGACGCCGGCGGCTTCACGCTGGCCGAGATGTCGGCCGCCATCCAGATGCTGCCCAATCCCTACGGCCGGGTGGGCCAGCTGGGGCTGTTTGCACCCGAGCCAATTTCCCAGCGCAACGTCACCATTGAGTCCATCGAGGGCGAGCTGCGTCTGCTGCCGGCTGTTGCGCCCGGCGCGCCTGCGACGGTGGGCACTACCGACAAGCGCTCGGTACGCTCCTTTGCCGTGCCGCATATCCCGCACAACGACGTGGTGCTGCCCGAGGAAATCCAGGGCATCCGTGGCCTGGGTCTGGCGGCCGGTGAAGACCCGCTGGTGACCGTAATGACCCGCAAGCTCGCCCGGATGCGTGCGAAACACGCGCAGACGCTCGAGTACATGCGCGTCAATGCTCTGCTGGGCATCACCAAGGACGGGGGGCAAAACCTCTACGACTGGCACGACGAGTTCGACATCCAGAAACCCGAGGTGGATTTTGTGTTCGGTGGCACCGAAGACATGGTCATCCACTGCACCCAGGTCGCCCGCCACATCGAAGAGAACCTCAAAGGCGAGATGATGACCACCATCCACGCCCTGGTCAGCCCCGAGTTCTTCGATGCCCTGGTCAAGCACAAGACCGTCAAGGAGGCCTACACCTTCTATCAGGGCACGGCCGGTACCAATCCGTTGCGCGACGATGTGCGCCGGGGCTTTCGTTTCGGCTCCATCCTGTTCGAGGAGTATTTCGGCACCGTCACGTTGGCCAACGGTACGTCTGTGCGCCTGATCCCGCCGCGCGAAGGGGTGGCGTTCCCGCTGGGCACGCTCGACACCTTCCGCACCTACTTCGCACCCGCGAACCTGATGGAAGCCGTCGGTACTTATGGTCAGGAGCTCTATGCCCACCAGCTCGCACGGCCCAACGGCACCGGCGTCGACATCTACACCCAGTCCAACCCGCTGCCGATTGTGAAGCGACCGGCCCTGACGGTGCGGCTGCATTCGAGCAATGGCTGGTGATGGCGATGACCGTATTCGGTGATCTGACCCAAGCCATGTCCGCCATCGTGCTCACCACCTTTGGTGAGCCGGTGGTGTTTCACATCGAAGGACAGCCTCAGGCCTTGGCGGGCCGGGGCGTGTTTACCGCGATGCACCAGGAGGTGGATGCCAGCACGGGCGTGTCGGTGTCCAGCGTGCAGCCCGTGCTGGAGGTACGGCAGTCAGATCTGCCCGCCACGCCCACTGAGGGCGATGCGGTGACGGTGCAAGGTGCGCTCTACCTGATCGTCGAGGTGCGACCCGATGGGCTCGGCTTCCTCAAATTGATGCTGCACAAAGGGGGCGGCCATGAAGCACCCACGCACCCTGATTCGTGAGGCAGTCAAGGAACGTCTGTTAGCGCAGTTGCCGGCCATTGACCCGCGCATCACCGCCGCGCGCATCAGCATCCATCGCAGTACCCCGCTTTTTGCCGGCAAGCTGCCAGCCATCCTGATCTACACCCGCGACGAGCGTATCGAGGATCAGCCCAATGCCGATGCTGGCTTGCGCTATCGGAAGCTGGAGCTGTCGGTCGAGATCATCGCCAGCGGTGACGCCGCCGCAGAGGAAGCCGATGTGCTGGCACAGGCGGTTGAAGCCATCCTCGATGCCGACGAGACCTTGGGGCTGCTGGTCGAGGGCACACGCTTGACCCGCACCGAGGTCGATCAGGGCGGAGAGGGCGACACGCCCATTCTGGCTGCTCGCCTGTCTTTCGAGATCAGCTACTGGACCAAGCCTGTGATCGATGACAGGGTGCTGCCGCTGCCGCTGCAGGTGCTGGTGAGCTGGGTGCCGGAGATCGGCCCTGGCCATGAGCACAGCTATCAGCCGGCCGGCACCCATTACCGGGAGCCGACCTCATGACCGAGCGCAACCTGCACCAGGACATGACCGAGGCAGAGCGACGCATCAGTAACGTGGCGCTGATGGGCCAGGTGGTGGCGCTCGACACGGCGCGTGCCCGCGTGCGGGTGCAGGCTGGTCCCATCACCACGGGCTGGTTGCCTTTTGCGACGGTACGGGCCGGGCTGGATCGGACCTGGCATCCGTCAGAGCCGGGCGAGCAGGTGTTGCTGGTCGCACCGGGCGGTGATCTCAACCAGGGCGTGGTGGTGGGCTCGATCTACCGCGCCGAGCATCCGGCTCCGGCCGATTCGGCGGATATCTCGCGCACCCTGTTCAAGGATGGGGCGGTGATGGAGTACGACCGCGCCCAGCACCACTGGCGTTTGGCTGTACCGGCCGGTGGAAAGATCGTGCTGCAGATTGGCGCTACCACCCTGGAGCTGCGTGATGACGGCACGACATTCTCGACGCCGAAACTTCTCGCCGATGCCGCAGAGAGCACCTTCACCGGCACGGTGTTGGTGAAGAAGCTCTTCACCTACCTCAAGGGGCTGGTCGGCAAAGGCAGTGGTGGTGCCGGGGCAAGCATTGAGGGCGACATTCAGGTCAACGGTAATGTCTCGGCCACCGGCTCCATCATGGACGCCGGCGGCAACTCGAACCATCACTCGCATTGAGCGTGATGCGACCCTGGGGAGAATTGAGGGGAGACCACTACCGACCCTCGCTTCACCTGCCGGCGGTATTCGTTTCAAACAAAGGTTGCGGCAGAAACCCGAAACGCTCGCTCAGCGCCCGCACTTGCCGAATGTTGAGCTCGCGCTTGCCGGTCAGAATTTCAGAGACAACGCCCTGGCTGCCGATTTCGGAAAGATCACTTTGCTTCAGGCCGTGCTGCTCCATCAGGAATTTCAGGGCTTGCACGCCGGTGGTCTCGGGCAGTGGGTGATGCTCAGCCTCGTAGTCCTCGATCAGGTCGCCCACGATGTCAACCAAGCCCATGGCGGGATGGTTTTCATCGCCCTGGGTTTCATCCAGCAGGGCTTCGAGCATTTCGGTCATCCGCGCGTAGTGGGCCTCGTCCCGAATGGGGGCGATATCAGTGGCGGCACGGAACTGTTCCCAGACAGGGAGCAGGTGCTTCACGTCGATGGCTGCATTCATGATTTCCACGCTCCTTTGTCGTAATCCCGGTGGGTGAGCACCGCCTTGATGTACACGATTTGCTTCTCGAACCGGATGTAAGCGATCAGACGGTACTTGTTGCCGCCAATATCGAACACCACCAACTCGCCAACCTTGTCCACCGCATTGAAGGCGGCTTTGAGCTCGGCCCAGTTGGCAAACCGGTTCTTTTCAATCACCCGCCGCCATCCCTGCAAGGGGGCTTCGGCCTGAGGATGATCGGCAGCGAAGGCCCGCAGGGCGCTGTTGCTGATGATTTTCATGGAGTGAGTTTATCTCAGATTGAGATAAACGCAAGCGAACCATCCCGAAGGCCATCGATGCTAGGAATCAACGCCCAAACTGGCCAGCCCCTGGCTGGCATCGACCACCTGCGCCAGAGCATCCGCGACATCCTGACCACCCGCATCGGCACGCGTGTGATGCGCCGTGACTATGGCTCACGCCTGCCAACGCTGGTCGACAACCCCATGACCCCGAGGTTGGCCATGGATCTGTATTCAGCCACCGCCGAGGCGCTGGCGCGTTGGGAGCCGCGTTTCAAGCTCACCCGGGTGCGCATCGCCAGAGCAGAAGTCGGGCAAGTCGTGCTCGATCTGGAAGGCATCTATCTGCCCGATGGCCAGGCCACGGTCCTTACCGCAGTAGAGGTGTGAATGACCACGCTCAGTGATCTGGCGAGTTTGCCAACCCCGGCAGTGATCGAGACCTTGTCCTTCGAGACGATCTTCTCTGAACTGCAGACCGAGTTTCAATCCCGCTATCCGGACTACTCGGCCCTCTTGGCCTCGGACCCGGCAGTCAAGCTTCTGGAGGTCGCGGCTTATCGTGAAGTGCTGCTCAGGAACCGCATCAACGCCGCTGCCAAGGCCTCCCTCCTGGCCTTTGCCACCGGCAGCGATCTCGACCACCTGGCCGCTTTCTACGGCGTGACGCGTTTGATGGCTGAGACCGATGAGGCGCTGCGCCTGCGCACCCGTCAACGCATCATCGGCTTTGCCAATGCCGGTGGCGCGGCACACTACCGCTACTGGGCGCTCTCGGCCTCCCCCGAGGTGGCCGATGTTGAGGTCGACAGCCCGGAACCCGGGCGTGTGCGCATCAGCGTGCTCGCCAAGGGCGAAGCAGACACTGTCCCGGATGCGGTGCTCGATGCCGTGCGCGCTGTGGTGTTGCGCGACGACATCCGGGTGCTGACCGATACCGTCGAGGTGGTGCCGGCCGAACTCATTCCCGTCACGGTGAGCGCCCGGATCTGGCTCTACCCCGATACACCCGTGGCGGCCTTCGAGGCCATCGTGGCACGGTTCAAGGAAGCGTTGGCTGCGCAGTCGGGCCTGGGCTGGGATCTGACACCGTCCTGGTTGATTGGCGCGTTGCAGCGTCCTGGCGTGCACAAGGTCGAGTTGCATTCACCCACGACCGACATTCGCGCCAACGCCAACCAAGCGGTGCGGCTGATGAATCTGAATCTGGAATTTGCGGGGAGGGATCGATAGCGCTTCGCGTCTTCCCATTTCTCCCCCTGCGCTGGAGGGCACATGACCGCTGACCATCTGCTGCCCGCTAATGCCACACCGCTGGAGCGGGCGCTATCCCTGGCGACCAATTCGTTGTCCCGGCTGACACTGCCGGCAGATGCGATCCGCCAGTTCAAGACCGATCCGTCTGACCCGCTGCTGCCTTGGCTGATCTGGGAATACGGGCTGGGCGAATTGCTGCCCTATTTGCCGGAGCCGCGCGCGCTCATCGCTGAGGGCATCCTCTGGCAGAGACTGCGTGGCACCCCGGCCGCGCTGGCGACCGCCTTGTCCTGGATCGGGATGCGCGCCACGGTCGAGCAGGAACCGCCCGGTGTTCGCTTTGCCGAGTTTCAACTCGATCCGGGAGAAGTGCTCGACAACGACACGGCGATTGCCAACCTGATCGCCATCGCCCGTCTGTCGGCACCGGCCCGCAGTCGGCTGTCACGCATCTATCACGGCCATGACCTGCGCCGCGTCTTGCTCGATGAGAGTCGGCTGGGCGAGGCGCTGCTGTCCGATCACAGTGGGGTGTTCTGGCGGGACGGGCAGACCAAGTTGTCCTTTGGCCGGGGCCACCAATGGGTGAACCCACCGCCCGACATCGTGCTGGCGCCCGCGCGGGAGGCTGTGCGCTTTGTGGTAGCCCGCCTGATCGACCGCACCCTGTTGGACTTTTCCAGCTTGGGTGAACCAGGCCACACGCTCAACGAGGAGATCCTGCACTCGCACCTGTTCACGCTCGCTAATGCGCTGGGCGTGCCTGATCCATTGGGGATGCGCCCCGAGCGGAGGTTTTGCCGGGCGATGGTGGTGCTCTCGGACAGCACGCCCTTGGGCGACATCAACGCCAACCTGCCGCGCTTTGTCTGGCGGGAGACGGGCGCGCCGATAGCGCTGGGTAGCGGTGACCGGTTGTCCGCAACGCCACACCGGCTGACACGGGTAGAAGTGTTGGAGCGCTTCGTTCGTGGCCATCCGGGTGATCTGGTCGTGCCGACCTTGGCTCTACAGAGTCACCGTGCTCGGCAGGCTATCTCCCGGGTTCAGGCCCGTGCCGATCAGGCGCTGGGGATGTGGGCCTTGGGCGAATCGTTGCCTAGCCTGGACCAGGGTTTTGTACGCCGCGATCACACCCGAGGCAACCCTGCCTTGCCCGATGCCGCTGGCTGGCGGTCACGCCTGTATCAACGGGCTCAGGTGGTGCTCAGTGAAGTCATTCTGGGCGAGATCAATACCCGCACGCCCCGGCGAGCACTGCTGCGCACACGGCCGCTGTCCACCCTCGGCGATCTCACCTTGGGTGATGTGGCCGAGGTCGAGTGGCGAACGCTGACCGAGATGCACATCGCTATCTCGGGCTTCACCGATGCGACGCCCTACGGGTTTGTAGAAACGCCAAGCAGCCTGTCGCGCTTGCTGACCCGAAGCACCGGGCGCAACACCCACACGCAGGCTGCGCCCTCGCGTGTGGCCTTGGCCAGCGGTCGTGCCACCTGGAGCGGCCAGACCTGGACCGGCGTGCGCTGGCCGACCTCGAGTTGGACCGACACCCGCGAGCTGATTGGCTGCGCCCACAGCACGCAGTCCTGATTTCTCTACCCCCATTCATTTTCTGGAGCACCCGATGGCCATCCTGACTGCCAGCGGTCGCGCTGCGCTTGCCGCCGCGATCAAAGAACAAACCCTGCACCTCGCCCTGGGCGAGGGCGATCCGCTGTGGGACACCACCAAGGCGATCAGCACATCCTTCGATGAAGCGGGTGTGATCGAGCTGGGCTTCCAGCATCTGGCCGACATCCGCGTCACCTCGCTCGATGACCAGACCGAGTACACGCTCGACATCGACTACAGCGCCAATGCCCGCGAGGGCGTGATCCGGCGTCTGCCGGCCAGCACCATCCCCGAACAGGGCGAGGTGACGATCCATTTCAAGGTTTCCCATCCGCCCGAATCCATAGGCCAGACGGCGCTGTTGCGCGAAGTAGGCCGCCGGGTGGTCGATGAGGCGCATTTCGTCGCCGCTGACCCAGAGGGCGAGATCGTGGTGCCGACCGGACGCTACCGGCTGGTCACCGAGCCCACGAACCACCTTTTCATTCGGGTGCGCTTCGACTTCGAAGATGCCGCCACCAGCGTGGTGCGCGAGCAAGGCCTCTTCGTCGGCACCCAGACCGATCCCGAACTGCCCGTTGGGCAGAAATTCTTCGTGCCGAGCCAAGTCGTTGAGCCCGGCATCCTCCTCGTGCTGCAGAACTCGGTGCCCATCGTGCGCCAGCCCTCGACTCGCGAGACCTTCGAATTCGTCGTCACTTTCTAAATCGCGAGGCCATCCATGATCGAGCGTTACTACAACCTGTTTGACCCGGCCAAGCACTACACCCAGCTCTTGTTCCGCGCCGGCGACGGCCTGCAATCCCGAGAACTCAACGAGATCCAGACCACCCTGATCCACCGTCTGCAGGGCGTGGCTGATGCGCTGTTGAAGGATGGCGACATCGTCAGCGGGGCCAACCTGCAGATCGAGGCTGATTCGGGCCTCGTGACCCTGGAAGCCGGTCGTGTCTATCTGCGTGGCGCGGTGCGCGAGGTGCCTGCCGCCACGTTCACAGTGCCGGTCGATGGTCGGGTGGCCGTCGGCGTGCGCTTCACTACCCGCACGGTCACCGAACTCGAAGACCCCAACCTTCGCGAACCCGCCGTCGGCGTGCGCAACTACCAGGAGCCGGGTGCCGGGCGGCTGCAGGAGACCCTCGCCTGGGGCTGGGAAGGTGCCGGCACCAGTGATGGCCAGCCCGGTGATTTCCACGCAGTCTATGCGCTGGACAACGGCATCCTGGAGAACCGCCGCCAGCCGCCGGTGCTCGATGGCGTGATTGCGAGCCTGGCGCGCTACGACTATGACGCCAACGGCCACTACGTGACCGAAGGGCTGGGCGTGCGTTTCCTCAGCACCAATACCGATGCCCAAGAGCACATTTTCTCGGTCGCCGAGGGCCGCGCCAACATCGACGGCTTCAAGGTCGAGCGCAGCCAATCGCAGCGCCTGCGGCTGCCCATTGACCCGGACCTGCAGCGGGTGTCCTCGGAACCGCAGGTCTTCAACGACAGCGGCGATGGCTCGATGGTCGTCACGATCAACCGTCCGCCGTTGGCGCAGGTGCTCGACATCAAGGTGACCCAGCAGAAGACCGAGACCGTGGTCCATGGCGCTTTCACCGGCAGTCGCGATGTCTTGACCGAACCGACGGTGGTGGCCGTGCTCACCATCAAACAAGGCACGACCACCTACGCCCAGGGCACCGACTACAAGGTCGTCGGCGATGAGATCGACTGGAGTCCGGGCGGTGCCGAGCCGGCACCCGGATCGAGCTACCAGGTCACCTACCAGTACATCGCCAGCATCACCCCGACCCACCTGACCGACACCGGCTTCAAGGTCACGGGCGTGGTGCAGGGTTCCACGATGTATATCGACTACCAGTGGAAGCTGCCGCGCGTGGATGTGCTGGCGCTCACCGCCGATGGCCAGGTGGAACGCATCAAGGGGATTTCACAGGTGAGGAACCCCATCGCGCCCACGGTGCCCGCTTCGCGGCTGGCGCTGGCCGAGATCGCCTATGACTGGCGCAATGGCGCTGAGCCTGCGGTGCGCAATATTGCGATTCGCACCATCAAGGTCTCGGAACTGACCGCGATGCAGCGCCAGATTGCCGACCTCTATGACCTGATGGCGCTGGAGCGCCTGCGGGTGGACGCCAACATCCGTGAGCCCGCCGCCAAGAAGGGGCTGTTCGTCGACAACTTTCTCGACGATGACTTGCGCGACCAGGGTGTGGCGCAGACCGGCGCGGTGGTGGCGGGTGTCCTGACCCTGCCGATCACCGCCAGTGCCCAGCACGCCAAGGACAACGGAAACACGCTACTGACACTGGACTACACCCTGACGCCTGTGGTGGAACAGTTGGCCCGCACAGGGTCGATGAAGATCAACCCCTACCAGGCCTTTGAGCCTGTGCCGGCCCGGGTGACGTTGAACCCTGCGGTTGACCAGTTCACCGTCACAAACACCACCTGGGCGTCGGACGTCACCGAGCGCCTGATCACTGGCAGCGGTGTGCTCGAACAGGTCGTGGAGACGCGTCGTTCGGAGCAGGTGCTTGCTTCCTCGAGTGAGGAAGCCCAGTTTCTGCGCAGCTTGCAGGTCGACTACACAGTCATGGGGTTTGGGCCGAACGAAGCCCTGGCACAACTGCGCTTCGATGGCATCGGGATCGGCCAGCCAGCCGGCACGGCAGCCAATGCTTCCGGTCTGCTCACGGGCAGCTTCCAGATACCGCAGGCGATTCCGGCTGGCGCCAAGTTGGTGGAATTCCTGGGTGCCGGCGGCAGCTACGGCTCGGCGACTTATGTCGGGCGAGGCCAGATCGTCACCGAAACGCGCCGACGCATTCTGACTACGGTGGTGCGCCGTTGGGACCCGCTAGCGCAGACCTTCACGCTGCCCGAGCGCCGCACCATCGGCGGGCTGGAGCTGTGGTTCACCACCAAGGGTGGCTCGGCTCCCGTGATCGTGCAGATCCGCGAGACGCAGGTCGGCATGCCCACCACCACGGTGCTGACTGAAGGTCGCTTGGCGGCCTCGGACATCAAGACCGACGGCAACCCGACCCGGATCACGCTCGATCCGGTGGCGCTCGAGGCCAACCGCGAGTACGCCATCGTGGTGCTCACGGACGACGCGAACCACGCCGTGTCGGTCGCGGAACTCGGCAAGTACGACCCGCGCACCGGTTGGGTCACCGCTCAGCCCTACCAGATCGGTTGTACTGCTCTCATCGAGCAATGGCATCACCTGGACACCGCACCAGACGCAGGACCTGACGTTTCGGCTGCTGGGCTGCCGGTTTTCGCAGACGAGCAAGACGGTCTCGCTGGGCCAGTACACGGTGACCAACCTGTCGGATGTGATGGCACTCGCGGGCGTTGAGCGTCCAGCGGCTGGCACCGACGTGCAGTTCCTGGTGACTGATGCGCAAGGGCGGATCTACACCCTGTCGGAAGATCAGGGGCTGGCCTTGAGCGAAGCTCTCGGGCAACCTGGCGGTGTCGGCCAAGCTCACGGGTTCGGAAGCGGCCAGTCCGATCCTCTACCCGGGCACGCAGCTGGTGTTCGGCACGCTGGAGGCCGCTGGCGACTACCTGTCGCGGGCGATTCCGGCTGCTGCCACCTTCAATGTGTCGGTGACCTTCGATGCGCTGACGCCCGGCACCTCGAGTGTCTCGGTGCAGGCGGAGTCAGGCACGCCGGGCAGTTTCCAGGCGCTGTCCTTGTCTTCTGGCGTGGAGGTGGGCAACGGCTGGGTGGAACGTACCTACAAGACCACCAGCCTCGTCGGCGTCGGTGCCGACCGCACCACGCGCGTGAAGCTGGCGTTGTCCGGAACACCAACACCGGCCCTTCGTGCGCAACTTGCGCGTCATCGTCACCTGATGGGGATGAGCGATGACCCATGAGCGCACGCCGCGCGGCTATCCGCTGCCGCACCCAGAGCACCTGCTGTCTGAAGACGTCCTCAACCTGCGTGAGGCTCTCACCCGCATCGATGCGGATGTGGCCGCGCAGGAGGCGTCCACCCAGCAGGGCCAAGACCAACTCACCGAACGGCTGCACCGCCAGCAATTGCGGGTGTTTCACCAGTTCGGCTTTTAAGAGGAGTTTCCCATGGCCAAAGACCCCTTGCTGCGCGATGCAGTGCGCGCGATCAAAGCCAAGATTGAAACCGCTGCCGAGATCGCCACACCCGAAGAGCTGGCGTACCTCGGCACCGCCATCGACCGCATCGGTGGTCGCGCCACCGTCCTTGAGGTCGAGGAGATGGGCGACATCAAGATGGCGGAGATGTCGGCGCACGCGACCTCCGTAGAGACAGCGACGCTCGACACCATTGCCACGGCCGCTGATGTGGCCATTGCCAACGTCACGGCCACCAAGACAGCGGCCGAGACCGCGATCACCGCCACCAAGACGGCGGCGGAAGCCTCGGTCACCCAGACCAAGAACGCGGCCTTGGCCGTGATGGCACAGACAGAGACCAGTACGGTGGCCACCGTCAATGCGGCGGCCCAGACCGCGATCCAGCAAACCGCCAGCAGCCGTGACCAAGCCATCGCCGCGACACAAGGCGCGGCTGACCAGGCGATCTCCGCCACGCAAAGCGCGGCCGATCAGGCCGTGGCCACGGCGCAAGCCGCTGCCAACAGCGTCACCCAGCAACTGGTGCTGGGGCGCAAGACCTTCTTCTTGGCCCAACTCTAAGGAGCTCCCTCAATGTCCATTTTGGGAACGGCGCTGCCAGCCGCCAACACGCTGGCGACCCTTTATGAAGTGCCCACCGGACGTCGCGCTGTGGTCAATGTCGCGGCTTGCAACAAAGGCACAGCTGCGGCCAAGGTGCGCGTGGCGCTCACCGCGTCAAGCACGCCGGCCGAAAGCGAATTCATCGAATTTGAAGTGAGCCTGGCGGCGACCGAAGTGCTGGAGCGCACCGCACTTTCCTTGGCCGCCGGTCAGAAGATCGTGGTGCAGGTCAGTGCCGCCACCGTCAGCTTCAACGTCTGGGGCATCGAGGAGGTGGCGTAATGGGACGATTTTTGCGCACGCTGCCGGTCGAGACCGCCCCGGCCTATGAGAAGCAGCCCCTGCCCTGGTGGTATACTCCTCGTACAACAACAGCCCGGACTGCAGCATCTACGACTCGGATTTCAATCTGGTCAGCCGGGCCAACCAGACCAATGCGGGCAATGCCTGGGCGACCTCGGGCGAGATCTGGTCGGACTACACCGGCTGGAACTACACCAACGGCCAGGTGAGTTCCAGTTCGGCAGGTACCTATTGGATCAAGGCCACGCCCTGCTATTCGGTCGATGGCCACCAGCTGCTGCGCCTGTCCGCCAATGGCGGCATGGCGATGCGTCAGCCCGACCAGATGGGCAGCTTCATGGCCAATTTCGGCGTGATCGTGGGGCCTGAAGGCTATCGTCAGCCGATGTCGCTGTGGTTCTCCGGCACCACCTTGCGCCAATACACGCGCGGTGGCTTTGCCCAGCTGGATCAACTCACCACCGGCCTGGCAACTGCCTCGGCCGCCCCAATATGTGGATTTCAGCTGGAACGCCAACGGCTCGACCGGCTACACCGAGAGCCAGGTACCGGATGCGGGTCATCCCGACCAAGAAAGCGGCAAGATCGCCCCATGGCGTTTCGCAGCCGAGCAACTGCTCGCACATGGCGGTGCTCACGCCCGGCACCGGCAACACCGGCACGCTGGACACCAACTTCACGACCGTGTCCCACCACGTCCTACGGCATCGAGCAGGGCAGCTACTACGGGATGCGTCACCAGATCACCTGGGACAACCAGTGGGTGGCAGCTTTCGCGCCCTATTACTACTACGGCTCTGGCCTGTCCGGGCACGTTGTCAACACCGATGACCCGACGCGCTACTACCGGCTGTCCACAGCAGCAGTTCCTGTGGCGTCTCGATCATCCCGA